>JANSXG010000116.1 GCA_024743075.1 bacterium | reverse complement strand
CGACCACCGAGTCGACCCGTCTTGATGTGTCCTTCCAGACCGCGGTCTACACATTCGTGGACGAGAACACCGCCGACCTGTACTTCACCGATCTCACTTCGCAGCAACTCGACGCGATCATCGGCGGTGAGAACCGCTCTGAGGTCGCGCCGGATGGCGCACAGATCCTGCATGTGCACATGTTCCTGACGCCCCGCGCGGGGCGGACACCGATCGAGTTCTCGGCCTCGAATGTCACCCTCAGTCACTACGTGCTCGCGGGCGACGCGATCGGGGTGTACGGCGGCGGGGGTTTCATGCTCCCCAGCCGCGTGTTCACCCGTGAGCCGGGTTCCGACCGTTTCGGCGGCCAGATGCGCGAGGCCACGGTGCGATTCCTCGCCTCGACCCCCGGCTTCAAGGACCGCATCGGTTCGGGCGTGCTGGATGGAACAGTCAGTGCCCGTCTCGATCCGGAGATGTCGCGGCGGTTCAGCCGCCTGCTCAGCGCGCTCTCTCGCGCCGCTGGACGCATCTGATGCTCTCAACGCTCAGGGGAGGCTGACGGTCTCGCCCGCGTACCAACGCAGCAGCGTGTCCGTCGTCGCGCCGCGATACAGCGTGCGCAGGATGTCCTCCGGGAACGCATGGCCGGTGAGCGGGGGGGCGTCGCCGGACCCATACTGATCGGGCTTGATCATGTGCAGGTCGGGGTCGCTGATCGGCGACTCGCCTCGGTAGTCGGTCTCGAACATCAAGCGGAGAGCGCAGTACCGACTGGCGTAGAGGTCGAATGCTTCCGCTTCCGATGACGCCTGCTTGCCCATGTCGCGCGGCCCCGCATCACCGGTGAGGTGCGCATCCATCGTCACGATGTCCGAGCCGAAAATGATTCGGCCTTCGAACTTCCTGAAGAACGCGAGCAACTCGCACGACGGGTGTCTGCTGAGTTCCCTGACCATCCAGCGCGTGGCGCTGGTGTCGAGGATGAAGTTCGGGTGTCGCGTCATCAGTCCGTCGAGGAACGAGAGGTCCTCCGGCCACCCGCCCATGTGCGCGATAAGCCAGGGGAAGGTGTAGATGTCCGCGAGTTCTTCGAGGGCGTCGTAATGCGACGCCTTGCTCCCGTAAAATGACTCGTCCGTGTACTTCGCCTCGAACCAGGTGTCCGGGTCGGCGATGTGGGCCATGAACATGTAGCCAAGTTCCGCCGCACGATCCATCTGACGCCGGCGCCAGTCGGACTCCAGCGTCATGAGCTTCGGGTTGCCGAGTCTCTTGCCCGCGTCTCTCCCGCGCGGCCCGCACCACCACTTGACCATCCGGGCGCCGAGCTCGTGCCAGCGGTCCAGCGCGCGGATGAAGCCGGTTGTGTGGGCGGTGAGCGGGTCGTCGGACATGTAGTCCGGGATGGCGACGAACGAGACCGAATCGCCGAGGACACCCCTCACGTTCTCGGCCTGGGCGAGCTGGGTCTGCGAGAACGTGTGCGACACACCAAACGCTTCGCGTACTTCCGCGTAGATCTCGGCCGCTCTGGTGCCGTTGATGTGCGAGTGACCGTCGATGATGTCGGCGGGGGGGCGTCCCAGCGCCTGGGCCGCCTTCCGGTAGTCCATGCCGAAGCGGTTGTCCGACGACACGGGGTGGGTGCCGCCTTCTGGCAATGTGAACGAATCTGGCATCCGCCGAGTGTAGGCCCCATGGCCGGCCGTGTTGATCAGCCGTGGGGGCCGATGCGGATGAGCGGTTCGGCGTCTTTCAATTTCAGGCTGGAGGCCACGACTTCACCAATGTACAGCTCGAAGTCCGTATCGAGATCGAGGTGCATGCTCACGCGGCAGTCCAGCCAGAGCAGGGCGCGTCGGATCAGGGGCGAGCCCGTTTCGCCGGGGTCGGTTTCGATCGAGTCGAACTGGTCCTCGTCCTGCTCGTCGAACCCGGTCAGGTGGGCACGGGCGAACTTCCGTTCGAGAAACTCATCCGAGTCCGGGATCTGGCACAGTCCGAACGCTTTCGAGTCCCGGATCAGGGGTGAAATCGGCTGGCCCTTGGGCATCGCCACGGAGACGCACGGCGGCGAGGTGGACGCGAGTTGCACATAGGGCACGAGTTGGCCGCGTCGGTGGTTCTCGAACGACGCCGTAATCACAAACAACGGTCTGGGCAGGAGTTGCATCGCTGGGTGATCCGCCACACTCGGCACCCCGGCCTCGGGATTTCGACGCTCGGCTCTGTTGGGCGACTGCTTGGGCATGGGGCTCCAGCGGGTCGGGGGCGAAGTGGATTTGTGGATAAACGGTGAGCAGTGAACTCTTGCGAAAATTTGCACGCCGATGGCGAGATCAGTCCTCGCGCTCCAGCCTGGCACAACAAGTTGTGTGCTTTATCGTGTTTATCGGTCGAAGTCGCAAGAAGGATTATCCGGACACAACGTGCAAGGCCTGCGCGTTCGGAAAGGGGTCGGGGGTCGCGGTGGGGGAAATGGTGTCGAAATGTGGGGCTAAGTGTTGCAGTGTGTTGAGGTGTGGGGTAACTTCCGACCGACGAGTTGTTCTGGCTCGTTGTAACCACGCCGGAGTGTTGATGCGTGCTCCTGATCGGCCAATTCGAACACACCATCGACGCGAAGGGGCGGCTGGCAGTACCAGCCGAGATCCGCGCACGGTGGGTGGCCGAGCGGGACGGTGGAGCGTGGTTCGCGGTGCCGTGGTCGGGCGGAAGGATTCGCCTCTACACGGAGACCGAGTTCAACAAGCGGGCTTCGGCGGCACTGGGCTCTGGCCTGACGCCGTCGGAGGAGCTTGCCGAGTTGCAGGCGGTGCTGTTCGGCAGCTCGGCACGATTGGAGACCGACAGCGCGGGCCGCATTCGAATCCCCGACGCGATGCTTTCAGCCGCGGGGCTCGGCAAGGAGGTCGTGCTCATCGGCTGCGGCGATCGGCTCGAAGTGCGGGACCGCTCCGCCTGGAAGAGCGGGGATGAGGCTCGCCTGAGCTCGATCCCCGAACTGCTCCGGAAACTGGAGCAGCGCGGAAAAGACCTGGGCTGAGCCCGGGTGACTGGCGGGGCCGGGAACGGCGCGGTCAGGATTGAACGGATTCGCTTCGGCCGGAGTTGTGCACGGCCGAGCAGGTACGAGCGACGCGAACGGATTCGCCCGCCCGTGGAGAAGCAACGGTTCGGTCGCCCCGCACGGACGCGGAGCGAACTCAGGACGCGCAAACGCGATCGGGCGTCCTGACCTCCGCTGCCACATTTTCCGCGGGTCTCTCGCACACCTGCACAACGGATCGGTCGGCTACCACCGACCGATCCGATTCCCCAGCCGGGTCGGCTTTCTCGCTCCGAGAAGGTCGGCCCGCACCGGACACCACAGCGGCACAGTGCCCACCACCACCGATGCCGCACCTGCGACCCGTCGCGCTCACGCGCGACGGGTTTTTCATGCGCCCGGATGGGGATCGGGGCCCGTGCCGTCCTCGAGCCGGCAGACCAGGGTGTGGCACACTCCCGCCGGGTCTGAGAAGTCCATTTCGACCGAGCCGCGAAGTTCGAACCGTGCGAAGCCGCGGATGAGTTGTGTGCCGACGCCTTCGGACTCGGGCGGTTCCACCGGCGGTCCCCCGCGTTCGCTCCACACGATCTTCAGGTCCTTCTGCTCGCCCGCGCCGTCGGTCAGCGGACTCCATTCGACTCGTGCTACTCCTCCGGGGAGCGACAGCGCGCCGTACTTCATGCTGTTGGAGACAAACTCCTGCAGAACCATCGCCAGCGGCGTGGCCTGGTGCGCGGGAATCAGCACCCTCGGGCCATCGGGCGCAAGCCGCCCGGAGACATCCGCCGGTGTGATGTTTTTGACGATCTCGTCGAGCCCGAGCGGCTCCCATCGAGACTCGGAGAGCATGGCGTGGACCGACGCCATCGAACGCACCCTTCGAGCGATGCTCTCGGCGTAGCTCCGGACGTCGGTCTGTTCGTGCGTGCCCATCTCGATCAGGCTCAGCAGTCCGCCCAGCGCGTTCTTGACCCGGTGATCGAGTTCGGTCAGCAGCCTCTCCTGTTGGGCGTTGACTCGGCGCAGGCTCGCTTCAGCGTGCCGACGCTCCGTGATGTCCTCGGTCAGCATGACGACGCCGCCGACCGAGCCATCCTCCCTGTGCCACGGGCGGACGTCCCAGCGGAGCCACTGCACGGAGCCGTCCGCTCGCTCGAACGGGTCCTCCTCGCGAGAGATAGTCTCACCCGCGAGGCACCGTTGGTGGATCGTCTTCCACTCGCCGGTTATCTCTGGGAACACCTCGTAGTGGCTCTTGCCGATGATGTCGCGTTCCTCGATGCCGTAGTCGGTCATCCAGCGTCGGCTGACGGCGATGTAGCGAAGATCGCGGTCGAACATCGCGACCGAGGCCGGTGCGCGCTCGATGAAGATCTCGAGCATCGTGTTTGTTTCGCGGAGCTTCTGTTCGGTCAGACGCTGCTCGGTGATGTCCAGTTGGGTTCCCCAGATCCGAGTGAGCTTTCCGTCCTCGACGATCCCGACCGTGTTGTTGCTGAAGGTGACCGGAGTGCCATCGGCCTTCACTTCGTGCGAGATCAGGCCGGTGATCTGATATCCCTGCCGGGCGAGATCCGCGATGTTTCGCTCGGTCGCTTCGATCAACCCGGGATCGTCATTGAAAAGATCGCGAAGGGTCAACCCAACCGACTCCTCGGCCGACTCGCGCCCGTACATTCGGCTGAACGCGTCGTTCACCTCGGCGATCACGCCGCGCTCGACGATAAGGCGTGCCTGCTCCTCCGCGGGCAGGCTTGTGTCAATCGGCGGCTCGAACTCGAGTCGGAAAATCGCCTCGCTGGAGTTTCGGATGAACGCGCGGTACCGGCCCTCGGCGGCTTCCACGCGACGCTTGGCCAGTACCTCTTCGGTGATGTCGCGCCCGACGGCCTGATACGCGACCACCTCGCCGTCTTCGCCGGTGATGACCCGGTCCGTCCATCGCTGCCACCTGATCTCGCCATCGCGAAGCACGACCCGGTGTTCGTTGGTTGCGGTCGGCCGTTCGCGCGAGAGCGACCGGATCGCCTGGGTGGCCGCCTCCCGATCGTCCTCCGGGATCAGTTCGATGAACGGCGTGCCGAGGAGTTCCTCGCGGGATCGCCCGAAGTACTCGGCGTACGCCTGATTCACGAAGATCAGCACCCCCTCGCGGTCATAGCGGCAGACCAGATCTGTCTGATCGTCGAGCACCTGTCGCAGGCGCTGGCCATACTGCTCGACTTCCCATTGATGCGCGCGCGGTTCGGTGATGTCCCGGAGTGCGCCAACCAGCCGGATCGGTTGACCGGATGAATCGCGTATAAGCGAGGCCTGATCCTCAACAATCGCGTAGCTGCCGTCCGTCTTGAGTTGCCGGTACTCCGCGCCCCATGAACTCCGATCGGACTTCGTGAACTCGATCATCCGATCGATCACGTCGCCTGCGTCGTCCGGGTGAATCCGCGTTCGCAGCCAGTCGAAGAATCCCTCCCCTTCGCCGGGCTGACCGAACATCCGGAGAATCGGTTCGTTCCGCCAGCATCGACCCGTCAGAAGGTCGAGATCGTAGATCCCGTCGAGCGACACACGCCCGATGAGTTCAAACCTCTCCGCGCTCTCGCGGAGCGCCCGCTGCGCTTCAACCCGGCCGGTCACATCGCGATAGACCAACACCACGAACGGTCGTTCGGGGTCCGGGCCGTCGACTGGGATCGTGTCCACCTCGGTGACGATTCGCTCTCCGGTGGTTCGGTGCTGCACGCACTGCACCGTTCGAGCCTGGCGTTCATTGATCGCCTCAACGAGCGACCCGGTGCCCGCGGTTTCGTCGTCGTGCAGGTCGAGCGGTGACCGGCCGATCAAATTATCCAGGCCTCGCCCGGTGAGCTCGCAGATCGCGTCGTTCGCGAAAACAATCTCGAGTGTTGGCCTGAGGCGGACAATAACGATGCCGTCCCGGCTGTTCGTTACTGCGGCCTCGAACAATTGCAGGCTCGCCTGGATTGATCGGAGCTCGCCGAGGTCGAGGACCGATTCGCCATCCGGCCCCGCGCTCGCGTACATCACGCGGCCGTCCTCTTCCCCGTCTCGAAGCCCTTCGATGCGAGAGGCGCTCTCCACCAATCGTCGGAACCGATCCGAGAGGGGGGACGCGTCCGTACCCCGGTTGATCGCCTTCCGCCACTGCTCACGCAGCCGCCGTGTCACCGGCACGATCAGAACAACCGCCTCGACAAGCAGCAACGCCGCTGTGATCGCGAACAGACTCATCGAGAACGCTGAAATGCCGCGGGTGTTGACCCGAGCGTACTCGAGCGACCTGCGAGCCGATTCCCGCACGACCGCGCGGTACTGCGTGAGAACGGGTGCGATCCTCTCCCCGAGATCCAGAGGGCCGCTGCTCGCAACCGTGTCCTCCATCTCCTGAAGCAACGGGGTCGTTCGCTCGAAAGGATCCGTGGCGTTCGCGGGAAGGCGTCGGCTCGATTCGATCGTCGCGATGATCTGATCGTGGCTCGAGCGCAGCGCTCCGAGATCTTCACGCAGCCGTGCCCCAAGCTCGGCCTGCTCCAGCGGGTCGGCTTGGTTGGCGAGCGAGAACGCGTCGCTTTGCAGCAAAGCCGCCCTGCCGCCCTGGTCCCTCAAAGCGTCCGTGAAGTCGATGATCGCGGTCTGTCCCCGCACGGCGGTCCGGCGCGAGTATTCGGCCCCAAAAAGCGCGACGCCGAATGCCAGAAACAACGCGACATGAAGAGCCCGCAGGCGGCGGTGAGGCGGGAGAAAACTTCGCCGTTTGGTGTGGGTGGCATCTGACATCGGCTGCCAAGATACGCCGCGTCCGCATCTGGCGCAACAAAAACCCCTCCGTCGGGAGGGGTTGGTCCCAGCTCGGTCGAACGCTCGATCAGGCGGAAGCGCCCGCCACCTGCGTCCGGTGCTGGCTCTCGAAGTTCTTCATGAACTCGGCCAGCTTGCGGCAGCCCTCGATCGGGAACGCGTTGTAGACGCTTGCGCGCATGCCGCCGATGCTCCGGTGCCCCTCGAGGGTGAGCAGGCCGTGCTTCTTGGCTTCCTTGCAGAATTCCTCGTCGAGCTCGGCGTTCGGCGTGGTGAACGTGATGTTCATCAGCGACCGGGCGTCCTGCTCCTGCACGTGGCCCTTGAAGAAGTCAGAGTTGTCGATCGCGTCGTAGATGATCTTCGCCTTCTCGCGGTTGTACTGGTCCACCTGGTCCAGCGAACCGAACTCGCGACGGATCCATTTGAAGGTCTGGCCCATCAGGTAGATCGCGAAGGTGTTCGGCGTGTTGAAGCGGCTCTCCTTGGCGGCGTGGATGCTGTAGTCGTGCATCCGGCCGACGCGGTTCTTCGGCGCCTTCTGCATGAACTCGTCCTTGATCACGACCAGTGCCTGGCCGGATGGGCCAAGGTTCTTCTGAGCGCCGGCATACACCATGTCGAAGTGCGACCAGTCGATCGGGCGCGAGAACATGTCCGAGGACATGTCGCACACCTTCGGTGCCTTGCTCTTGGGCACGCGGTTGAACTGCAGCCCGTAGATCGTGTTGTTCGAGACGTAGAGCAGGTACGCCGCGTCATCGACGTACTTGCACTCCTTGTCGGCCGGTAGGCGGGTGTAGCCCTCGTCCTTGGTCGAGCCGGCGACGTGCACCGTGCCGCCGTTGATCTTGGCGTAGTAGCCGGCTTCCTTGATCGCGTCTTCGGCCCACTTGCCGGTCTCGAGGTAGTCGCCGGTCATCCCCTCGTTAAGGAAGTTCATGGGGACCATGTCGGCCTGCGTGGTCGCCCCGCCCTGCAGGAACAGGATGTGGTGGGAGTCGGGGATCGAACCGACTTCGCGACAGTCGGCGAGCGCTTCGCCGAGGATCTGATCGAACTCGGGGCCGCGGTGCGAGAGTTCGCACACACCCATGCCCGATCCCTGGAAGTTCCACAGGTCCTGCTGGGCTTGCTTGATGACGGGTTCGGGCAGCGCGCCGGGGCCGGCAGAGAAGTTAAAGGCACGTTCGGACATCTGAGGTACCTCCGCGGATGCGATCCGGGTGATGGCGGACTTGGGTTGGCAGACAAACAGGAGGTGCCGCGTTGCCTCGGGCCCTCGGTTTACATTGTACGGCTTCGGGCTTACTCGATGATGGTCAAATCCACGCTGAGCACGTGCTCGTTGCCCTTCCGGATCTTCTCCATCGTGGCCTCGTCGGGCTCGGCGTCGAGCTGGATCTTCGCGCAGGCGGCCTTGGCCGACTCGTAGATCACGTTCTCCATTTCCTCGATGTTGAGCTTCGCCTCGCCGATCCGACCGATCACGTGGGCCAGCACGCCCGGCTTGTTGAGGTGGCGGACCACCAGCAGGCGGGTCGCCGCCGACTTCGAAGCCCGGTTGACCACATTGGGAATGTCGCCGGTGTCGCGATACACGCGGATGATCCGAACCGTCTCCTCGGCTATGGCTTCCTGGGCCTGCTCGGTCGAGGCGCCACAGTGGTGGGTCCCGACGAAGGTGATCTTGCCCGCATCGGCCTTGGCGAGGTCGATGTCGCTGGCGGAGTCGGTCGGGCTGGGCTGGTTCTGGTAGACATCGACCGCCGCCCGGATGCCCTTCTCCTGCATCGCCTTGAGCAGCGCTGCCTGGTCGACCACGCCGCCGCGCGCGGTGTTGACCAGCGTCGAGCCCGGCTTCATCGCCGCGAGGAACTCGGCGTTGACCATGTTGTTGGTGTCGGCGGTCGCCGCAACGTGCAGTGACACGACATCGGCTTGCTTTGCGACCTCCATCGGGCTGTCGGCGCGAGTGACGCCGAGCTGCTTGGCCGTCGCGTTGTCCAGCGAGCGCGACCACGCGACCACCGGCATGCCGAACGCGTGCGCTCGCTTGATGACCTCGCGACCGATGTTGCCGGTGCCGATCACGCCCAGCGTCCGCCCGTACAGGCCGAGGCCCTTCTTGGCATAGCCCTTCTTGTTCCACTTGCCCGCGCGCAGGTCGGCGGTCTGGTCGGCGATGCACCGGTCGGCCGCGAGGATCAGACCCCATGCGAGCTCCGCGACGGCGATCGCGTTCTTGCCGGGGCAGTTCGCCACCGAGATGCCCGATGCGCTCGCCGCGTCGGTGTCGATGTTGTCGTATCCGGCGCCTGCCCGAACCACCAGCGCAAGCTTGTTCGCCTTCTTGAACACATCGGCGAACACCTTCGTCGAGCGGACCACGAGAACGTCCGGGTCGTGCTCGACGACGGCGCCCGCGACCTGGTCGGGGTTGATATCGGGAAGCGAGACGACCTTGCAGCCCATCGACTCGAGCGCGTCGATGCCGGACTGCTGGAACTTGTCGGCGATAAGAACCTTCACGGCGATCCTCCGGATCGGTTGGTTGGATGAACAGACGGGTCGCGGAGTGTACCGCGCCGCGATGGCCAATCCCCGCTCGCGTCCGCGTCGGTTCAGGCCAGAATCAGCACCCCCGCCCAGACGAAACTGGTCGCCATCGCCAGAACGCCGAACCACCACACCCGCGGGTCCAGATCCTCTTCCGTTCGGCTGCCCATGGACCGGCTCATCCGCCTGAAGTGACGCTGCCAGATCCACATTCCCGTCGGGATCGAGACGCCCCAGATCGGCACGAGGGTGCAGCCCATCCCGACCCCGCTCGTCGGCGTCCCGCCCATCAGCGCGATCCCGCGCAGCACCGCCCCGACGAACACCGCCGCAAGCCACGGGAGCTGCAACCACCAGAAACAGGCCGACCACAGGCGGAGCCGCCGGCGCGAATCGAGCGCTTCCGGATCCAGATCCACCGTCGCGTCGTCGTCGGTTGTCGGTGGCGGTTGCGCTCGGAGCGCTCCGAGCGACCGGACGCACCCCAGCACCCCGCACGCCCAACCGATCGCGACGCACACGCTCATCCCGATGGCCACCCGCGTCGTTTCCCCCGATCCCGCGAAACTCCCGAGCGCGACGCTCAGCACGACGATCGTGAGAAACATCTGCGAAAGCACCGGGTGCGGCGACTGGCGTTCGAACCAGCGCTGAAGCCGATCAAGCCGATCGAGGGCGTCGTCCGCCAGATCGATCAGCGCATCGCGGTTCACAGCTCGTTCGTCTTTGAGTCGGCCTCGGTCGGCTTGGCCTGGTCAGCGTTCGCCTCAGCCGCCTTGCGCCGTTCGGCGAGGTAACGACGCAGGATCGCCTGCTCGATCCGCCCTTTCCGTCGCGCGGGCACCGCAAAGCGGAGCATCAGGTTGACCCGCTCCGGCTCGGGAAGGTGCACCGAAATCCGTGGCTCCACTGAAAGCGCCTCGATGCCCTGCGTCTTCCCGATCTGCTCCATGTTCTTCTGAGCGATATCCAGATACCCGTCGCATTCCGACCGCGCTGCGGAGATCAGGGCGTGTTCAGCCGCCGCGAGGTCGTCTGTGATCTTCAGCGGCACCACAATCGAGTGCAGCGCGTACCCCTCCGTCGCCGTCTCATTGATGACCGGCTGCGACAGGAACATGCTGTTGGGCAACTGGATCGTCCGGCCGGTCGACTGGTGAGCGTTCGGACCGGGACCGATCTCGAAGATCGTGGTTGTCAGCAAGGTGGTGTCAAACACATCGCCGCGGATGCCGTTCACTTCGATCCGGTCGCCGATCTTGAACGAGTGCGACCCCGTGCGCAGCAGCGAACCGCTGAGGCACATGATCAGTTCCTTGGTCGCCAGAACGATCGCCGCAGCCACCGCCAGCACGGAGATGGCTACCGCCTTGATCTCGCTGCCCCAGATCACGATCACGCCGATCAGCAGCAGGCCGATCATCAGGTTCCGCACCGAGGCCAGCAGCCTCCGCCGCTGCTCACGCGGCACTCGGTCCGAATCAACGATCGATCGCGCGATCAGCCAACGGAGCAGCACCACAACGCCAATCAGCGCAAGCGTTGCGATCACATTCCCGGAGAAGCGAGTGGACGAAAGTCCCGAGACGAAATCAAGCACTCGCTCGATCAAGCTGGGAGAGTCAGCCACAATCCCCGACACCGG
>JANSXG010000213.1 GCA_024743075.1 bacterium | reverse complement strand
TGGCCATGGCGGCAGTGTAAAGACTCTCCACCGTCGGTGGTGGTCGGGCCCGGCGCAGAAAAAAGCCGCTGCGAGAAGCAGCGGCGAGAGCCACCAGCCGGACTCGAACCGGCGACCTAAGCTTTACGAAAGCTTCGCTCTACCAACTGAGCTATGGTGGCGTGGGCCGCGGATTATCGCTGGGGACGCGCTGCGTGTCCACCTTCTGCGGGCCTGGACGTCAAAACCGGGCGTTGAGGGCCGGTGACGTCGGCGGGCGTGGGCTCAGGCGGCACGCGAAGTCGTCGTCCAGAACTCGACGATGCTCAGGATGCGGGCTTTCGGATCGTCGCAGATCGACTGTTTCGTGATGTAGGCGTTCGCGCCGGCGAGCAGCGCCTCGCGGATGTCGTCTTCGTTCTCGGACGCGGACAGCACCACGATCGGCACGGTGGGGTTTGAGGTGGACGCCCGGATCGCGCGCACGACCTCGACCCCGGACATACCCGGCAGGCCGATGTCGAGCAGGATGAGCCCGAAGCGGTGATCGTTGCCGCGGTCTTCCACGGCCTTCAGGGCGGCGGTCCCGTCGCCGACCACTTCCACTTCGAAGTTGGGGTGGCGGATCAGGGGCATGCTGATCATCCGCTGCTGGAGCGCATCGTCTTCGACCAGCAGCACCTCGAAGCGATCGAGTTCGACATCGGAGATCTTCTTCGGCGCGGGCATCTTCGCGGGCGGTTGGTGCCGCGGCTGGACCGGCTTCGCAGCCTCGGCGACGGCCGGCGCGGGGGATGGCCGGCTTTGCGGCTTGGGCGCGTCCCCGGCGGAAGCCTTGGCCTTCAGGCGGATGAGACGGACGCAGTTGCGCCCGGAGTCCTTCGCGGCGTAGACGGCCTTGTCCGCTGCACGGAGCAGGAACCCGGCGTTGCGAGCGGCCTCTCCCGAGCCCGCCTCGCGCGACGCGACGCCCACGCTGATGGTCACCGGGAGCTCGTCGACGCCGCACCCGACTTCCCGGAGGTCGAACGGCGAGCCCTCTACGGCGAGGCGGCAGCGTTCGGCGACCACCGCAGCCTCGTCGGCGCAAACACCCGGAAGGATCGCCGCGAACTCCTCGCCGCCGTAGCGACACACGCTGCCCTGATCGCCCACGGCCTCGGTGAGTCTAGTGGCGAGTTGCTGAAGGACCGCGTCGCCGGCCTGATGGCCGTAGGTATCGTTGAGGGTCTTGAACTTGTCCGCATCCGAGAACAACACGGTGAGAGCGCCGTCTTCCTGTTTGGCGGTACCGAACGACTCCGCCAGTAGCTCGTCGAAGCGTTTGCGGTTGGCGATGCCGGTCAGGCCGTCGGTGTAGGCCTGACGCGCGAGATCGTCTGCCTGACGCTGGATTTCGATCTGGTGATGGACCAGCGCCTCGTTCGCTTCCGACAGCAGATTGTGAAGATCGGGTCGCCGACCGGTGTCGACGGAGAAGAGGCTTGAGAGTTGCACCGCCCCGTCCACGGCTTCCTGGAGAATGGCTTCGGCCTCTTCGCGTGAGAACCCGAACCATGCTTTCGCCCGCTGGGCGTATAGGGTCATGTCGCGTTCGCAGCTCTCCTCGGCGCACACAGACGCCATGAGCGACGCGATGCCGCCGCAGCGGACGAACGAAATGAGTGGGCCGGCGGCGTGGCCGGGATCGTGGTGGTGTCGGGCGGTTTGGATGATGGATTCGGGGAGTCGCCATTTCTTGGTGAGTTCGCTCCCGACTTCGACATGGGAGAAGCCGAAGTGCTCGATCTCGCAGGCGATAACCTTCTCGTTGTCGTGGTCGGTGTCGACCAAAGCTTCGCAGTATTCCTGGCCCGCGGCGACGTACATCGCGAGCATGCCCACATCCTGCATCAGGGCGGCGAGGAACGCCTCGTCCGGGTCCATATCGTTCAAGTGCCCGGCCACGACCCGTGCGGCTGACGCGCTGTAGATCGCCCTCCGCCAGTGATGGGTCAGGTCGAATGTATTCCCGCCTGCTCCCTCGTCGGGGATGTCCTTACAGGAATCAATCAAACTGAAACCCAGGACGAGCGATTTGACGGTGTTCAGACCCAGGTACGACATCGCACGGTCGATGGTCGGGCACGGGCTCGAGAGGCCGTAGTAGCTGGAGTTGACGGTCTTGAGAATCTTTCCGGCGAGCGCCTGGTCGTTCTGTACGGCGGCGGCGATCTCCCGGATCGGGACATCGGGTCGGCTGGTCAGTTCGAGAACCTCGGCCGCGATCGCCGGTAGCGACGGTAGCTGCGTGCACTTCAAAACGGCTTCGATGGACAGCGACCCCACGTGGACTCCTCCGCGCGCCTGCAAAGACATCGCACCCGAAAGCCGGAAAGGCCTCCTCCCCGAGTGACGAGTCGTAAAAGGATTCGTCGTCCTTCTCGGCGCGGCACTTCAACGCTCTCAGGCGAAACCGAGGATTCCCCGGTTCCGGACATTTCAATTGGAACGAGCAACGGAACTCAGGTAACGCGTACCGATTTATTGGACGCGACCTGTTCGAGCAGGCGCCCACCGATGCGCGTCGTCAGACGGACGATCCCGTCCTCCCAGGCGCGGTCGAGCACCTCGGCCTGCTTCTCGATCAGATCGATCAGCTTGCCCTCACGCATCGGGATCTCGAGGACGACCTCGCGCACATCGCCGACGATCTCGCGGCGGATGCGCTCGAGCAGGGCCTCCTGGCCGAGCGGGGCCGGATCTCCCTCTTCACCGGGGAGGGCACAGAACGGTACGGCGTCCGGCACGCGCTGCTGCCAGACGAGCAATGCGGCGTTGTCTCGCAGCCGATCGGCTTTGTTGAGCAGCAGCACGCGCTCGGGCTCTTTGAAGCCCGGCTTGGCCTTGCGCTTCTTCGAGTGCATGTGCGCGTAGCGTGCCTTGTCCCATGTTTCGAGCCGGGCGTCGTCGCGGTCTTCGGCGTCGGCGAAGAGTTCGTCGAGGGTCCGGTTGACGGTTTCGTAATGGATCTCGGCAGCGGGGTCGGACACGTCGAGCACGATGATCAAAAGGTCGGCTCGGGTGGCCTCTTCGAGCGTTGCCTTGAACGACGCGACGAGGTTGTGGGGCAGGTCGCGGATGAAGCCAACGGTGTCGGAGAGCATGGCGTCGAGCCCGCCGCCGAGGTCGAGTTTGCGTGTGCGGCTCATGAGCGTGGCGAAGACTTTGTCGTCGGCGTAGGCCCCGCCCTCGGTGAGGGTGTTGAAGAGGGTGGACTTGCCGGCGTTGGTGTAGCCGACGAGGCCGACGGTGAAGAAATCGGTGTTGCGCTCCGAGACCTCCCGCTCTTTCCTCGCGTGGATCTCCTCGAGCTCCCGCTTGAGCATGGTCTTGCGGCGCTGGACGAGTCTTCGGTCGATCTCGAGTTGCTGCTCGCCGGGGCCTCGGGTTCCAACGCCGCCGATGCCGCCGACGCCCACGATGCGTTCGAGGTGGGACCACATGGCCCGCAGGCGGGGGTAGGTGTACTCGAGTTGAGCGAGTTCGACGGCGACCTTGGATTGGCGCGTCATCGCTCGCTGCGCGAAGATGTCGAGGATCAGTTCGCAGCGGTCGATGACCTTCCGCTCGACGACTTTCTCGATGGAGGCGATCTGCTTGGGCGAGAGCAGGTTGTCGAAGATGACGACCCCCGCCTTCAGCTCGTCGCACATGGCCTTGAGCTCATCGAGCTTGCCCCGCCCGATGAACGTGCCCGCCTCGGGGCGGTCGCGGTTCTGGGTAAGTTCACCCACGACGGACGACCCGCCGGTTTCGGCGAGGGCTCGGAGCTCGCCGAGCGGGTCACGCTCGTCGAACACGGAGTCGGGGAGGTGGACGGCGACGAGCACGGCCTGCTCGCGCCGGATGTTGATGTCTTGGCGTTCTTTGGGTTGTGGCATAGAGGTTCGTTGGACAGCAATTGCACGCGTACTTTGAGTTCCG
>JANSXG010000065.1 GCA_024743075.1 bacterium | reverse complement strand
TCGGCGGATGCCCCGTCGAACGCGGACTGACGGTCAGTCGGAGTCCTGGTCGTCGGCCTTGACCCAGCGCATCGATCCGTCGCCGCCGGACGCTGCGCCGAGCTGCTTGTTCGCGTCGACGATCGCTTCCATCGTGGATCGGGTCAGCGAACCGGGATGCCCCTGCCAGCGGACGATGCCATCGCTGCTCATCACGATGCAGTGCGGGATCCCGCGGTTGCCGACCACGCCCATCATGCGGCGTTGCGGGTCGATCGCGATGGTGTACTCGAACTTTGGACGCCGACGGTCCGAGCGGAACTCGTTGACCTTGCCCTCGTCCTCGTCTGAAACGCCGACCACCACGAGATCGTCCGGGAACGCCTTCTGCAGCGAGTTGATGTGCGGGATGCCGGCGATGCAGGGGCCGCACCACGTCGCCCAGAACTCGACCATCACGACCTTGCCGTCGGTCTCCGGCTCCGCGGTGATGTACTTCTGCACCTGCAGCGCCGGCCCCTTCTTGTCGCGCAGATCGTTCGCGCCGCTGACCGGCGGCGCCTCGGGGAACCGCACCACCCCGTCGGCGGGCTTGTCCGCGGGCTTGCCCTTCTTCTCGTCCCGCTCGTCGCGGTCCGGCAACGCCGGCGCTTCGCCGTCCTTGGCCTCTTCGTAGATCTCGGGCACGAACCGGGCCGCCTGGAGCACGTTCGCCCCGGCCATCCGGATGGTCCCGGAACGGTCGATCACGACCGCCGCCGGAGTCTTCCAGAAGCCCATGTCGTCGCAGAATCGTCCGGTGGTATCGAGAGCGACCGGGATGCGCGAACGGTCCGCGAATTTTTCGGCCTCCTCGGCGTTCTCGGGGGTATGGATCGCGATGAAGATCGCCTGTTCGTCCGTGCGACGAGCCAGGTTCTCGGCGCGACGCAGCACCGAACGGCGCTGCGCATCGGCCGTGGTGAACGACTGCAGGATGATGATCCTGCCCTCGAGCTCCGACGCATCGGGCTCGTTGGCGATCCACGTCAGATCATCGGCGTAGGCCTCGAAGCCGGGGAACTCGTAGCCGACGGTCTCGTTGAGCAACTCGCGCTCCGCCTCGGGAAGCCGGTCATCAAGGTAGCGATCGTTGGTTTCGAACGACTTCGGCGCATCAGCCGCGGCCATGACGAACCCGAGCGCAAGCGTGCTACCGACCAAAGCGGCGCGACGAAGAGTGGTGAACGCTGAACGCTTCATGACATACCTCCGAAGGGAAAACCGTGGCGAGGGAGCGAGCCTCCGCACCGCCGAATGATTATCACCCGAAAACCGCCCGGCTCGCTCCCAAATCCTCCGATTCCGAGGCCCAATTCCGGGTGCGCCTGCTCTCAACACTCGCTCGGCGCACGGAAAAGCCGCCATACGGCGGCTTGAGGAATCTCAGCGGAGGTCTCAATCGATCGTCTGGACCGAGGAGCCACGCATCGCCATGCGGATCAGGTCCGCCACGTTGCCGGCCTGCATTTTGTCCATCACGTGCTTGCGATGCACCTCGATCGTCTTCTCGCTCAGGCCGAGCTCAGCGGCGACCTGCTTGTTCGCCATGCCGTTGACGACCATTTCCATGACCTGTCGCTCGCGGGGCGTCAGGGTCTCGATCTTCGCATCGATCGTCCTGCGACGGTCTTCCACGAAGCGTTCCTGTTCACCATCTTCCAGCGCCTTCTGCACGCGTTCCAGCAGGACCTGGTCGTTGAACGGCTTCTCGATGAAGTCGTACGCACCGGCCTTGAGTGCCCGGACCGCCATCGGCACGTCTGCGTGGCCGGTGATAATGATCACCGGCAGCGAGATCCGCTCGTCCTTGAGCTGCTCCTGAAGATCGAGCCCACTCATACCGGGCATGCGCACATCGAGAACCACGCAGCCGACCATGTCCTGACGAACCGCGTCGAGGAACTCGCCCGCGGAACTATATGTCTCTACTTTCAGGCCGACCGACTCGACGAGCCAGCGAAGGCTCTTCCGCATCGCCGCGTCGTCGTCGACCACATACACAGTTTGTTGGGCTGCCACGTTCGATCCTGCCTTTCTGCAACCGGACTCACGAGAGATCACCGTGACCCGGCCAATCGTCAGAAGAGTGGGGTCTCCATGTAGACCACCACCTACGGTATCGCGTCGTCGCTCGTTTCAGATTCGGGATCACCCGAAAAAACGGGGATCCCCCTACAAACAGGTCCCACTGGGACAAATCCAGGCTTCCGTCGCACGCCGATTCCGCGTCTTCGTGAATCCATCTCGATCTTCACGCGAAAACATCACAGAGGAAGCGGCCGTTCGTGCTGCGGCCTCCAACCGCACAGCGGCGTCGTCCGAAACAGCTGACCGTCGATTCTCGACGGTGTGGCACGCGTGCTTCGGGCCATCGCCGGCTGTGTCCCGCGCCGGGTGTAGCCCGGTCGATCTCACTCGAGTTCTCACCTCATAAAGGAATCAACATGAATCGTCTCAGCAAACTCACCCTCGCCGCGTCTGCCGTCAGCGCCCTCGCTGTGTCCTCTGTCCTCGCCGCCGGCGACTGCTGCGGTTCCAAGACCGTTGTCAAGAACAACGCGAGCGTCACCAACGCGTCGTTCGACGGCCATGGCATGAAGGCCGACATCGTCGATACCGCCGTCAAGGCCGGCCAGTTCAAGACGCTCGCCGCCGCTCTTCAGGCTGCAGGACTCGTCGACGCGTTGAAGGGCGAGGGTCCGTTCACCGTCTTCGCGCCCACCGACGAGGCGTTTGCCAAGTTGCCCGCCGGCACCGTCGAGACGCTCCTGAAGCCGGAGAACAAAGCCCAGCTGCAGGCGATCCTGAAGTACCACGTCGTCGAGGGCTCGGTTATGGCTGAAAAGGTCACCGGCCTCGACTACGCCACCACGCTCAACGGTCAGCGTGTCGACATCGCCACCAGCTACGGCAAGGTCAAGCTCGAAGGCAAATCCACCGTGACCGCCACCGACATCAAGGCTTCGAACGGCGTGATCCATGTCATCGATACCGTGATTCTGCCCGAGACCAAGAATGTCGTGGAAGTCGCTAAGGGTGCGGAAAGCTTCAACACGCTCCTCGCCGCGGTGGATGCCGCCGGTCTGACCTCGGCTCTCGTGGGCGAAGGCCCGTTTACCATCCTCGCGCCGACGGACGAGGCGTTCGCCGCACTGCCCGCCGGGACGGTCCAGAACCTGCTTAAGCCGGAGAACCGCGCGACCCTTCAGGCCATCCTGAAGTACCACGTCATCCCCGGTCGCGTCTACGCCGATCAGGTCGTCAAGCTGAACTCCGCCGAGACCCTCGGCGGCCAGTCCGTGTCCATCAACGCTGATGGCAGCGGCGTGACGATCAACGAGTCCAACGTTGTCGCCACCGACATCGAAGCGTCCAACGGCGTGATTCACGTCATCGACGCCGTCCTGCTTCCGTAATCGACTCTCTTTCTCTCTACTTCGACGACTTTTCCCTTCATCGTCGAAGGTCACACTGTGGCGGCTGCCGGAAACGGGATCCGTCACTTTCCAACCCGCGTTTCTCCTCCGCGCGGTATCTCTTCCGGGGCTTCACATGACAACAGCATCACTCAATCTGGGTTTCCGCCAGCGGGCTGCTATCATGTTCGGCGTGACCACAACGACAGAAAAACCCCCTTCGGACTGTTTGCTTCCGCTCATCGCCTCCGGCGATCGCAAAGCGGTCCAGGCCTGCATCGACCGCTACGGCGGCCTGGTCTGGTCCCTCGCCCGGAAGTTCACCCGCACCGAGTCCGACGCGGAGGACGCCACGCAGGACATCTTTCTCGACGTCTGGAAGTCCGCCTCGCGGTTTAATCCGGACGTCGCCTCTGAGACGACCTTCGTCGCGATGATCGCCCGCCGGCGGCTCATCGATCGGCGCCGGCGTGAATCACGCCGCCCGCAACGCGAAGCGATGTTCGAAGATACGGTCTCGGACGATCAGCCCGACCTCGATCCGTCCGAACTCAGCGACGAAGCACAGTTCGCCGCACGCGAACTCGAGAACCTGAGCACGGACCAGCAGCGCGTTCTGCGTCTCTCGATTTTCCACGGACTCACCCACGAAGGAATATCCGAAGCCACTGGCATGCCACTCGGCACGGTGAAGACACACGCAAGGCGCGGCCTGATCAAACTCCGTGATCTGCTCGCGTCTCGACAAGCCACTTCTGCGGGCGGGTCCGGGGGCAACCCGGGCAAAGTCCGCTTTTTTCCCGGAAGTGAGGTGTTGTCATGAGTGATAACAGCAACACACACGATTACGACTTCGATCCGACGGGCGAACAATCGCTGCTGATCGATCGCGCATTGGGCGAGATCGAGCCCGATTCAGATGGGTGGCGCGAGCCCGACGAGTTCGAACTCGCCGCCGCCGAAGCCGCCGTCCTGTACGCCCAGGCTCAGAGCGCGCCGATGCCGGAGGCGTTGCGTGGCAAACTGACGGCCGCCGCTCAAGGCGTTTGGAATCGGTCCGCTGACAGCAGGCCTGTCGCCGGGAGCATCAACCCGGAATCCCAAGCTCGGCGTGCCCGCGAGGCCGGCGAGTTGAAGATGCCGCCGCTCCCTTCCTCGGGCAACGCACCGACCGGCTCCAGTGCGGTACTCAGCGCCGCCGGCTGGCTCGCGGCCGCCGCAGCGATCGCCATCGCCACCGTCGGCTGGATGCGTCCGACCGAACCGACGAACGATGGCGAGGTCGTCGTCGCAACCCAATCCGTCGAGGAACGCCTCGCGTCGCTCGAATCCGCTCCCGACACGGTCTCCGGCGACTGGATCGCCTGGCCGGCCGGGACGCTTGCTCCGGACATCGACCCGCGCGAAGGCGCACTCGATGTCAAGGGCAAGTTTGTCTGGAACGAACCGCGCCAAGAGGGTTACATGGTCTTCGAGAACATGCCCGTCAACGATCCGAAGCTCGAGCAGTACCAGCTCTGGCTCGTCTCCGCCGATCACGAGCACCCCATCGACGGCGGCGTGTTCAACATCGCCTCGTCAGGACGGGTCATCGTCCCTATCGACGCCAAGATCCGCGCAAGCAACCTTGCTGCTCTTGGTGTGACTATCGAGAAGCCCGGCGGCGTGGTGGTCTCCGACCGCACCGATCGGATGGTCGCAGGGCTCGTCCCGCAAGGCTAATCGACGAGAGTTCCGATGCATCGAATGAAACAGGCCGCGGGCATTGCCCGCGGCCTGTTCATTTTTCCGAAGGCGTCGGATCCAGCACGGCTCAGTCGCAACTCTCGCCGTACCGCGCGAGCACCTTGTTGAGGTCGCGTAGGTCGACCACGCCGTCGTCGTTCACGTCGCCCAGCGAATAGCCTGCCTCCAGACCGAAGTTCGCCAGAACGAGCGTCAGATCCGACATGCCGACCGATCCGGAGTCGTCCAGATCCTCCGGGCACGAGATCTGACCGTTGAAGTACCGCTTCGACAGCGCCGCAGCGGCGATGCCCACCTCGGAACCGATGATGCGCGCCGGCAGGTCGTCCTGTGACGGGTGGATCCCGCCCCACAGGCGGCTGATGCCCGCTTCGTCCGCCGCGTCGTAGTACTTCGCCCACGTCAGCGTCACATCTTCACTCGGCCCGTCCTCGAAGTGCAGCCATCCCTCGGGAAGCGTGTACGACGCTTGCCCGCCCGGGAAGTACTCGCTCCCGGTGATCAAGCTGAGCACCTCTGCGCCTGCGCGGCTGAACGTGCTGTGCCCGGATACATATCCGGCGAACGCCGGCGAGACGAAGGTCGACAATTGGTACGGAATCCAATCAACGCCCAGGATCCACCCGACACCGCCGACCTCCGTATCCGGGTCATCCGGCGTGCCACGCCACGAACGGATCGCGATGTCGCCGACCTCGCCGTAGTACATGAACTCGCCGTCGGGGGTCATGATCGGATCGCCGAACTGGTCGAGCAGCAGGCTGTCGATCAGGTGGTGGTGGCGACCGCCCTCGGCCGCGGTCTCCTCGGTGATCACTTCGATCAGCCCATCGACGAGCGGGATTCCTTCCGGGTGATACGACGGCCCGCCCGGATCGCTCGATTGCCCGCGCTCGCACATGTAGCGGATGTGCGAGATCGGTCGCGAGTAGTCGTAATGACCCTTGATGCCCCACGCCGCGACCGCCGCGTCGTGCACGGCGCCGTTCAGCGCGAAGTAGGTCTTGATATCCCACTCGAGCAGATCGACCGGATCGCCGTCGCCCCAGATGCGATGCTCGACGAGCGGACTGTCCGTGACATTGTTGTTGAAGATCGTGTTCCAGTGTCCGGGCGGCGTTTCAGACGCCGGGCCGTCGGCCCAGAACTCGGCCAGGCACCGGTAGTAGTCGGCCGCGAGGCACAGCACCGGCGGATACGGCTCGCCGGTGATCGGGTTGACGCCGTAGCCCTCGCCGTCGTTGGAGCCGAGCGGGTTGTTGTGGTGGGTCGCGGGCCCGATATCGATCACGGTCGAATCCGCCGGATCAAGCATCGCACTCTTCTCGATCAGTGCGACGGCGTTCGCACGGAAATCCTCGTCTCCGGGTCCGTTGAGCAGCGGAGGCATGCCCGGATCATGGTGGAGTCCCGTGTCCGGATCCCGGTCGCGATCGGTCAGAGCGAAGGGCGCCACCCCGCCCCAGTGCGGGCCGATGAACTCCTGGATCGAAGCACCAATCACGATGCCGTTCTGAAGCACGAGGTACTCGAAGGCCAGCGGCTGCCAGCGGTTGGGGAACTCCATTCCGTTTGTGCCCGGCAGGTTGTGCGGCATCTCGACGTTCACCGGCTGGTACGGCGGGTAGTCGTAGTCCGTCGCCTCGCGCGACCCGTCCTCGAGCCCCCACGCGATCATCGCCTCGGCGATGCGGTTGCCGATCGCCGCCGGCGAATCACCGTCGGTGGTCGTGTTCGCCGGGTCGTAGCCCAGCCCGATCAGCAGGTTGTCGAACTCGGGGAGCGATTCGTCCGCACCGGGGCTCTTGGCGAAGCGGTGGGAGAGCAGGCGGTACGCCGCGTAGCTGATCGCCTCCTCGCGCTTGGCCTGCACATCCCCGGCCATGTTGCCTGCCTCGTCCGAAAGGTACGGGTCCGCTTCGACCTGGTACGCGCACCACGCGTCGTACATCACCAGCGAGGTGTGCCACAGGTTCCGAGCGTGCACGCCGGGTCGTGGGGTGTCGCGCCGGATCGCGTCGAGCAGCGCTTCGTTCCATTGGCGCGCCACGGACTGTTGCGGGGATGGATCACCGGCGATCGCGCTGCCCGCTGTCGCGAGCAGCGAACCCGCACTGATCGTCCCGAACCCGAGCACGCCGCACATGGCAGCGCCCCGAAGTCCCGCCGACAGAAACCCGAAGCGCTTCGTCTCATTGTGTACGGCCATGGCCGACTCTCCCGCACGCGGCGCACAACAACCGCTCGACGACAGCGCCGCCTCGCAACCGTGCGAACCACTTTGCTCAAAGCCTCCCGGACGCCTCAAGCACCTCACTCCACGAACCCGGGGCGTCATACGTCTGCAACAGGATCGCCACAACGGGGTTGGGATATCCGGGTATCCCCACGAGTTACCCCTAATCTCCCACAATCTTTTTTCGGTTCAAGGGCCGACCCGGAATTTTTTGCGACGAATCCGACAAGCCTCGCGAAGAAACCGCGCGGTGACGCGCGCCGAATGCCCGCGAACGCGTTCCTAACCGCGAGCACGGTCGCGAGCCTCCCACGCTGCGCGGTTGCATTCGCGCGGTCACTAATTTTGTTCTTGAATCTGAGTTGACATCGTGTACGCTCATCGTCGTGAGCAATCGCTCATGGCGATCGTCACGGTGGCGGCATCCGGCCGCTCCCGGGCCTCGTGGGGAACTTGAATCATGTCGTCACGAATCTCTGTTCGGACCGCGCTGTCTGTCTGCGCGCTACTGCCCTGCTCATCCGCTTTCGCGGGCAGCGGGCTCATCCCGTTCACCGAGGAAGCCGCCTCTCGCGGCGTCAGCTTCAACGTCCGCGCCCCCACCGGCAATATCTTCGGCTACGGCGTCGGCATCGCCGACCTCAACCAGGACGGTGCACCAGACATCATCTCCGTCGGCGACGCGGCCGGCGGCGTCAAGATCTGGCAGAACGACGGAAACGGCTTCTTCACCGATCGTTCCCTCGTGCCCGGCCTGCAGGGAAGCATCCCCGCTCGCCTCTACTCCGCCGTCTCCGCCGGCGACTACGACAACGACGGAGACCTCGATCTCTACCTCTCCGCTTATGGCCAGCCCGACATCCTCCTGCGCAACGACGGCAACTGGACCTGGACCAATGTCACATCAGAGGCCGGTCTCGGTGACGCCGGCGCGGGCTGCGGCATCTCGTGGGTGGACTTCGACGGCGACGGCTGGCTCGATTTCTACCTCGCCAACCGCACCGGAACCTTTTTCGTCGGCAACGGCCCGGCTCTCCAGGAGAACCGCCTCTACCGCAACAACGGCGACGGGACCTTCACCGATGTCGCGGTCCAGATGAATGTCCACGACCCCGGCACTCCCAGCTTCCAGGGCAACTTCTTCGACTACAACGACGACGGACGCCCCGACCTCTACCTCGCCAACGACAAAGGCAACAGCGCCTGCACCTACCCCAGCCGTCTCTTCCGCAACGACGGCGAAACCTTCACCGATGTCTCCGAGGAAGCCAACGCCCTGCTCTGCATCGACGGCATGACCGTCACCATCGGCGACTTCAACAACGACCTCCGCCAGGACGTGTACGTCTCCAATGTCTTCGACGGCAACTCCCTGCTCGTCGCGCAACCCGGGCATTCGTTCCTCGATCAGGCCGACGACACGGGCACGCTCAGCACCTACTTCGGATGGGGCGCTCAATTCTTCGACGTCGAGAACGACGGCCACCTCGAGCTCTACCTCTGCAACACGGGAGGCCCCAACGAACTGTTCTCGCACACCGGTGTCTTCCCCTGCAACGACTTCGCCCCGGATTACGCGATCGTCGGCGGCCCGAACGATTTCAGCTACTCCGCCGCCATCGGCGACCTCAACAACGACGGCGCGATGGACCTTGTCATGTCCTCCACCAGCCGGCCGCTCCGCGTGTACATCAACCACGAGGGCACGAAGCGCGACTGGCTCATGGTCCGCCCGATCTCCGAGCACGCGTATCGCGACGCCCACAACGCCCTCGTCACCGTCACCTCGAATCTCGGCACCTTTCGGCGCGAGATCACGCCCAACTCCGGCTACAAGTCGCAGAACGACGCCCGCGCCCACTTCGGCCTCGGCGAGAACGCCGTCATCGAGGAAGTCCGCGTCCGCTGGCCCTCCGGCACCGAAGCCGTGCTGACCAACGTCCAGCCGAACCAGACCATCACCGTCACATCGCCCTGTCTGGCCGACATCGTCCCGAACGGCCAGATCGATCTCGCCGACCTCAACGCCCTGCTCGTCCGCTACGGCCAGACCGTCGATCGCATGAGCGCCGGCGACCTCAACGCCAACGGACAGGTCGACTTCGACGACCTCACCACCCTGCTCGCCCTCTTCGCGACCTCGCCCTGCGGCGACTGAGCGATTCCCCGAGTCCAAAACCGACACACCCCGCCGAACCCATCCGAGCGCAGCGGGGTGTTTGTGTGTAAACCGACAAAGGTGGCGGTGGGATTCGAACCCACGGGAGGCTTTCGCCAAACGGATTTGCAATCCGCCCCCTTAGACCACTCGGGCACGCCACCAGACTGGACCGCATACCCTACCCCACCCCTTTCCCACCGGCAAGATTCCCGGCCCTCCGGAAACACTTTCCGTATCGCCCGGCCCCTCCAGAGCGATTTGGCCGATAATGTCGGCGGTCTCGAGATCCCTTCCGCGCGGAGACGCCCATGCCAGCGCACCATCGCTCGCTCACCACCGCCCTCGCCCTGCTCGCGCTCTGCGCGAGCCCCGCGATCGCCCAGTCCCCGCCCGCCGATGAGGGCAGTCCGGTCGTCGTCGACCCCGTCCCCTCCGACCGCTCCACGCTGCCCGGCGGCATCGTCCGACAGGACCTCGCCCCCACCGCCCGAGGCCTCATCCGCGAGGGCGCGTTCATCAGCGAGTACCAGGGGCTGCTCCGCCCGCTCAGGGGCGGCGGCTGGGCGTTCGTCTTCGACCCCGACGCCGACGACCACCGCCTTAAGCCCATGGTCGTCCAGCCGGGCCTGCGCCTCACCGAGATGCGCCGGCTCGTCGAGGCCGCCGAGCGCCCGATCACCTTTCGCGTCAGCGGGCGGGTGCTGGTCTACAAGAACCGCAACTTCCTGCTGCCGACCTTCTACACCACCGTCGCCGTCGGCCAGCGCGACACCGTCGCCCCCGGCGTCGATGAACGCACCGACGACCCGGCCCTCGAGGACTTCGAGGACCTGTTCGCCGAGCCCGATGCCGACCCGACGCTCGACGAGGCCATCGAGGCCGTCGAGCAGCTCGACACGCCGCGCGAGGTCGAGGTGCCGCGAGGCCCGAACACCGATGGCGAAGAGTCGGCATCCGACGCCGCAAGCGCGCGGCTCGTGCGCGAGGGCGTCCAGATCACGGCGCGCACCGGCCGGCTCGTCCGCGCCCCCGGCGCGGGCTGGATGATCACCTTCGACAACGACACCGACAACCGCAGCGCAAACGCCGACGGCGCGACACTCGACACGCCCATGGAGGTCCTGCCCTGCCTCAGTCTGCAGGGTATGGAAACCCTCGCCGAGCAGTACGGCCAGCGCCTCCGCTTCACCGTCTCCGGCACCGTCTACGTCTACGACGGGCGCAACTACCTGCTCCCGACCATGTACATCATCGAGATCGACCGCACCGGCAACCTGACACCGGGGCAATGACGCCCCGAGTCCACCACACCGACTGGCTCGACGGCGTCACCACGCGCGCCGAGGAGTTCGGCCTGCGCACCGGCGACGCACCGGCCGTCGATCTGCTCTACGCCGACCCGCCGTTCAACACCGGCAAGAAACAGACCGCCGGCGCGGGCGACTTCGCCGACACCTGGCCCACCACCGACGCCTACATCGCCTGGCTGCGCGAACGCCTCGCGCCGACGCTCGGCCTCATCAAGCCCACCGGCTCGGTCCTGCTCCACGTCGACTGGCGCACCAGCCACCGCGTGCGCGTCCTGCTCGACGAGTTGCTCGGCGAAGACTGCTTCGTGAACCACCTCGTCTGGTCCTACGGCCTCGGCGGCAGCTCGCCCCGGCGATTCGCACGCAAGCACGACGACATCCTCTTCTACTCGCGCACGCCCGGTGCCCACTGGTTCGACCCGCCGATGGTCCCCGCCACCAGCCGTCGCATGGTCGGCCAGATGAAGAAGGCGACCGATGTGCTGGATATCCCGGCGATCAACAACATGGCCACGGAACGCGTCGGCTGGCCGACGCAGAAGCCGCTGGCGCTGCTGGAGATGCTCATCGGCGCGTGCTGCCCACCTGACGGGCTGGTGCTGGATCCTTGCTGCGGCGCGGGCACGACGCTTGTCGCGGCCCAGAAACTCGGAAGACGCGCGGTCGGGATCGATCGGGATGAGCGGGCGGTGGAGGTGGCGAGGGGGCGGTTAAACGTACATACAACGCTTTAGCGGGTGCCGTTCAACACTCATATGTGACCGGTGCGGCCAGCAAGTCCCGTCTCGCCCAAGGTCTCGTCGTGAGCTACGCTCCACGTAGAACGCGCCACACGCGTTGCCAAATTGCCGGTCGCGTGGAATTGGGAGGCACCATCGAATGACTTGCACAATCACTCGAGTTCGAGCGGCTGTCTGCAGCGGCATAGTTGCTATTGGGTCAGTCGTACAGTTTGCTTCGGCGAAGGACGTGCAGCAGCTCGATGTTTCCGTGACAATCACAGACACGACCGGTAGCCCCGTGGCGGACGTCCCGGTCATCTTCGGGTCCCCAACGGGAGCACTGGGCTTTGCCATGACCGGCGAGGACGGTATTGCGGGTACTTCCGATCTCGATGTCCCAAAGGAAGCAGACAAGAGATTGGTGTGGGCACTGATCGACGATGGATTCAGCGTCATGCCAATTGTGCCAGACTATCCGGCAGCTAAGGCACGTCTGGACGATCTTCGCGCGAACTACGCACTGCCAGGGTTCGCGACTTCCACGTACACAGAAACCGAAACAGTTGTCGCGTTGCAGATGGTCCTTTTTCCCGGCAGCGTCGTACGGGGTCGGACACTGGACGCAACTGGTCAACCGGTCACTATGTCTGTCGTCCCGGCACAATCGCGAGCAGAGATTGTGAATTCGGAAGTCACAACAGGCCAGTTCGCGCTAGAAAGGGTCCACCCAACGAGCCTGACACGTGTTGTCGCTTTGCCGAAACAGCTTTCGATGCGTGGTTTCGTTGCTGTTAAAGACGTTAGCCTGAGTGCATTGGATGTTGACGTGAACATCGGCGATCTACAGGTAAAGAACACGCCAATCGATGCGTCGATCGACCTCAGGGTGGAGTTCACGGGTGAGCTGCCGTTTGATTTCGACCGCCACGGGCTGAAGCCAAGCCCGGTTGCACCGACCGTTGTGTTCGTTGATGTCACGGATGCGGACAGGCTGTTCTTTCTCAGAGTTGACCGCAACTCTGGCATCGCCATCGCACCCGATGAGGTGCTGAGCAAGCCCGGGCCGGTTGTTTGCCCCAGCGGGGATTTCTTTCTGGTGCTTGGCCACCCGGCTAGTGCCGCGGTAGCGGAAGTTCGGCGCGCGATCCGTGACGGAAATGTCCAGCAGCTCACTGATGCTGGACTAACCCGCCTGCAAGTGAAGGCGGGGCAGGTGGCTACAAGAACCATCGACTTTGAGACGTCCATGAATGCACTTCGGCAATACATCTCAGCGATCGACTAACCAGATCAGACGGGTGACCACGCCCACTACGGGCTAGAACATGAAGTCTTGAATCTGCCACGACTCCCCGCGTGCGCCCCCCCCTACACTCCCCCCGAAGGGAGACCCACCGTGAAGCGCACGCTCGCCATCGTCGGGATCGTCGTCCTGCTGCTCGCCATCGGCATCGGCACCTACTTCGTGCTGCTCGTCCGGGGCATCGGCGGCGTGGACGACTGGACGGTCCGCAAGGTCGTCACCATCGTCAACACGGCGCTGGAGCCGCAGCTCGCGTTCGACAGCGTGTCGCTGAGCATCGGGGCCGATCAGAACGAGGACGGGGCGCCCTACGCGATTAACTTCGACGGCATCACCCTCACCGCGCCCGACGGCACCGAGGTCATCCGAGCCGACGCGCTGCGCGTCGCCCTCGCCGAGATGCCAAAGCGCGGCCAGCCGATCGCCATCGCGAACATCACCCTCGGCGCACCCGAGATCCGGCTCATCCGCGAGCAGCAGCCCGACGGCACGACCGGCTTCCGAGGCCTCGTCCCGTTCGTCAAGCCCAACCCCACCGAGCGCGACCTCGACCCCGAGACCGAGGGCACCACCACCCTCAGCGATGTGCTCGACCTGCGCGAAGTGCTCGTCGACAACGCCTCGATCGTCTACGAGGACCGCACCAACCCGGACCTGCAAGCCATGCGCCTCGACGGCATCGGCTTTGATTTGAAGACTCAGCCCGAGCAGACCGCCGACGGGCGCACGCTGCACACGCTCGACATCGCCTTCGGTCGCGCCCCGATCTTCGAGCTCGATCTGGACGGCAAAGTAGACCTCGATGGGCTCACCGCCGAGATCGCGTCGCTGGCGATCAGCGCCGATCTGGCCGAGGAGGAAGCGGTCTCGGCCCTGCCGCCCCAGGTGCAGCAGATCATCCGCGACTACGCCATCCGCGGCATGCTCGACGCGACCGTCTCCGGCTTCGTCGACGCCCGGAACCTGCAGGGCAACAACCTGAGACTGAGCGTGAACCTGACCGACGGCAACGTGGCGTCGGGCGAGTACAAACTGCCCGTCCCGAGCCTGGTCCTCGAGGCGACGCTGAAGAGCATGGTCGCGCAGATCTCCCGGCTCGACATCGAAACCCTCGGCGGCGCCATCCGCTTCGACGAGGCCCGCGCCGAGCTATCGACTGAGGGCATGCCTTTCAACGCCCAGTGGACCATCGACGCCATTCACCTGCGCGAAGCACTCCGCGCGGGCACGACCGAGGAACCCAAGCTCGCCGGCAACGTCTCCGGGACCGGGCAGATGAGCACGAAGCTCAGCGACTTCAAGCCGTCGCTCGACGGGAGCGGCAACATCGCGGTGACCGAGGGGCGCCTTGTCGACATCCCGGTGCTGTCGGGCGTGCTGGACGCCGCGGACCTGGTCGGGAAGATGCAGAGAAAGGACAACAACTACAAGGACACGCTCGAGAGCGAGTTCCTGATCAAGCCGTTCGGGCTCGAGTTGCAGTCGCTGAAGATCAGCGTGCCGGTCGCGAAGTTCAACGGCACCGGCACGATCGGGTTCGACGGGGCGATCGACCTTCGCATGCGCGGCGGGGCGGTCGAGAAGATCCCGGTGCTGGGCGGCCTCGCCGGAGCGGTGACGGGCAAACTCGTCGAGTACCGAATCACGAAGCAGCCGGGCGAGGAGGTCAGCGTGCGCCTCAACCCGCTGGGCATCGGCGACTGACCGGGGCGTTCATCCCCGCTCTTCCCAGGAGCCGGCGTAGCCGACCTCGTACTCCCCCGCTTCGCGCTGGGCGATCTGGTAGAGGCGTTTGAGGATCTGGCGGAGGTGCAGCGCGTCGTGGGCGGTCCATGCGCCGAGCAGGCCTCGCGCGGGCATCGCGCCGAACTTCGGGTGGACGTTGGCCCGGTCGAGGTCGGGCGAGCCGAGCGAGCGGAGCCACGCGACCGACTCCGCCCGCTCTTTCTCAAAGCGGTCGAGCCAGTGCGAGGCGGGCTTCGAATGCGCGTCGGAGGACGCGACCGCGCCCTCTGGGTCGATCGGGGGCCAAGGCTTCTGGGGTTCGGCGAGGATGCAGGCGAGGCGCGGGCGGAAGTCCTGCTCCTCCTCCAGCGCGAGGTGCGCGAGGACTTCGAGGACGCACCAGTAGCCCTCGCCCGGTCGCCACGCGTGGATCTGCTCGGGCACGATGGCGACCGTCGCGCGGAGCGCCGCGGGAAAGACCTCGAGCCGGTGGGTGACCGACTCGAGGCTGAAGGGGAATGACTCGTTCATGAGCAAGTGCGGCCCCGAGCTCAGCGGGAGTGGCCGCCGCCGTGACCGTCCGGGCGGGTGTAGGTCATGATCATGGTGGTCTTCCACTCACCGTCCATCTGGTGCTGCATCGTCATGGTCGGACCGCCTTCGGCGTCGTGGTCGAGGATGATCTTCTGCTTGCCCTCGGTGTCGTTCATTGGGTCGTAATAGTCGCCGTACATGATGGTGCGTCCATCGGGCTGTTCCTTGCCCTCGGCGTAATAGATGGAGGTGCTCATGTTGTCCATCCAGACGGAAACCCACATCTCTTTGTGGTTGTCGTAGCCGACGATGCCCATGCCCTCGAAGGGCATGCCCATGACTTCACCGGACATGTTCTCGACGCAGAAGCGTCCGCCGAGGACCGGCTTGACGCTCGATTTGAAGTTGGATTCTTCCGCCGGGGCGTTGGGGTCCATCCAGAACTTGCTGTGGACATTCCACTGGCCGGCGTCGGCGACCATCTCGGCGTGCTGCTGTCCCGGAGTCATGAACTCCATCCACCGCTGCATGCCGGCGGGGTCCATGCCCGGAGGCATGCCCTGGTCGCCGGGGTCGGCGGGCTGGGAGGTGAGAACGCTCGCGCCGAGCATGGTGGTCGCGGCGGCGCCGGCGAGGAACGCGGCGCCGAGTGAGAGGGTCTTCTTGATGGTGATGGACATCTCTGGCTCCTTTGAGCGTCAGCCCGGAGTGGACGACGCGAGGAGCCATTGTCGCGCGCAGGCGGGTGAACCACAAGACAATTCCCGAAAACCCGGTAGCCCGTAGTGCGGAGCGCGGCGTGGGGGCTGGGTGTGGGTGCGCGTGCTGGTGCAAAAATGAAAAGAGCCCTCCAAGGTTTACCTCGGAGGGCTCATAAGCTGGCAACGACCTACTTTCCCGCAGTGCAGTATCATCGGCGGCACGGGCTTAACTGCTGTGTTCGGAATGGGAACAGGTGTGGCCCCGTACCTATGGTCACCAACAAAGCTTGGCTGTCCGTATTCGGGACAGCCGAAGCGTCTGATTGACGTTCGGCATGGTGTGGTAGCGTGAGAACACTCACGAAGGTTTGGACCGTGGTGCTGGTTGTCGGTACGGCGTTTGCCTTGCGACGTGCAGCGGTTCACGGTTGATGTGATCAAGCGTTCGACCGTTAGTACTGCTTAGCTGAGGGACTCTCACCCCTTACACATGCAGCCTATCAACCTGGTGGTCTTCCAGGGGTCTCACGCGTATAGCAAGCACATCTCATCTTGAGGGGGGCTTCCCGCTTAGATGCTTTCAGCGGTTATCCCTGCCGAACTTAGCTACCCAGCGGTGCCGCTAGCGCGACAGCTGGATCACCAGGGGTTCGTCCTTCCTAATCCTCTCGTACTAAGGAAGACTCCTCTCAAATGTGCAGCGCCCACGACAGATAGGGACCGACCTGGCTCACGCCGGTCTGAACCCAGCTCGCGTACCGCTTTAATAGGCGAACAGCCTAACCCTTGGGACCGCCTTCAGCCCCAGGATGCGATGAGCCGACATCG
>JANSXG010000238.1 GCA_024743075.1 bacterium | reverse complement strand
CGCCGGCGACTCTGTAGCCGGCTCGTGCGCGGCCAGCGCCGCGCTGCCAAGAGCCGCAGAAACGATCGCGACGACGACCACACGTGGGCCATTGATCCTCAGCATCCGGGTACGATCCTCCTTCCGACGGTCGCCGGTTCGGAGCCCGAACGCAAGCAACCGCCTCGCAACGCCGAATATACCGGTTGACCCCCGCTCCGCTGCCACAGGCAAACCACTCCCATGTCCCCCACCCATCGCAGCCCCGTCGTTCTCGTCGGCGGCGTCCTCCTCGCCCTGATCGCCGGGTACATCAATGCCGTGGCGTTGCGCGTCTCCGACCTCGGCGCGACCCATGTCACCGGCGCGGTCTCGCGCCTCAGCGCGGATCTCGGCGCCGGCGACGACACCGACCTGCTCCGCGTCCTCCCGCTGGTCGCCAGCTTTATCGCCGGAGCCGTCCTCGCCGGCATAGTCATCGGGCGCGACGCCGTTCGGCTCGGTCGCCACTACGGCATCGCCATGCTTCTCGAAGCCGGGCTGCTCTTGGGTTCCGCGTTCACGCTCCACGCCGGACACACCGGCGGCGTGTTCCTCGCCGCGGCAGCCGCGGGCCTTCAGAACGGCATGGCCTCGACCTACGGCGGGCTGATCATCCGCACCACCCACGTCACCGGCATCGCCACCGACATCGGCTTCCTGATCGGGCGATGGATCACGCATCGCGACGTCGAGCCGTGGAAGTTCGGCCTGCTCATCGCGCTGTTCGGATCGTTCTTCGCTGGCGGAATCCTCGGCTGGTACGCCAGCACCCGCCAGGAGGCACTCGCGTTGCTCGTTCCCGCCGCTGCTCTGGCGATCGCCGGATCGGCGTATCTGCTCTATCGCAAAGCCCGATTCGGTACCGGCGGCGATCCCGCTGCCGGTTGAAGCAATCGATCAGGCCAGTTCGACCTCGACCGCCTTCTCCAGCGACCGGTGCACGGGGCACTTCAAAGCGACGTCCCGCAGGCGCTCGATCTGCTCATCCGTGAGGTCATCGCCCTCGAGATCGAGCTCGATGCGGATGGATTCGAGCACCTTTGACCTGTCCCGAGTCGGGAAGACGCGGATCTCGGCGCTCTTGAGAGGCCACTCCTTCCGGGACGCATAGCCTCGGACGGTCATGAGCATGCACCCCGCGAGCGCTGAGTACAGGTAGCCGAAGGGCGTCGGCCCGGTCCCGAGACCGCCCTCGACGTCGGTCGCCTGATCCACGCGGACGGTGTGGCCCTGGGTCTGGACATCCGTGGCGTAGTTCTCGATGGAGATGCGACCGACGGCCGCGACTTCTGCTTTGGGTTGGGTCGTTGTGCTCATGACGGAGCATACGCCCGACCGCTGGCGACTATTCCACGAGGCGGTTCTCGGGCCTCTAGCGGCTCTGAACCCGGAATTTCCCGAGCCAGACCGGGACACGCGGAGAAGAATTTTTCGCTGTTCTGCAACCAATGAAACATTGATCGATATTTCAATGGTTGTAGGATACCGCCATGATCTCAAAGCACGATCTCATCTCGCAGCGTGACCGCGTCTTCCACATCCAGACGCCGGAGCACTTCGACGCCATCGGCTCCCCCGTGCGCCTGAGCATCATCGAGTTTTTCCGAAGCCGCGGCCCGATGCCCGTCGCGGAACTCGCGCAGGTCATGGGACGGCCGGCGGACGGCCTGTACCACCATCTAAAGAAGCTCCTGGCCATCGGCATCGTGCGCGAGGTCGGCACCCAGCAGGCCGGCCGCCAGATCGAGCGGGTCTTCGATATCGCCGCCAATCGGCTGCAGGTCGCCGAGGACACCGAACGACTGGTCAAGGTCTGGCGACTGATCAGCTCCCACGCCGAGCGGAATCTGGCCTCGGCGATCGACACCGGGGGCCTCCGATTCCGGGGGGATGACCCGAATGTCTCCATGCGGGTAGAGACCGCCCGGCTCGACGCCACGGCCCGTGCGGAGGTTTTCGAGCACCTCAACGCGATCCGAGCCGTGTTCGACCGGGCAAGGGCCGCCCCCAGCGGCGATCAGGCCAGTTTCACGTTCATGTTCACACCCACCGTCTTCAGCACCGACCGATCCGAAAACGCTCGCGTATCGCAAAGAACCCTGAAGAAGACACGATCTCAACGCAAAGCAACCGGTACAAACACTATGAACGCAGACGCCCCGCAAGCGGGCTCAACCGATCGTTCGAGGAGGAACCATTCATCATGAGTTTCCGCAGACTTTTCAGCTGCACAACCTGCTGCAAGTCATCGAAGCGCGATGAGCAGATCGCGATCTGGGTCAGCGTGGGCACCGTTTTCACCACGCTGTTCGTGACCACCGTCCTCGCGCCGAGTTCCAAGGGCGACGAAGCCGACGCGACAACCAGCGTGATCGAGTCGCAACCGACGACCGAGTCCGAGGCGTCGCTGTCTCCGGCACGGCTCGAGGAGCACCTCGAGAGCTTCGACATCGTCTGGAACACGATCAACGATCGGCACTGGGACCCTGCTCATCTCGAGTCCGTCGGCTGGGAAGCCGCGCGGGATGAACTGCGACCGAAGGTGGAAGAAGCGACCACGGACGATGAAGCGATCGGTGCCATGGCCGAACTCGTGGAGCGTGTTCAGCTGTCGCACTACCAGATCATTCCCGGAGAGGCCTACGACGAGGACCTCCGCGCCGGCGGCAGCGGCATCACCGGCATCGAGCTCCGCATGCTCGACGGCGCCCCCACCGTCTTCCGCCTCGCCGAGGATAGCCCCGCGCAGCGGGCCGGTGTACAGACCGGCTGGATCGTCGAAGCGGTCGACGGCGATTCACTCGACCCGGTGCTGGAGCGCCTGCGCCTCCGCGAGGAAGCCACCGGTGAACGCCCCGGCGTGATCGCGTCGCTCGCTCTCGAGGGTCGCCTGCGTGGCCCGGTCGGTGAGACCCTTGCCGTCCGGTTCCGCGACGGCGATGACGCGACGCGCGAGATCGACATCACTCTTGAAGAGAGCCCCGACCCGGAGTTCAGCGCAGCGAACCTCCCGCCCTCTCCGGTGAGCATCCGATTCGATACGCTCAACGACCGGATCGGCTACTTCAGTTTCAACCTGTTCATGGACCCCGGTCGCCT
>JANSXG010000062.1 GCA_024743075.1 bacterium | reverse complement strand
CGATGCGACCATCGAAGTGATCGACGGCATGGGGCACTCGCTGTATCGGGAGGGGATGATGGACATGCTGGAGACGGTGAAGGAGCGGTGGACAGCTCGCGAGGAGTGATTGGCGCGAGGGGCTGCCGGTCACGATCTGAATCGAAGCGTGGTTCAGTTCGGTGCGGCCCGGCACTGGCGGGCGAGCCGCCAGTGGCACCAGTGCGCGATGAGCGTTGGGTTTGCTCGATGCTCGGGACCCTGGGCTCGCGCTCAAGGGTTCTCATCCCGGCCGATCGTCGGCGTGCGCGGCGGGTATGATCCCGCGCCATGCCCCCACTGCTGACCGCCCGTGACATCTCGAAGCACTTTGCCACCCGGCTGCTTTTCTCCGGCGTTTCGATGCAGGTGGACGAGGGGGAGCGGATTGCGCTGATCGGGCCGAACGGGGCGGGCAAGAGCACGCTGGTGAAGATTCTGGCCGGGCTGGAGGAGGCGGAGGACGGGGAGATCCTGCCGCGGCGGGGGCTGATCAGCGCGTACGTGCCTCAGGCGGATGTGTTTGAGGAGGGGGCGACGGTCCGGTCGGCGGTGGTGGATGCGCTGGCGCAGGCGGCGGCTGATGGTGTGATCGGGCACCTGCACGATGCGCACGAGTTCGAGATCGCGGCGGACATGACGATCTACCGGGTGGGGCTGGGCGACCTGATGGACACGGCGTGCGCGAAGCTGTCGGGCGGGCAGCGCAAGCGTCTGTCGATCGCGCGCGGGCTGGCGCTGGAGCCGGATCTGCTCATGCTGGACGAGCCGACGAACCATCTGGATGTGGAGGGGATCGACTGGCTGGAGGATGTGCTTCGGACGGGGAGTTTCGCGTCGATCGTGGTGACGCACGACCGGGCGTTTCTGGAGCAGACGGCGACGCGGATCGTGGAATTGTCGCGGGCGTATCCGGAGGGGACGTTCTCGGTGAAGGGCAACTACGGCGAGTTCCTGCGGCGCAAGGGCGAGTTCCTGGATGCGCAGGCGGAGCACGAGCGGTCGCTGAGCAATCAGGTGCGCGACGATTTGCGCTGGCTGTCGCGCGGGGCGAAGGCGAGGCGGACGAAGAGCAAGAGCCGCATCGATGCGAGTTACGAGCGGATGGACCAGCTTGCGGAGCTGCGTCAGCGGAACGCGACGCAGAAGTCGGCGCGGATCGACTTCACGGCGACGGGTCGCGAGACGCAGAAGCTGCTGGTCGGGCGCGGGCTGCGCAAGTCGTTCGGCGACAAGGTGCTGTTCGAGAGCCTGGACATCCTGCTGGCGCCGGGGTCGATCCTGGGGCTGATGGGACCGAACGGGTCGGGCAAGAGCACGCTGATCCGGATGCTGATGGGTGATCTCGAGAGCGATCCGCCGACGGCGCAGATGCTCAAGGACGATGAGGACGTGAAGCGGTCGCTGCCGAAGAGCACGCCGGGGCTGGGGACGATCCAGCGGGCGGACCAGCTGCGGATGGTGCTGTTCAGCCAGCACCGGACGGAGCTGGACCCGGACAAGACGCTGGGAGAGACGCTGTCGCCGAGCGACGGGGTGGTGTATCGCGGCACGATGCTGCACATCGCGACGTGGGCGGAGATGTTCCTGTTCACGAAGGCGCAGCTGCGCACGCCGATCAAGAACCTGTCGGGCGGCGAGCAGGCGCGGGTCCACATCGCCAAGCTCATGCTCGAGCCGGCGGATGTGCTGATTCTGGACGAGCCGACGAACGATCTGGACCTGGCGTCGCTGGAGGTGCTGGAGGAGAGTCTGGAGGAGTTCCCGGGCGCGATAGTCTTGGTGACGCACGACCGGGCGATGCTGGACCGGCTGGCGACAAACGTGCTCGCGCTGGATGGCGAGGGCGGGTCGCGGTACTTCGCGGACTACCAGCAGTGGCACGCCATCACGCGTGCGGAGGAGAAGGCGCGGGCGAAGGAGAACGCGAAGCCGGCGAAAGCGGAAGCAGCGGTGTCGGCGCCGGAGCCGAAGCCGCAAGCGGCGGCGCACGCGAAGAAGAAGCTGACGTTCACGGAGAAGCACGAGCTCGACCGGATGGAGGAGTCCATCGAGAAGGCCGAGGCGCGGGTGAGCGAGCTGCAGGCGGAGATGGGCAAGCCGGAGGTACTGGCGGATCACAAGCGGCTGTCAGAGGTCGGTGTGAAGCTGGGGGAGGCGCAGAAGGAGCGGGACCGGCTGTATGCGCGGTGGGCTGAGTTGGAGGAGCGGGTGTAGGCGCAGAGGGCATTCACTTGCCGGTTGCTCATGATCCTGAGCTCGCGCTCAGGCGTTCTATCGTTCCGGAGTATTGATGACCAGGAGATGCGCAGCGATGTTTATATTCGTGAGGCGGCGAGGGGGCTGACGGATTCCTTCATGAGCGCCAGTGTGTTCGGGTTGTAGAGGATCCGGAGAACCACCACTTGCGCAAGTAGCATCAAAAGGCCGAAGCCGAGGCTGAACCACAGGAAGCCGATGGCTCCTTGAACTTCGTTTCTCGATTCCGGGAGAAGCAGAACGGCACTGACGAGGAGAAGTCCGATTGCCGATCGGATCAGCGCAAGCCATGTGAGAACGATTGCGAACTTCATACCGAGGCAAGAGCGGCAGATGAGTCCGACCCCGGCGATCAGGAACAGCAGCGTGAATAGCGGCGCGAGGATCGGAACGCCCCCTGCGAGAACTTCCTGCACCCCGTCTAGAAGACTTGCTGCCGCGCCGAGCATCATCAGAACGATCACGAAGCGCAGGGGTCCGGTCCCCGGGGCGTTGTCGGCTTGCGGGTCTGCAGCGTTGTGTTGCGACATGGCTGCTTCCTTTCGCGGGGGAGCATATTGGATTTTTCGATCTGCTTGGCGCGGTTCGTGGCGATGAGCATTGGCTTGCAGATTATTGGCGACCCTGAGCTCGTGCTCAGGGCTCTGATCCGAACTGAACCCTGCGAGCCCGAAGACTCGGGCCGCCCCCTCATCCGTCCGCTTCGCGGCCACCTTCTCCCGCGGGGGGAGAAGGACCTCGATCAGGCCAGTCGGTCGGTGGCGACGTGGTATTGGGGGTCGTCGGAGAGGTTGGTCAGGACGAAGTTTTCCGCGTTGCGGAGGAGCGTGCGGCACTCGGGGCTGAGGTGGGTGAGGTGCAGGCGTTTGCCCAGCGCGGCGTACTTCTCGCCGAGGGCGTTGATGGCTTCGAGGCCGGACTGGTCGTAGACGCGGGTGTAGTAGAAGTCGATGACGACGTCGTCGGGATCGTTCTTCGGGTCGAAGAGCTGTTTGAAGGTTTGGGCGGAGGCGAAGAAGAGCGGGCCGTGGAGCTGGTAGTGCTTCGCGCCGTGCTCGTCGAACTTGACATCGACGCCGATGTGCTTGGCGTGCTGCCAGGCGAAGGCGAGCGCCGAGAGGATGACACCGATGATCACGGCGGTGGCGAGGTCGTGCATGATGGCGGTGTAGCCGGCGACGACGACCATGATGAGCATGTCGCGGGCGGGCATCTTGCCGAACATGCGCAGGGACGCCCACTCGAAGGTGCCGATGACGACCATGAACATCACGCCGACGAGCGCGGCGATCGGGATCATCTCGATCCACTGCGACAGGAAGAGCATAAACGCGAGCAGGCAGACGGCTGCGGTGACGCCGGAGAGTCGGCCGCGCCCGCCGGAGTTCACGTTGATGAGGGACTGGCCGATCATGGCGCAGCCGCCCATGCCGCCGAAGAGGCCGCAGGTGATGTTGGCGGTGCCCTGGCCGATGCACTCGCGGTTGCCGCGTCCGCGGGTGTCGGTGATCTCGTCGATGAGAGTCATGGTCATCAGCGATTCGATGAGGCCGACGGCGGCGAGGATGAACGCGAAGGGCGCGATGATGCGCAGGGTCTCCCACGTCAGGGGCGGGAGCGCGTACTCGAGGAAGAAGGGTTTGGGCAGGCCGGCCTTGAGGCCGACGGTGTCTTCGGCGATGGCGGCGATGGCGGCGGTGACGGCTTCTGCCTGCGCTTCCGGGTTGGCATCGTCGAAACCCTCTGCGGGGCCGACGACCTCGGATGCGGCTTCGGCGCGGGCGTTGTTCATCAGCATGTCGCCGACGGTGAGGACGACGTTGGGGTTGCCGTCGGGGGCGATGTTGGGGTCGAGCCAGGCGTTGCCGGCGGCGGCGATGCCGCTGACTACGAGGATGGCGACGAGCGAGGCGGGGACGGCGCGGGTGAACTTCGGGAGCATCCAGATGATGGCCATGGTCAGCGCGACGAGTGCGAGCATGATCCAGAGGGCGGGGCCGTTCAGAAACGCGACGGTGCCCGTGCTGTCGGCGAACTTGAAGCTGCCGATCTGGGCCATGCCGATGACGATGGCCAGCCCGTTGACGAAGCCGAGCATGACGGGGTGGGGCACCATGCGGATGAGTTTGCCGAGTCGCGCGGTGCCGACGAGGACCTGAATGATGCCGCAGAGCATGACGGCGGGGAAGAGGTACTCGATGCCGTGGATGGCGACGAGGGAGACGACGACGACGGCCATCGCGCCGGTGGCGCCGGAGATCATGCCGGGGCGGCCACCGACGATGGACGCGACCAGACCGATGAAGAACGCGGAGTAGAGTCCGATGATCGGCGAGACGCCGGCGACGAACGCGAAGGCGACGGCTTCGGGGACGAGGGCCAGGGCGACGGTGAGGCCGGAGAGGACATCGTTTCGCAGGTTCCGCTGCTGCGCGCGGAAGAAGTTCAGCATTGCCGGGAGGCTCCGGGAGCGGGGACAAAGCAACCGGAACCGTCAGGAATCGGGTGCGAGGGTGAGGCAGATTGATCGCGGGAAAGACGCGGAAAGCGGTCTTACGGGGATCTGAGACGGGTCTGCGTCTTTGGAGAGGTGATGGTAGCGGCAGGGGTCGGGAGGGGCAACGGCGGCGAGAGTTGGAAGAACCATGCTCAAACAAGTTTGAGCATGCCACCCTGGCTCAGCGTTTCTTCGTTGTTTTCTTCGTGACCTTCTTCTTGGACGTCTTCTTCTTGGTGGACTTCTTCGTTGATGTCTTCCTGGAGACGGGCTTCTTCGCGGTCTTCTTCTTGGTCGTCTTCTTGCCGGCCGGTTTCCGCTTCGAGGCGGGGATCATCGACTCGTACACGGCGATGAAGTCCTTGACCGGGACGCGTTTGATGGCTGCGCCGAGAACATCGAGCGGAACGTCGTCGAGTTTCTTGAAGCGGACGCAGGATGCACCCATGTCGAGCTTCTTACCGGTGGCCTTCCACTCCTTGACGAAACGCTGCTTGCCCTCCGGGTCGCAGTAGACGCAGAAGAGGTAAAGGCCCATGTGGTTCTTCTGCGAGGCGATCGATGCGAAGGGGAGCGGCTGCTTCGGATCGCAGTGGTAGCCGTTCGGGTAGAGCGAGTGCGGCACGTAGTAGCCGATCATGTTGTACTGGATGCCTTCCTCGTAGCCCTTGGGGAGGTTCTTGAGGATGACCTTGCGAACGGCCTGGAGGGCTTCGCGCCGGTCTTCGGGGAGGGAGGCGAGGTAGTCTTCGACGGTGGCGGGTTTGGTGGGCATGGGGGTGATTGTACGACGAACCTGTTTGCAGACCGTTCGGAAAGTTCGGGCCGCCCCCTCATCCGTCAGTCGTTCTTCGATCGACTGCCACCTTCTCCCGCGAGGGGAGAAGGAGAAAACCGCATAGCTGCCTGCGGAGGGCGGCCATGCCACCCAAAGCGCTGCCATACGAAACAACAACCGCCCGGTGGCCCTCCCTGGCCTCGGGCGGTTGTGTTCTCTCGTCGGCGCTCGGAGTGGCGAGCGCCGGCTCTCGTCTGCGGTGCGGGCGGGCGCGGCCCGGTGATTCGGTCAGGACAGCATTGCGGCGACGTCGTCGACTTCTTCTTCGAGGCGAGCGCGGACGTCTTCCAGTGCGTCGCGGGTCATGTGGATCTCGTCGAGTACGGAGCCGTCGATCTCGAGCGAGGGCAGGTCCAGCCGGAAGGCGCGGTCGAGGGACGATGCGAGATGGTCGGCGACGTAGACGAGGCAGGCCATCGAGCGGCTGCCGGTGGGCAGGTCGAGCGGGTTGTGGTGGAAGCCGGTGACCTGGGCGAAGGCTTCGGGGAACTTCCAACGCTCGCAGAGTGCCTTGCCGAAGGCCTGGTGGTCGGCGCCGAAGACTTCCCGCTCGACTTCGCGCATGTCGCGGTCGGGCGTGCCGTCGGGGCCGACGTTGATCTGGTTGACGACGTCGACGAGCTTGAGACGGTCGAACTGCATCTCGACCATCATGCCGATGTCGTGGGTGAGGCCGGCGAGGAATGCTTCATCGCCGACGCCCATCTTGAGTTTGTCGGCGATCATCTTGGCGGCGGTGCCGGTCGCGATGGCGTGCATCCAGATGTCGCGGGCGCTGAAGTTCTCGCAGAGCTGGCCGCCGCGAAAGAGCTTGGCCATGGATGCGGAGATGGCGATGTTCTTCACGGCGTTGAGGCCGAGGAGGACGATGGCGCGGTTGATGGAGCCGATCTGTCCGGGCAGGCCGTAGAAGGACGAGTTGACGACCTTGAGGATGCGGCTGCAGAGCGCCGGGTCGTTGGAGATGACGTTGTTGAGATCCTGGGCGGTCGAGGTGGGGTCCTCAACGAGCTCGATGATCTTGACGGTGATCTCCGGGAGCGTGGCGATGTGACTGATTTCCTTGATGGCATCGGTCACGATCTGCTTCTGTGCGGTCAGTTCACTCATCGCGGTCCCCGTCTGGATCGTCGTGGCTTGCGCCGACCGGTCGCGGCGCGCCGGTTCGGACGTTGATGGCATCGGCGTGGACGCGTGGTGACTTTTGGGGAACTGACCACTTGGCGGCACGATCGCGCGGTCGGGTTATCCGGACGGCGGATACTGCTCAGTAGGTGTTGCGCTTGCGGAGCAGCACAGGATCGTGGGGGTCGGTTCGCGCGAGCAGTTCTGCGATGCGCGGGCCGGTGCGACCATCGCCGTACGGGTGGTCGGGGCGCGAGCGGCCGAGGGACTGTGACCGTTTGATCGCCTCGGCGATGGCTTCGGCGGTCGGCTCGGCGGCGTCGATCACCGTGGGAGGTCGTTCGCGCCCGGCCTGGCGGGGGCCGATGTTGACGCTCGGCAGGCCGAGGATGGCGGCTTCGATGAGGCCGGCGGAGGAATTGCCGACCAGCGCGCCGGACGACGAGGCGAGGCGCTTGAGCAGCGCGAGGAAGGTCGGTCGTGGGAGGTGGTCGCTTCGGGTGCGGGCGTGGTGTTCGGGGAGTGCGTCGATCGCGGCGCGGACGGCGTCGGTGCCGGGGTCGGCGTTCGGCGCGAGCCAGAGGTGCGGACGGTCCCCCACCGCTTCGGCGATGGCGCGGACGGTGGACGCTTCGATTTGATCGTCAAGACCGGAGGGATGGTGCAGAACGACGAGCTCGGGGGAGCCTAGTTCGGCGAAGTGGGAGTTGTCGAGGGGTGTGATCTGATCGAGGCCGTCGGCGGCGGGCGAGCCGACGGGGCGGACGCGTGACGCGGGCTCGCCCATCTGTTCGATGCGCTGGGCGGACTGGATGGTGGCGGGCAGGTGCAGGTGTGCGAGTTTGGTGATGGCGTGGCGCATGGCCTCGTCGGCGACGCCCTCGGCGCGGTCGCCGCCGTGGATGTGCGCGAGCGCGATGCCTCCAACGCTGGCAGCGGACGCGGCGGCGAATGCCTCGATGCGGTCGCCGAGCACGACAACCCAATCGGGACGGATGCGTGCGCAGGCGCGCGCGAAACCAGCGGTGCCGACGCCGAGGGCTTCGGCGTCGGTGAGGCGACCGGTTGCGCCGGGCTTCTGCATGCTGACGACGGCATCGAGGCCGAAGCGGGCTTCGACCTCGCGATGCGTTTCGGCGGGCGGGAGCAGGTGCGCGCCGGCGGCGACGACGAGCGTGTTCAGGTCGGCGCGGTCGCGACAGGCTTCGATGACGGGAACGAGCAGGCCGAAGTCGGCGCGGCTGCCGGTGGCGAAGAGGATGCGCCGGGGCGGGGTGGTCATGCGAGGTCGTCCTCGGTGAGCGGCGTATCGGGTTCGATGTCGCGAGTGGCGGTGCGCCCGGCGATGTCGGCGAGTCGGAAAGGCTCGATGCCGGTGCCGGGTCGCTTGGTGGTGAGCGACTCGCGCGGGATGGTTTCGCCGGCGCGGATCGGGCGGGTAAGGACAAGCGACTGGCGGCTGACGGTGCGGACGTCGGCTTCGCAGGCGAGGACGCGTTTCTCAGCGGGGCCGATGAGGTCGGCGTAGGCGGTGTCGGCGAAATTCGGGAGCGGAGAGGCGCAGGCGTCGGCGTAGCGCGCGAAGCCTTCGGGATCGAGCGAGGCGCTGTGGTCGGGGCCGGGCGCGCTGCGATCGGCGGTGAAGTGTTTCTCGAGGAGCTCGGCTCCGAGGGCCGCGGCGATCGCGCCGGTGTCCTCGCGCGGGCTGTGGTCGCTGTAGCCGATGGCATCGACGCCGAGGTTCGCTTGGAGGAGAGCGGTGATCGCACCGAGAGACGCATCGGCATCGGCGACTGGGTAGCTGCTGACGCAGTGCAGGATTGCGCTGCGCGAGCGCGCGTCGCCGAGCCAGTCGGCAGCGCGACGGATCTCGTCGAGTGTGGAAGCGCCGGTGGAGATGATCAGCGGCTTGCCGGTGGCGAGGAGGTTGTCGATGAGCGGTTTGTTGATGATGTCGGTGGACGAGGTCTTGTAGGCGTCCCACGGCAGGCGCTCGGCGACTTCGACGAGGGCGGGCGAGAACGGGGTGACGATGGCGTGCAGGTTGAGTTCGTGGGCGCGTTCGACGATCGGGGCCATCCGGTCGATCGAGAGTTCGAGGGCGCGAAGCATGGAAAACGGGTCGGTGGCGCCCGAGTCGCGCTGGTAGGCGGCGAGGCGCGCGGCGCGGGACATCAGGCGGTCGGTTTCGAAGAGCTGGAGTTTGACGGCGTGTGCGCCGGCGCGGTGCGCTTCGTCGACGAGGGCGAGGGCCTTGGCCGGGTCGCCGTCGTGGTTCACGCCGATCTCGGCGATGATGTACGGGCCGGGATGTCTGCGCGGGGCGCGCCAAGGGAGCAGGCTCATCGGGCGCGCTCCGCGCGAAGCCTATCGCGGAGTGTGATCTCGGCGACCGTGAGGTCGGCCGGGGTGTCGATGTCGATGACGGAGCCCTCGGGGCTCACAATGCCCCGGCGATCAACACCGAAAAACGCGTGCGGACCGCGCGGGGCGCCGTGGATCTCGAGCAGGAGCGCGGCGCGGGTGAGTGCGATGACGCCGCCGTCGGGGATGTGGGCGGGCGGCAGGTCCTGGCGCCGGAAGACCCCGTGGTTCAGTGTGTCGCCTTCCCACGGTCGGACCGTGCCGGACTCATCATCGACGACGGCGGTCCACCACGGGTGGTACTTGCCGACGGGCGCGTAGCTCTGCACGCTGTGGCAGGCGGAGGATTCCAGCTGGGCGAGCGCGTTGTCGATGAGGGCGGGCGGGCGGACGGGAACGTTGGCGTAGAGCACGACGACCCGCTCGGCACGGGCGCTGTGCGCGGATTCCCATCGCGCGAGGGCGTCGCGTGCGGCGTCGTCGACGGTCGCGGTGTCGGAGGCGAGCCCGGCGGGGCGTTCGATTGGTTCAGCGCCGAGCGCGGACGCGAGCGCTAGCATCTGCGGGCTATCGCTGGAGACGGCGACGTCGGTGACGCGTGAGGAGGCCATCGCGTGCTCGATGGTCCATTGCGCGCACGGCTTGCCAGCGATCGGGAGCATGTTCTTTCCGGGAAGGCCCTTGCTTCCGGCTCGTCCGATGATGATGGCGAGGGTGCGCGTCGAGGCCACCGGTCAGAGCTCGCTTCCGGCGCAGTCGAAGCGGCGTTGCGCGAGGCGGGCGCGTGCGAGATCGGGGATACGCAGCGGCGAGATGCGCTGGCCACCGACGGGGTTCGGGAGCGGGTCGATGACGGCGTGGCCGAGGACGCTGAGCCAGTGGTCGTAGAAACCCTCGATCTCGTCATAGGTGCTGTCGCAGCGGGTGATGCGTGGGACGATCCAGCGCTCCGTCGGGCCTTTGACGCCGAGCGGGCCTTCGATGCGCTCGCTCTGGAAGATCTGGTTGAGGCGCTGGGCGTTGTCGAGGACGGACTGGAGCGAGCAGTCGTTGCCGCTGATTCTGGCGTAGGTCGCCTCGGTCTGGGCGAGCAGGTCGATGGAGACGACATCCGCGCTGGCTATGGCTCGCAGTTGCTCGTCGGACAGGTCCGAAGCGAGGTCCGTGCGGAGGTGGATCGCGCCGATGCGTGGGTCGTCGTTGAGCTGGGACATGAACTCGACGAATCGCGGATGGGCGATCGGGTCGCCGCCGACGCTTGAGCCGCCCCGTCCGGTGATGGTGAGGGCGAAGGGCGTATCGGTGTGCGCGCGATCGATGACGGAACGGAGCGCTTCCAGCGTGATCGGCTCGCGCGGGGTCGTCGCGGCGAACCATGAGCGGCGCTCGCCGCCTCGGGCGTTGGTCGGTGCGCCGGTGAACTCGACGGTGAGCGTGGTCATTCCCCCACTGACCACCGGGTCGGCATCGCGCAGCGTCGGGGCGATCTTCACGCAGGTGTCGGCGGCGATGGGGTCGGACGCGGCGGCGGAGGGTACATACGAGAGGATGCCGCCCAGGGTGGCGAAATGGCTGTTGCGCGCACGCATCTCGGCGAGGCGTTCGAGGCCGTCGCGCGAGATGACGCAACCGGCGTGGCCCGGTGCGGCCTGCGAGAAGACCAGCGGGCGGTCGCCGGGCGACTCGGCATGACGGTCGATGAGTTCGTCGCAGAGGGCGGGATCGAGGGCGGTCGCAACGGCGTCGACGACGAGTGCCGCGACGACGTTCCGGCGAGCGAGGAGTTGGCTCGTGGCCTCGAGGCGGAGGGCTTCGTCGTAGCAGCTTGCGCCGGCGAGCCCGCCGCGCCAGCAGGATCGGGACCAGAGGCGGGCGCGCTGGATGCGGCGCTGCCATGCCTGCTCGACGGGGTCGGGGGTGAGCTCGACGGGTTCGGTCGGGATCGGGCAGCGTGCGCAGGCATCGGCGACGGCGCCGGTGTTGCTGGTGAGAACGATGACCTCGGCGATGCGGGTGCAGCCGGCGAGGCGCTCCAATGTGCGCGGAAGCGCTTCGATCCGCTCGGGCGTGTCGGTGGTGACGACGGCAGCGGTGGTGATGCGCCGGGGCTTGGAGCGTGCGTCGGTATCGTCGGTTGAAATCGGGCGCGGGCGGGTCTGTTTGGGTGCGCCGTCGAGTGAATCGATGGTCGCGCCGGCAAGCTCTTCGAGGACCTCGGCCATCTGCGCGATCCAGCCGACGTTAAGGGCGTCGCGCTCGACCTGGCGCTTCTGTCGCTCGATCTCGGTGGTCGGCGGGTTGAGGCGGAGGAGGCGGTCGGACTTGAATCGCTGGAAGGTGCCGGTCTGGTTGAGGCGCTGAACGAGCGAGTAGGCCGGCTCGGTCTTCGTGACCTCGTCGCGGATGGTGTGGATCTGGCGGACGAAGGAGTTGATGCGATCGGTAGAGCCGGGCTTGTCCTGCAGGTCGGCGATGCGACGGAGCAGTTTCTGCGTCTCGCGGCTGTTGCGCGCGATGGCGCGGCTGCCGGAGCGGATGGTCTCAAGCGTCCCTCGCAGTTCGGGCGGGCGCTCGCGCGATGCGGTCGAGACTGGCGGGAGTTCGATCGGCGACCGGTCGGCCGCGGCGTGCTGCTTGAGCGCTTCGGCGAGGGTGCTGGCGGTGGTTCCGCGCTTGGCGACGCCACCCTCGGTGGCGTCGATGATGGTGCGACCGGCGTCGACATCGGCGCTGAACTCGCGCTCGAACTGGGCCAGGTAGGTCGCCATCTGTTGGTCGGTGTAGATCGGGCGACCGAGGTGGTCGGTGCGCTCGATCAGTTTGGTCTTGCCGCGGGCGATGCGTTCCCACTCGAACATCTCGATGGTGCGGAAGGCGTTGAGTTCGGGGGCCCAGACGTCGTGGATGGCGGCGCCGGAGGCGTAGTACTGGCCGTCGGTGAAGCCGAGGTCCTGGCCGATCAGGATGGCGGGGTCGCAGCCGAGGTGGCGGGCGAGGTAGTACGCGAGGTGCGCGACGGTCGCGCCGGGGGTGAGTGCGTCGTCGGGGGTGCGTGTGGGGCCGAAGACCTGTTCGAGGACTTCGTCGGTGACGAGGCGGATGTCGCCGGGGAAGGCGTCGAGGACGGCGGGGTTGACCTTGGGCTCGGCGACGAGGGTGATGCCCTGCAGGTCGTCTCGGGTCAGGCCTTCGTAGAAGCGAGTGGATATCTCGTGGTAGTCGAGGGCGGTGACGAAGTCGGGTCGGACGCCGGCGCTGAGCATGGGGCGCAGGACGGTCTGCACGGCGATGACGACGACGCGCGAGCGGAACTCCTGGTCGGCGAGCAGGTGCAGGTTGCGCTCCAGCGACGGGCCGGCGGAAACGACGACGGCGGCGCGCCCTTTGGCGGCATCCTTGAGGTCGGCGATGCCGGGGCGCGTGACGTAGTGCTCGGCGTTCATGAGCACGTTGCGCAAGGTGACATCGCTCTGCATGAGCGTGGTGATGACCTGCGTGCGCATGGCGTTGACGACCTCAGCGAAGGTCGAGCCGAAGACGGCGGCGCGATCCCCCAAGCGGGCCCGGCTGGGGGCGTGTTCGACGAGTTCGATGCCGATGGAGAGCGGCGCTTCGAGGCCCTTGGTCAGGGCGGACATTTCGCCGGAGGCGTTCTCGTCGCAGAGGAAACAGGTGGCGGTTTCGCGGATCCAGTCGGAATGGTCGACACGCTCGAGGACGGCGCGGAGCAGCGCGAGGTCGGGTTCGTACACGATGACCACGCCGTGCTTGCCGATGCGCTCGGCGATGGCTCTGGCGTGGTAACCGAGGGCGAAGCCGAGGACGACGATGCCGCCGTGGTCCTCGATGTCCACCGACTCGGCGATGGTTCCTGCTTCGGCGAGGGGGCGTCGCTTGCTGGCGAGCGCGATGACGCCGGAGGGCGACGCGAGGGTGGCGCTGGGTACTTCGTCGGCGGTGTCGACAAAGGTGATGTCGCGGCGGGGGGCGGCGTCGCTGAGACGTTTGGCGAAGCGCGGGCTGCGTAGGGCGATGGCTTCGAGGTTTCGCGCAAATATTGCGCTGTCGCCCGCTTCGGCTGACGCGCCGGGCTCATCGACGAGCAGGCCGAGTGCCGCGGCGTTGAGGGCGTCGGTGTCGATGGCCCACTCGGCGGGCAGGGATGGAGAGGCTCCCGGATCGGGATCGGAGGAGGAGCCGTGCTGGGCGCGCATGGGATCGCCTTTGCTAGAGGGGCTTTGTGTGGGTATCGGACGTCCGGCGGGGGCGGCTGCAAACACCGAGTGCCGGTCCGACCCCGGAGTCGGATGGACCTTTCGGGTGGTTCGTGCGTATGAAAGGGTTGCGGGGCGGGAGTTCCTCGCGGAAAGGCCGAGCCATGAACGGGCTGCTGACACACGGGTTCGAACGGTTTGCGAGCACGATCGGAACCTACCCCCCGCCGCCGCTGACAGACCGGGTGTTGTTCGAGTCGCCGATCCTGGTGCCGGTCGCGGTGCTGATCCTGGCCGTGATCATCGGGTTCGGGCTCGGTCGGGCGGCGAAGGGGAAGGCCGGCTGGGCCGTGATGGGTGTCGGGCTGGTGCTGGCGCTCGGCCTCGCGGCGAGCGCGCGGCTGGTCGAGACGGACCGTGAGGCGATCGAGTCGGGTACCCGGGCGTTCGTGGAGGCGATTGTCAACGGGGACGAGGCGTCGATGGATGATTTGCTGGCCTCGAGGCTGACGCTGGCGATCACCGGGTCGCGGGCGGATGTGGAAGCACGTGAGTACATCCTGGGCAACCTCGATTGGGTGCAGGAACAGATCCAGCGTCACAGCGCCGGTGTGCAGGAGGCGGCGGTGATCGCCAACGGAGCGGGGCGAAGCAAGTTCGTTTTCCGGCTGCTGCAGTCGCGCTCGCTTGGGAGCGGGTTCAGCACATGGGTGCTGGAGTGGCAGGAGACGCCGGGCGAGGGCTGGCAGATCCACACGGTGGACCTGGTAGCGATCAACGGGAACCCGCCGCCGTTTTCGGCGTTTCCGCGCTATCGCTGAGGGCCGCTATGAACAACGCCCCGCTTCGACGGGGCGTTCGCCTGGCTCGGATTTCGAGATTCTCAGAGGCTTGCGAGGGCCGCGCTGCGTGAGGTTCGCATGGTATCCATGCGGGCCTGGAGTGAGCGTCCGGGGCAGGCGGTCGGGCGGAACTCGCGGTGGGTGTACACGCGGTTCTTCGCGATGCGGTACTGGCGCATGGTCGAGGCGAGGAAATTGTCCAGCGCGAAGGCCTGACGGTCGGTGATGCTCTGCTGCTCGTAGTTGCCGAGGACGCAGATGCCGATGTTGCCCTCGTTGTTGTCCTTGACGTGAGCGCCCTGCCAGGCGAGGGGGCGGCCTTCCCAGACACGACCGGAGGGGTCGATCAGGAAGTGGTAACCGATGTCGCCCCAGTTCTGGTTGCGGTGGGCGCGCCGAATGGCCTCGATTCGAGCTGCCGCGGCGGACTGGGCGGTCGCGGTGAACGGGCTCATGCCGTCGTGGTGGACGGTGATCTTGTTGATCGGGAGCATGCGGTCCATCAGGGACGGGACCGGGTTGCCCCGGGACCAGTCGCTGCGCTGGACCAGTCCGTTGTAACTGAAGGTGCCGGACTCTCCCGGATTGGTCGGGAGCGGGGTCCAGTCGCCGGCCACGGCGTCCGACGGGCGTCGGCGGTTTGAACCGTTGCCCCAGCGACGGAGGAGTTCATCGGTCGAGCGTTGCCCGACGGGCGGGACGGCGGTGGGCTGGGTCGCGGCGGCTCGGTTGGACGCGCCCGAAGAGCTGGAGCAGCCCGACAGGAGCGCGGCCGTGCCGGCGAGACCGAGGACGGTCGCGGCGGAGCGCACGAGGGCTTCGCGTCGTGAGACGGGCGCGTGCGGGGCGTTGTTATTGGACGGAATTGGCTGCTCTTGGCGGTGCACAGACGGTCCTCTCAAGTGTGTTCACCATGAGCATCGGCGCTCTCGCGGCTCGCACTTGATCCGGGCGCAGATGCTACCAGACAGATCGGCGTCCGCTGCGTTGATTTCTCCGGTTGACCCGGAATCGGGTCGATATGATCCGACCAGATGCCCCACACGAACTTCTCATCGTCCGGAGCCGACGGCGCTGCGTCCGACGGCCTCTCCTCCCTGCCGCGCTTCGGCGTGGAGTACACGCCGGATGGGAGCACGTTTCGTGTCCATGCGCTTTGCGATGGGCTGGAACTGGTGCTGGTACACCCCGGCACGAGGGAACTGCACCGTGTGGAGATGCGCCGGGTCGATGAGCCGGGGATCTGGGAAGCGTCGGTCGAGGGGAACCTGCGCGGGTGGGGCTACTCCTACGAAGTCGTGCGGGAACGGCATCGGCTGGCGGGGATTCTCGATCCCTGGGCGACGCTCATTCGGGAGCAGTCGGCGTACATCGAAGCGGACGACACGCCGATCTCGGAGCGTCCGGCGCTGGATCCCAAGGACGCGATGATCTACGAGCTGCACGTCCGCGACTTCACGCGTTCGCGCTCGAGCGGTGTGAACTCGAACTGGGCCGGGCGATACCTCGGGCTGACCGAGGCGGGCACACGCGTGCCCGGGACGGACGTGCGGACGGGGCTGGACCACATCGTGGACCTCGGCGTGAACGTGGTGCAGCTGATGCCGGTGCACTCGTTCAGCCTGCCCTACAACCCGGTGTACGAGTGGGGCTACATGCCCAACGACTTCAACGCGCCGCACCCCGGATACGCGTCGAGCGTGGAACTCGAGGCACCGATCCGCGAACTGAAGCAGATGGTCTCGGCGTTGCACAACGCGGGGCTGCGGGTGACCCTCGATGTGGTGTACAACCACACGGCGGAGTCGTGGGCGCGTGTTGAGGGATCGAGAACGATCTCGATGAAACTGCGGAACATGATGGCGCTCGCGCCGGAGTCGTACTACCGGTTCATGCCCGATGGCACGCCGTGGAACGGCTCGGCCTGCGGCAACGAGTTCGCCAGCGATACGCTGATCGGACGCCACTTCATCCGCGAGTCGTGCCGGTACTGGGTGAACCGCTTCGGCGTCGATGGGTTTCGGTTCGACCTCATGGGGCTGATCGACGAGGAGACCATGGAACTGGTCACGCGCGATCTGCACTCGATCGATCCGACGATCATGGTGTACGGCGAGCCGTGGGCGGCTGGGCCGACGCCGATCGAGGTGAACTCGAAAGGCAAACAGCGCGACAAGGGCTGGGGCGTGTTCAACGACGAGTTCCGCGATGCGCTGCGCGGGCAGGTCTTCGACCTGAACGATCCCGGATTCCTGAGCAGCGGCGCTGATCTGGACGAGTTGCGACCGGGAATCCGCGGGTCGATCGAATCGTTCGCCGAGGCGCCGGTGGAATCGATCAACTACATCGAGTGCCACGACAACCACACGCTGGTAGACCGCCTGCGCGAGACGGCGATGAAACTGCAGCGGCCGGCCGACGAGGACGTGCTGCTCTCCATGTCGGCTCTGGGGGTGGTGGCGATCATGACCGCGCAGGGCGTGCCGTTCGTTCACTGCGGACAGGAGTTCGGTCGCAGCAAGGGCGGACACGACAACACGTACAACCTCGGCGATCAGGTCAACAACGTCGACTGGACGGTCAAGGCGCAGAACCACCGGTTGTACCGGCACTACCGCGAGGCGATCGCGCTGCGCGCCGCCCACCCGATGTTCCGTCTCGGCGACGCTGAGCTGGTGCGCGAGGCGGTCAAGTTCCTGGACACGGATCT
>JANSXG010000148.1 GCA_024743075.1 bacterium | reverse complement strand
TGTCGTGCACATCGCCCTTGACCGTCGCCAGCACGATCTTGCCCTTCGTCTCGCCCTCGACCCGCTCCATGAGCGGCTCGAGCTGCGCGACCGCCTTCTTCATGACCTCCGCGCTCTGCAGCACGAACGGCAACTGCATCTGGCCCGAGCCGAACAACTCGCCGACGGTCTTCATGCCGTCGAGCAGGTGATCGTTGATGATCTCCAGCGGCTGGTACCTTTCGAGTGCCTCGTCCAGGCACTCCTTCAGGCCCTCCTTCTCGCCGTCGATGATGTGCGCCCGCAGACGCTCCTCGACGGTCATGTCGGCCTTGCTCACCTTCGAGCCGCCGACATCGTCGACATCCTTGAACAGATCGATCAGCGCCTGCAGCGGGTCGTAGTCCTCGTCGGTCACACCTTCGGGCAGACCCGTGCCGCCGTTGGCCTCGCTGCGCCGGTCGTAGATCAGGTGCAGCGCGACATCCTTGTGCTCATCGTCGATCTTGTTGAGCGGGATGATCTTGCTCGAGTGCACGATCGCGCTCGTCATGCCGGCCTGTGTGAGTTCCGCCAGCAGCACCGAGTTCAGCACCGCTCGCGCCGCCGGCTTCAATCCGAAGCTCACGTTGCTCAGCCCGCAGGTCAGCTGCACCTCGGGGAAGGCCTCGGCGATCCGCTTCGTGCCCTCGACGAGTTCGAGGGCCGATCGCCGGTCGTTGTCCATGCCAGTGGAAATCGGCAGCACGAGCGGGTCGATGAAGATGTCTTCCACCAGCAGCCCGTGCCGGTCGCGTGCTCGTTCAATCGCGCGCTTGGCGATCTCGAACTTGCGATCGGCGGTACGAGCCATCGCCGCTTCCTTGTCCTCGTCGATCGTGCCGATGACCAGCGCCGCGCCGTAGGTCCGCGCGAGCTGGCAGATCTGGTCGAACTTCTCCTCGCCGTCTTCGAAGTTCGCGCTGTTGATCACGCACTTGCCCGCGGCGCGCTTCAGGCCCGCCTCGATCGTCTCCACCTGTGTCGAGTCGATCATCAGCGGCGCATCGACCTGGCGCACCGTCCGCTGAACGATCTCGCCCATGTCCTTCGCGTTGTCGCGACCTGCGTAGTCCACGTTCACATCGAGCACGTGCGAGCGCTCGCGCACCTGCTCGCGCGCCAGCGACATCATGCCGTCCCAGTCTTCCTCTTCCAGCAGCCGCTTGAACTTGCGCGAGCCCGACGCGTTCATCCGCTCGCCGACGATCAGGAACGACTGGTCCTGGCGCGAATCCACCGCGGAGTACAGCGAGGCGACCTGTGCCTTGCGGGGCTCCTTCTCGACCTCGGTGCGCTTCCGCCCGCCGACGCGTTCGGCCAGCGCCCTGATGTGGGCCGGCGTCGTGCCGCAGCAGCCGCCGACCATGGCGATGCCGCACTCTTTCACATATTTCTCGATCGCCTCGACAAACGGCTCGGGCTTCAGCGGGTACTCCGTCCGGCCTTCCACCAGCACCGGCAGACCCGCGTTGGGCACGACCGTGATGTGCCGATCCCAGTGCTTGGCGAGGTAGTGCAGGTGCTCGCTCATCTCGGCCGGCCCGGTCGCGCAGTTCAGTCCGAGCGACATGATCGGGAAGTCGCGCAGCGCCGCGACCGCCGCCTCGATCGACGAGCCCAGCAGCATCGTCCCCTGCTGCTCGATCGTGATGCTCACCATGATCGGAACCTCGGCCGCCGTCTTGCCGCGCTCGCGAAGCGCCGCCAGCACCGCGTTGATCGCGCACTTCACCTGCAGCAGGTCCTGGCAAGTCTCAATGAGCAGGGCATCCACGCCCCCGTCGATCAGGCCCCGGGCCTGCTCGGTGTACGAATCCAGCATCGTGTCCCAGTCGGTGTTGCCCAGCGTCACCAGCTTCGTGCCGGGGCCCATCGAGCCCATGACGAACCGCGGCTTCTCTGGCGTCGAGTACCCGTCCGCCGCCTCGCGCCCGATCTCCGCCGCACGCTTGGACAACTCATAGCACTCGTCGGCGATGTCGAACTCGTTGAGCACGAGCTTCGCCGAGCCGAAACTGTCGGTCTCGATGCAGTCCGCCCCCGCCTCCAGAAACTCCTCGTGGATCTCCCTGATCACGTCCGGTCGCGTCTTCACGAGGATGTCCGTGCAGTTCTCGCAGCCGCAGTAGTCCTCCTCGATGCTGAGGTCGCGCTCGTAGATCGATGTACCCATCGCGCCATCGAGCACCAACACCCGTTCATGCAGCGCCTTGCCGAGGGCCGAAGCTGCGGCGTAATCGGAAATGTCGTAGCGGGGAGTCGTGTTCGTATCCACCAATACACCTATTATCAAGCAGGAATTATTGCCGTCGCTTTCATTGTATCCATATATCCGGATCAATGGATGAAAGCCGCCTCATGGGCGAAATTCTTCTCACCGGCTTCCGAACCAACCGCAGCCGGTAGAATCGCCGCGATCCCCCATTCCCCAGTTTCACCCCAACGAGGACACCTGTGATCCAGCCACGCCAGGACGCCGATGCCCCCGCGATCTCGATCCAGGGCGTGACCAAGCGCTTTCGCGAGAAGACCGCGGTCGACAACCTCGACCTGACTGTGCCGCGAGGCTCGCTCTGCGGCTTCCTCGGCCCCAACGGCGCCGGCAAGACCACCACTATCCGCATGGTCATGTCCATCTTCCCGCCCGACTCCGGCCGGATCAGCGTTCTCGGACGCCCGACCGCCATCGAGTCCAAGGACCTCATCGGCTATCTCCCCGAGGAACGGGGTGTTTATCGCAAGATGAAGGTGGACGCCTTCCTCACCTACATCGGGATGCTCAAGGGCGTGGACCGGAACATCCTGAAGGACCGCATCGGTGAGTGGCTCGAACGCGTCGAACTCCCCGGAGTCGAAAAGAAACGCTGCGAGGAGCTCTCCAAGGGCATGCAGCAGAAGGTCCAGTTCCTCGCCACCATCATCCACGACCCCGAACTGATCATCCTCGACGAGCCCTTCAGCGGCCTCGATCCGGTGAACGGACGCCTGCTCCGCACCCTGATCAACGATCTGCACGATCAGGGCAAGACCATCATCTTCTCGACCCACGTCCTCCAGCAGGCCGAGCAGATCTGCAACCGCATCTTCCTGATCAACAACGGAAAGAAACTCCTCGACGGCACCATGGACGAGATCCGCGAGCAGCACAACCCGCGCACGCTCGTCATCGAGCCCAGCGGCTACCAGCACGGCGACGACACTTCCGCCGTCGAAAATATCGAGGGCATCGCCTCGGTCCGGGCCGTCCCCGTCTCGGGCTCGACGCCCCCCCACATGGAAGCCACGCTCCGCGACGGGGCCGACCACGGCGCAGTCCTGGCGCGCGTGGCGCAGGCGATCCCGCTCCGGCGCGTCGAATCCCGACGGGCCACCCTGGAGGACATCTTCGTGAGTCTCGTCAGCACCAAGGACTCCGAAGACAGCGTGAGAGCATCGGTTTCGGCCCAGGCCGCCGGCGTGGAGGGGAACTGAGCCATGTGGAAGATCTACGCCGCCGCCGTCCGCGAGTACAAGGTCACCGCCCTTACCCCGGCGTTCTTCATCGGTGCCGTCATCGTCCCGGCAGTCATCTGGGGCCTGATGTTCTTCGTCGGTGCGACGGGGCTGCTCGATTCCGAGAAGCCGCCGATGCAGGGCCGGATTGCCGTGGTGGACTCGACCCCCGGCCAGACGCTGACCGCCGACCTGAGCGATCTTTTCTCCCCGGAAGGTCGGGCCCGCGCGGCCGAAGCGCAGATGCAGGCGCTCCGCGACCAGATCAACCGCCTACCCCCCGAGATGCGTGAGCAGGCGATGAACGCCATCCCCATGGCCGAGGCGATGATCGGCGCCGACGACGACGGCACCGACGTCGACATCGTCCCGATCGACCCGAACGAGGCCGATCTCGAAGCGCTGCGCGAGCAGGTCCGCGCGGGAGACTACCTCGCGCTCGTCGTCGTCTCCGAGGAGTCCGTCCGCATCCCCGTTCCGACCGACGCCGAGGCTGGTCCGGCCACGCGTGATCCGAACAACCTCGGTCCGAGCCAGTACCGGATCGATCGCGCTCCCTCGCTTGACCCGGACTACCTCGGTGACATCCAGCGCGCGGTCCATCGCGTCATCCAGAACACGCGCTACGAGCAGGCCGGCATCGATCCGGCAACAGTGCTACTGATCGCCGAGAACTCGCCGCAGGCCATCACCACGCTCGTGACGGAAGACGGAGACAAGGCCGGGCCCGATGCCGACCTCGTCCGCTTCCTGCCTTTCATCTTCATGATGCTGATCTACGCCTCGGTCCTCACCGGCGGCAACTACCTGCTCATGGGAACGCTCGAAGAGAAGGGCTCGCGCGTCATGGAAGTCTTGCTCTCGGCGGTGTCGCCGACGCAGCTGCTCATCGGCAAGCTCATCGGTCAGGGTCTTGTCGGCCTGACCATCGTCGGCATCTACGGCGCAGTCGGCATCGCCGCCGCAGACCGCTTTAACTACCTCGCGGTGCTCCCATCAGGTGTCCAGATCGTCTGGATGGCGCTGTACTTCTTCATGGCGTACTTCTTCCTCGGCGCCATGATGGTCGCCGTCGGCGCCGCCGTCACCGAACTCCGCGAGGCCCAGGCCCTCTACGCCCCGATCACCTTCAGCCTGATCATCCCGTTCGTGCTGATGTTTTCGATCATGGACAACCCCGGCGGCGTGGTCGCCCGGATCTTCAGTTTCTTCCCGCCCACCACGCCCGTTGTGATGGTGATGCGACTCAGCCAGCCGTCGCACAGCGTTCCGCTCTGGGAGATCGGAGTCTCGTTGCTTGTCGGCTTCGCCGGCGTTGCGGTCATGGTCTGGATCGCCGCCAAGATTTTCCGCATCGGCGTGCTCCGATACGGCAAACCACCGACGCTGGTCGGACTGCTCAAGTGGGTCCGAGAAGCCTGACCGAACCGATCGTCATGACAGGCGTATGTGTTTTTCACGCGTGGTCTCGACCGGGCTGGCGCTCGGTACCGTGATCGCCGATCCGACCCGTCACGGAGGGCGCACCGAGTGGAGTGGTGGCAGGCGATCATCCTGGGGCTCGTTGAGGGGATCACCGAATACCTGCCGGTGTCGTCGACCGGGCACCTGATCATCACGACCGAACTGATGCGATTCGACGAGGCTGTCCGGCCGCACGTCGACGCGTTCAACATCGTCATCCAGGGCGGTGCGATCCTGGCCGTCGCCGGGCTCTACTTCCCGCGCATCGTCCAGATGCTCAAGGGCTTCGTCGGCAAGGACGACGCCGGCAGGCGCCTGCTCATCAACCTACTTGTCGCGTTCCTGCCCGCGGCGGTGTTCGGTGTGCTGCTCGACAGCACGATCCAGAAGTACCTCTTCTCAACCTGGCCGGTCCTCGCAGCCCTCTTCGCCGGCGGGATCTGGATGATCTGGCTCGACCGCTGGCGAGGCCGACACCTCATCGAAGAGAAAGCCGAGGGCGTCCCCGAGGAGCAATCCCGCTTCTGCATGGACGTCGACGACCTCACCTGGAAGCACGCGCTGACCATCGGCTTCCTGCAGTGCGTCGCCATGTGGCCCGGCACCTCGCGCTCGATGATGACCATCGCCGGAGGCACCCTCATCGGCCTCAAGCCCCGAGCTGCGGCGGAGTTCAGCTTCCTGCTCGGCCTGCCCACCCTCGGCGGCGCGTGCGTCTACAAGCTCGGCAGGAACCTTCAGGAATCCGCTGAACGCGGCGAGCCCAACATGTTCGAGGCGCTCGGCACGCTCCCCCTGGTGCTCGGGCTCGTCGTCGCCACGTTCTCCGCAGCGGTGGCGATCAAGTGGCTGGTGGCGTTCCTCACGAAACACGGCTTGAGCGCGTTCGGCTGGTACCGCATCGCGCTGTGCATCGTGCTTGGTTCGCTGGTCGCTGCGGGGCTCGTCCAAGTCGGCTGACCGACCGAATCAGAAGTCGATCAGCACCTTGATCTGCTCGGCGCTCGAAGCCGCCTCGATCGCCTTCGCGCCGTTCTCGAACGCGAACCGGGAGGTGATCAGGCTGGCCACATCGACCCGGCGCTGCTCCAGCGCCCGCACCGCCCCGCTGATCGAACCGCAGCGCGAACCGATCAGTTCGATCTCGTTCACGACCAGCGGCGAGAGATCGACCGGATCGTCGACGCGAGGCGCGAACGTGCTTTTGAGCAGGATCGTACCGCGGGGGCGCACGAGCTGCATCGCCGTGCGCAGGCCGTCGGGCGAGCCCGTGCAGTCCACCACGACGTCCTGGTCCGCGCGGCGCCCGATGTCACGAAGCAGCCGGTGCTTGATGCCCCACTTCTCGCACATCGCGAGCTTCTTCTCGTGCTTGCCGATCAGACGCACACTGGCGTTCAGCTGGCTCATGACCTGCACGCACAGCAGACCCAGCCGCCCGTCGCCCAGCACCGTGATGTACGGTTTGCCCTCGAAGTGCAACTGGTGCGCCGCGTGCATCGCCGCCGCCAGCGGCTCGGCAAACACCGCGTGATCGTCGTCCACACCCTCCGGCACGGCGACGAGATTAACGATCGGCAAGCAGAATCGGTCGGCGAAGCAGCCGTCGCGCCCGGCGATGCCCAGCACCGTCCGATCCCGACAGTGATTGCTCAGGCCGTTGCGACACATGTCGCACTCGCCGCAGACGGCGTTGATCGAGCCAACGACCCGCTTACCCTTCAGGCGCTTGACGAGTTCCTGCTGCGCCGGAGTGGCGGGGTTGAACTCCTCGACCACGCCGACAAACTCGTGCCCCAGAGTGATCGGCTGAGCATCCCGATCTGCGTTCATGTAGCCGCGGACGATCTCCAGATCGGTCGAGCAGACGCCCGCGCGCACTGGACGGACCAGCGCTTCGCCCGGTCCGGGCGACGGATCGGGCGCGTCCGAAAACATCCGCACCGACGGGGCATCGCCCGAAGCCGATCCTGTGTAGCGCAGCGCTCGCATGCCCTTATGTCGGCATTATCCGCCCGAGCCGTCAGAAGCGTCCTCGCGCTCCCGACGCAACTCCTCAACGGTCATGCCGACTGGCGCGGCTGAGATCTCGTTCGGAATATCGAGGAACGGGTTAAACCACTCAAACCACTTCCGATCCCGCGAGTACGCCGGGTAGGTGTATGTCTGTCGCCCGGCGAAGGGCTCCGCGTTCCCCCGGACGAACTCCACCCACGGTCGCGGCTCGTAGCCAAAGTCCTCGCCGGTGAGGGTGTTCAGCGAACCCCGCGCGGCAGCATTCACGGTGAGGTCCGGATCGTCGAGCGCGAGGATCAGCGCATCGAGCACGCGCTGTTCCGCGTACTGCCCGAGCGCCGTCGCCGCCGCTGCACGCACCGGCACTTCGTCTTCGTTCGCCCCGCTGACCTTGGTCATGAGCGAGGCCACGACCGACGGGTTGTGCAGGCGTTGGAGCGAGCGAGCGGCTTCCCAGCGCACCAACCGGTCCGGATCGTCGAGCAACTCGGCGATGCGCGCGGCGTCGTCCGGCGACCCGTGCAGCCCGATCGCTCGCACCGCCGCGGTCCTTACCGCGCCGTCCTCATCGTCGAGGCCCAGACGGTACAGACGCACATACACATCCGCCCCGCCCCACGGTGCGTTGGCGAGCAGAAGGATGCCGAGCTGCCGGTCGTCCGCGCTGTACTCGTTGGTGGCCATCGCCGCGGCCTCGGTCGGTGAGGGTGGCGCGAAAACGGAAAATATGCTCTCCGCCTCCGATGTGTTAGCACCGGCCAGGGGCAGGTCGTCGGCGCAACCCGAGGCAAACCCGAAAGCGCAGGCGCCCGCGACGACATAGATCATCCGGAGTCGGACCATGCGCGTAGAGTAGCGGATCGCCACCCGAAGCCGCCAGCGCCTTGGCTGGTACCCTCTTGGCATGCCCCGCCACCGCCTCAGCCCGATCGCTGCGCTGCTCGTCGTTCTGCTCGCGACGATCGCCGGGTGCACCCGCCCGTCCG
>JANSXG010000042.1 GCA_024743075.1 bacterium | reverse complement strand
TGACGCACTGAATGATGAAAGCGGGGGCCGGCGCTGCAACGCCGGACCCCCAGAGCCGAGAGCAGCACCCTTACAAGCACAAGCTCCCGACCCGTTCCAAGACTGGAATCGACGGAGCATAACCAATGGCCAAGGATGGCCCCACCCCCGATAGACTCAGCCACACCGTCCGCTTCGGCGACTGCATGCAGATCCTGCCGAAGCTCAAACCCGAATCCGCCCGCCTGGTCCTGACCGACCCGCCCTACGGCATCGCATACGAGAGCACTAAAGGTGTCCGAATCGCCAACGACGACAACCCGTTCATCTGGTGGATGCGCGAGGCGTTCCGCGTCGTCGCGCCCGGCGGGTCGATGCTCTGTTTCTGCCGCTGGGACGTGCAGGAGGTCTTCCGCGTCGCAGTCCAGGCCGCCGGCTTCACGCTCAAGAGCCAGGTCGTCTGGGACAAGGACTGGCCCGGCATGGGCGACACCGGCGCGACGTTCAGCCCGATCCACGAGGTCATCTGGTTCGCCGTCAAGGGCCGGTTCAAGTTCCCCGCCGGCCGACCGCGATCGGTCATCCGCGTCCGCCGGCCAGCGAGCCAGCACCGGACGCACCCGACCGAGAAGCCCGTCGAGCTCCTGGAGCAGCTCATCACCGCGACCACGCGCCCGGGCGATCTCGTCGTCGACCCGTTCGCCGGCACCGGCTCCAGCGGCGTCGCCGCGAAGCAGACCGGCCGCTCATGGACCGGCATCGAACTCCATCCCGAATACGTCGAGATCGCGAGGTCTCGAATCCGAGCGTCTCGCAGGTATACTCGCGATTGCTGATAGCGACCGGATCTCACGCGCAAGTATGGTGCGTTGCTTCATCCCGGTGGCGTCCCCGCGGCAGGACAAAGGAGCCCTTATGCCAGCATGGCAGTATCGCGACACGACCGTGCCTCTTGGTCAGATCCTTCTTGATCAGAACAACCCTCGTCTGGTTCGTGCTTCGAAGGGAGCGTCTGAGAACGATCTGATCCGCCACTTATTTACCCACACAAACGCGCTCAAGGTTGCGCAAGTGCTATCTGCGGTCGGTCACTACCCGATGGAACGCACGCTGGTGGTGAAGCAGGGCACAAAGCATGTCGTGATGGAAGGCAACCGCCGAATCGCGGCACTCAAAGCCATGCGCGATCCGGAGATTCTCAAAGGAACCAAGCACTACGCTCGGATCTTCAAAATGAACAAAGACCGGCTTCGGTCCTTGTTTCTGCGGGGAGTTCCGGTGACCGTAGCGGCCACCCGCCAGCATGCCCAAGACATCATCATCGCGAGGCACACGCAGAACACGTTTCAGGCGTGGTCTCAGGCGAATCGCGCCGACTATCTTCTCAATGAAGTTTCCGATGAGGGGGATGTCGAACGTCTGGTTCGGCTCGGTGTCTCAAAGGCCGAAATCCAAGAGGCTCTTCGGACGCGATCGATAGCGCAGATGATCGAGCGCGTGCCGATGGATGAGATCAAGCGAGATGAGCTAGTTTCGCAGGCCTCGAAGAAGTTCACGACGGTTGTACGTCTCTTCGACATGCCTGAGATAAGAGCAAAGTTTCAGGTCGCAAAGCATGATGAACACGGCTTCGTTTTACACACCACAAAGAAGCAGGCACAGACGGCTCTCGCGAAGCTCTTCACTGAAGTCGCTGACGGTGACCTCTCAAGTCGCAACGCGAACAAGGTCTCGCAAGCCAAGGATTACTTCAAGAGCGAGTGGTCTGAAGACGAGTTTCCTTCGAAATCAACTCGTACCTTGAGAGTTGATCAACTCGGTGAAGTGTCTTCGTCTGCTGGCTCGGCGGACACCCCCAAGCCCAAGAAGAAGTCGCCAGCTGGCAAGTCGAGGGGCTCTAGGGTTGTTCCGAAGCAGTTCAAAATCAAGCAGTCGGACAGCCGGAAACTCGATCAGATATTTCGCGAGTTGCGAACCATCAACCCAAAGAGCTACCCGAATGCCGGCGCAATGCTGCTCCGGACATTCTTCGAGCTGTCGATTCTCGACTACCTCGATAGAACGGGTCGACTAGACGAGATGGTTGCTGAGCTTGAAGCCAAAGGCAGCAAGCACGTGAGATACGGGATGAAGCATGGCCTGCCGGTCATGAGCAAGCTCAAAGACGAGATTGAAACCAACGTCGTTCCGAGGCTGAAGGCGCGACAGCAAAGGGCAGTCAGGAAGGTTCTTAATGATGATCCATACCGGTCTGGGAACTCAGAGGAACTCAACTCGTTCATCCACTGTATGAAGGAGCTTCCCACGGACCAAGCGCTGATTTCGTTCTGGGATCTTGCCGAGCCGCTGTTCGAACTCATGCTCGTTGAACCGCACGAAGAGTCATCGCCTTGATCGCCAGCCCGTTGCGATATCCCGGTGGCAAGGCGTCTATGGCTGATCTCCTGACGGAGATCCGACGGTGCAATGGACTTGGACGGCATGCTTTCGCTGAGCCGTTTGCCGGCGGCGCTGGGGCGGCTCTCACACTGCTGTTTCTGGAGCACTGCCCGGAGATCTTCATTAATGATGCTGATCCGGCGATGTTTGACTTCTGGTGGACCGTCGTTAATCGATCTGGTCCGTTCTTGGATCAGCTTGACAAGAAGCGTGTCAGCATGGCCGAGTGGCGTCGACAGCGTGAGGTATACGCCGACGCAGGTGCTTCACGACTCCGCCGTGGCTTCGCGGCCTTCTACCTCAACCGATGCAATCGTTCTGGCATCATCATGAACGGGGGGCCGATCGGTGGCCCAGAGCAGGACGGCCGCTGGAAGATCAACGCGCGATTCAATAAGGCTGGGCTCCGCGAGCGAATTGAACGCATCGTTGAGTACAGATCCCGAATTTCGGTTTCGAGCCTCGACGGCATCGATTTCATCCGATCAATGGACGCCGACAGCACGTTCTTCTTCATCGATCCCCCTTACTACGAGAAGGGGCAAACGCTCTATCTGAACTCGTTGGACGACGTTTACCACAAGCGGCTGGCAGACTGCCTGAAGTCGATGAAGCGACGCGCGTGGGTGGTCACCTACGACGACTGTGAGCCTATTCGCCGGCTCTACGAGGGTTGGGCTGACATTCGTCCGTTCTCTCTACGCTACGCCGCCTCTCGGCGACGTATGGGATCCGAGATCATGATCACGCCCAAGTGGATGCAGTTGCCGATTGAGCAGCGATCGCTGATGATCGACTGGTAGATGATTTTGGCTACACCGACGCGGTCGGTCTCCCACGATCGAGACGCGAAGTGCCTACCAACTGACTGAGGTAGACCCGCGCTGAGCTTGACCCGTTCGACGCCTTCCTGGCCCGCTGTGGTCACCCCCAGCAACGAAGCCTGTCGGTAACCAGAGCCCGAACAGGTCGCGCGTCGAGACGCGTTCGATCGACGTCCGATGCTCGGTCGACGAATGTCCGATGTCCGATGCTCCCCGCGTTTTCAGGGCCTTCAGCGGGGGCGAGTCCCACTTTCGCTGCGCACGCCCGCGAGATCCCGCCGCGCGTCCCATTTTGCGCCCGAGCCCGCAATCGCCCGGATAGTCCGCCACGCCGGGATAAACCGCTCGCGCCCGGTCACAACCGCGATTCCCACTTCACCCTGCGCTCAATGAAACCCCAAGCGTAAAGCGTTGGAGTGCCCGGAGTTTGGGCGTATGCTTGGTCATCTGTTGTCACAGAATCTGTACAGGTGATGAACCCGTGGCGGCCCTCCAGCACGAAGTCAATAAGAAGCGTCCGTTTGAGCTCGCCGAGCAGGAGGCGTTTCTGAACCTGATCCGCACGGCTGCGGACCTGGAAGGGCCGCTGCTCGGGGTGCTCAAGCCGCACGGGCTGACGCCCTCGACGTACAACGTGCTTCGGATTCTTCGCGGGTCTGGCAAGGCGGGACGTCACGCGTCGGACATCGGCTGCGACATGGTTGTGCGGGTTCCGGATGTGACTCGGCTTGTGGATCGGCTCGAGCATCGTGGTCTCGTGGAGCGGGAACGGAGTACCTCGGACCGGCGTGTGGTGATCGTACGGATCTCCAAACAGGGGCTCGGGCTGCTGAGGAAACTGGACGAGCCGGTGATGCAGGTGCATCGGGAGCAGCTCGGGCACCTGAGTGATGATGAGCTGCGGACCTTGAACGGGCTGCTGGTGAAGGCCCGGAAGGCCGAGGGCGAGGATTAACGCGAAATTTGCTTGAAGCGACGGTCGGCCGGGAATATATTTGTGATAACAAATATTATTCTCCCGGAACTCCCCACGCGGCGGGATCCGGAAAGGAAGGACCATCATGCTGACCATCAGGAAAGCGGAAGAGCGCGGACGCACCAGATTCGACTGGCTCGACGGGAAGCACTCGTTCTCGTTCGGGCGCTACGTGGACCGCGCCCACACGGGGTTCCGGTCGCTGCGCGTGATCAATGACGACCTCGTCGCGCCGGGCGGCGGGTTCGGGATGCACCCGCACGAAGAAATGGAAATCCTGACCTTCGTGATCGACGGCGCGCTCGAACACGCCGACTCGACCGGCGGCGGGGCGGTGATCCACCCCGGCGATGTGCAGCGCATGTCGGCGGGAACGGGCATCCGACACTCGGAGTTCAACGCCTCGAAGACCGACCCCGTCCGCCTGCTGCAAGTGTGGATCATGCCGGGCACACCCGGCGTCGACCCCGGCTACGAGCAGATCAGCGCGGCCGACATAGCACGTGACGATCGGCTCGCGCTGGTCGCGACGCCCGGTGGTGGTCCCGGCGCGGTGCACATACACGCGGATGCGCGGGTTCTCACGGCGCGGCTGTCTGAGGGCGCGAGCGTGTCGCACCCATTGAAAGCCGGTCGGGGAGCCTGGGTGCAGGTGTACGCCGGCGAAGTGGTTGTGAACGGCCAGACGCTAAGCGATGGCGACGGGTTGGCCGTCGAGGACGAGACAACCATCGAGATCACTGGCGGGTCGGGCGGCGGCGAGTTGCTGCTGTTCGACCTGGCCTGAACGAATCACTCACTTCAAGGCGAATCACACGAAAGGGAACACCATGAGCATCAAGGGACACGTTGAAAAAACGCTGGACGGTATCCGCAACGGGACCATCATCGAGACCATGAAGCAGCTGTACGACGAGAACGTCGTGATGCAGGAGAACACGGGCGAGCCCACGGTCGGGCTGGCGGCGAACCTCGAGCGCGAGCAGCAGTTCATCGATTCGGTCAAGGAATGGACGGGCTTCGATGTGCAGGCGATCGCGACCGATGGTGACGACGGCTCGGTGACCGGCACGGCGTTCGTGCAGTACAGCTTCTCGTTCGTCGGTCAGGACGATCAGCCGGTGACCTACGCGCAGGTCGCGGTGCAGCAGTGGAAGGACGGCAAGATCGTGAAGGAGCAGTTCTTCCACGGCTGATGGGGACTCCCTATCCGTTTCGATCGCACAAATGACAACCGCCCGGCGAGCGAGCCGGGCGGTTGTTGTGTCATGGCGTCGAACAGTTCCACTCAGGGGCAGGGTGTTCCGAACGCGGCGAGCACCGCGTTCAGATCGGCGAGATCGACCTGACCGTCGTCGTTGGTGTCGCCGTTCTCGGTGGTCTGGCCGAAGTTCGCGAGCACGAGGTTGAGGTCGGCGAGGTCGACCTGGTTGTCGCCGGTGACGTCGGCGGGGCAGGTGTCGGGTTCGAGCAGGTCTTCGAGCCAGGCGGCGGCGGTGTCTGCTTCGTCGGGATCGGCGTTGTTGTTGAAGATGATGAATGCGGGGAGGGACGGCTCGATGCCCGGTTCGTCGAGGCGGAGCTGGATGGTCAGGAGGTAGACGCCGTCTTGCTCGGGTGCTTCGAGGCGGTAGTTGATGTGCGAGTGCACGGCGCCGTTGGACCCGATGGCGGCGAACTCGAATCCCTCGGTGAAGCCGCCGGCCTCGGTCGGGGTGAGGCGAGACATGGTGAAGAGCGAGACTCGCATCGGCTCTGTGGCGATGGTGTCGAAGTCGCTGCCGCTCCAGAGACGTAGGGCGTCGATGAGATCGAAGCCGAGCAGGGCGCCGGGCGGCAGTTCGCCGGCGAGGGCGTTGAAGCCGGGGTCGTCGGTGAAACCGGGTATGCCGCCTTCGCCGGTCGTGGCGGTGAACACTCGCACGCCGCGGATGATCGGCTCTCCGGGGTTCTGGAAGTCGCTGCTGCCGGTGACGAGGCGCGTGACACCGTCTTCGTCCTCGCCGAGCGAGAGGTCGATGTCGGCGTGCTGGGCTATCGCGGCTGGAGCAAGCGCGAGAAGCAGGGCGGCAGCGGTTCTGAACATGGGGGTTCTCCGATTCGACTATCCGGCGGGAAAAACCGTGCGTCCCGGTGTCCCGGTGTCGCACGGTGGAGTAGTTGCCGGTATTTACCGGCGAGGAGGATCAGGGGCGACGGCGGCGGGTCGCGGCGAGGCCGGCGAGCGCGAGCAGGCCGGCGGCACCGGGCGTCGGGATGATCACGCTGTTGACGTAATCCACACCGGCTTCGACGGCTTCTTCGAAGGCCTCGTCGTCACCGAGCGTGCCGTCTTCGTTCGAGCCGAAGACGATGTAGAACGGCTCGGAGTTCGCGATGCCGCTGGCGTCGGTGAAGAGCTCGAGCGAGAGCAGGTACACGCCGTCGGCCTGGTTGTTGAGCTGGAAGGTGGGGTGGTCGTCGAAGAAACCGTTGGCGTCGGCCTCGATGAACTCGAATCCGGGCACGAACATGCCCGCCGTGCCGGGGGTGGTCGCGACATCGCCGTCGGGGAACGGGTCGCCGAAGATCGACATGGACTGCGATCCGATGGTGTCGAAGTCCGAGCCGTTCCAGACGCGCAGGGCGTCGACGATGTTGAAGCCGATGCCGGTGCCTGCGGGGAGTTGCTCGGTGTAGAAGCCGGGCTCGTCGAGCAGATTCGGGAAGCCGGGGATCTCGCCGAACTCGGCTTCGAAGACCCGGACACCCGGGGTGAAGGTGACGGGATTGGTGCTCTTGTCGGCTTCACCGGTGACGATCTGGCCGTCGGCGAAACTAACCCAGACATCGAGTCCGTCGGCGAGGGCTGCGGACGATGCTGCGGCCGTGAGGGCTGCGGCGGTGAGGATGCGGGTGTTCATGGTTCTTCTCTCTTCTCTGGTGAACAGGGGAACGGGAACAAACGGACGCGGAATCGCGGCGACTAGCGCTGCGGGAAACGCGGGTCGAAACTGTTGCGCTCGGGGCCCTCGTAGACGCCTTCGAAGGGCATGGTCTCGGCGTGGCCGTCGAGGAACGCGTAATTGGAGCGGGCGAGCCAGGAGCCGCTGGTGATGCTGCCGTTGCCGTCGGAGAGCGTTTCCTCGCCGCCGTGGGCGTCGATCTGCACCATGGACGCGGCGACGCCGGGCGGTGCGTCGGGCGCGAAGTCGCCGACCCACCAGTTGATGCTGTGCACATGGTCGGAACCGGCGAAAGGCCCTTCGTAGGCCATGATCACCCACTGGACAGTGGTGGCCGGGCGACGGATGAACTGCAGCTTGTGGAAGTTGGCGGGCTGGAGGAAAGGTGGGGCGGTTTCGGCCCAGGTGGGCGTCACGTGTTCGTTGAGGCCGTAACTGGTGACGCGGAAGCGACCGCCCGAGCCGGGAACGGGGATGCCGACTCCGTCGTCGACGGTCGACCAGTGGTTGGAGTTGTCCACGGGCGATCGCAAGAGGTCGGGCGTTTGGGGGCGGTCTTCGGGATCATCGGTGGGGTCGATATTGACTTCGAGATCGCTGTAGTAGGGCTGCAGGGAGACGACCCAGGAGAGCTCGGCGTAGCTGGTCGCGCCGCCGTGCGAGAGGCCGTAGTCCACGAGTTCACCGTCGTTGTCGCTCGCGTACGCCAGTTGCGCGATGGCGAGCTGTCGCATGTTGTTCAGGCATCCGAGGGTCTGCCCGGATCTGCGAGCGAGGCCGAGCGCGGGCAGGAGGATGCCGATCAGCAACGCGATGACCGCGACAACGACGAGGAGCTCGATGAGTGTGAAGGCGTGGCGTCGCATGGGAACCTGATACACGATAATCGAGAATTGATTATCAGTATATCGGTCGCGTATCCCGGGTCAACTGAGGAGAAGAAAAAACCCCGCAGACGCGGGGTAAAGAGGGGGTTTGGAGCTTGGTTCGTCTTTCAGGGGCAGGCTTGGCCGAAAGCCGCGAGGACGGCGTTGAGGTCGGCGAGGTCGACCTGGTTGTCGTCGTTCGTGTCGCCATCTGATGTGGACTGACCGAAGTTCGCGAGGACGAGGTTGAGGTCGGCGAGGTTGATCTGGCCGTCACCTGTGACATCGGCGGGGCAGGGGAGCGGCTGGCGCTCGATCGCGCCGATGTCGGCGATGGCGGAACCGGGGCCGATGTTTGCGGGGCGAGGCTGGCTCAGTTGATCGCTCGTGGGGAACACGAATGGGTCTGCGCTGTCGATGAGCGGGCTCGTCGATGCTGGTCGGTAGCCGATGATCGTGAAGAGGCCCTCGATGATCGGTTCGAGCTGGGCGTCGCCGCCGAAGGTGGTGCCGGTCTGGTCGCCGGTGACGGTGTAGGTGCCGTCGTTCGGTGTGCCGAAGAAGCAGTAGCCCTCGAGATTGAGTTCGGGTTCGGCGATGCCGGAGAAATCGTTCGGAGTGCCGTCTGACTCGTTGTCCGCAACGACGGTCGATGCCAGCGTCAGATCGGGTGGAGCACTGAGAAAGATCCCGCCGCCGAATCCCGAACCCGGTGCGCCCGCTTCGTTCGCGTCGTTGCGGGTGATCGTGCAATACCGAATATCGACCGACGAGTTCGTATCCAGCAGCATGCCACCACCGAATTCGTCCGCGCTATTGAAGTACAACGCTGTGTTGACGAAGCTGGCGGTTGCCTGCTCGCGCACCGCGACGCCGCCACCGTTGCCGCCGGTTGCAGCGTTGCTGCTGATGCGGCAGCGATCGATGAACGTGCTACCGCTGTCTGCGGCTTGAAGCCCGCCCCCGCCGAAGGCTGAGTTCGCGCGGAATGAGGTTCGCACCGCATAGAAATCGCCACCGTTGAAGACGCCTCCACCGCCGTAGGCCCCGTCCATTGCGCCGCCGAAGATCTCGCAGTCGATCAGTACGAGCGTGCCTGCGCTGCGGATGTTGCCGCCGTTGTTGATTCCTCCGGACGCGAAGCCGTTGCGAACGCTCAGGTCTTCGAGCAGCAGCGATGCGCCGGGATGCACGTCGAAGACGCGGTCGATCTCGGCGGCGTCGATGAATGTGGCGTTGACACCCTGCCCCTTGATACGGATATCGCCGTGGATGTCGAGGTCACCGGTAAGCCCGTCGTCTTCGTTCGCGCCGGTGAGCGAAAGTGTGTACGTGCCTTCGCTGAGGTAGATCTCGGCGGGGAGGTCAGAGTTGTTCGCGTTGATGATCGCGCCGCGCAGGGAACTGGACGAGGTTGAGTCCGCGAAATCAAGGAACGACGACTCCGTGGCCTGTTCGACTACGATCGCGATCGAGCTCGGGTCGATGAAGTCCTGACCATCGTTGACGATGATCGTGCGAGCCCCCGTGTCACGATCGATCTCCACAAGGCGAGACTGGTCGAGCGAGTCGTTGCGCTCGATGACGAGCATGCGAGTCTGCAGCACGACGAGATCGCGGAACGTCCATCCGGGCTCGCCGCCGAACATTCCGGCCTCTCCGAACGGCAGGTCGATTTCGAGCGCGAAACCCTGGCCCGCCCCGCGGCCGCCGGAGAAGTCGGTACCGGTGACGACGACCTGTCCCGGGATAACCGGATCGATGTGCATCCCGTCGATGACGACACTGGGATTCTGAAAAACGCCGCCGGTGTAAAGCGGTTCGAGGATCATCTCGCCGCTGCTGATCGTGTCCGTCGAGAATAGACCCCGGTAGATGCCTTGGGTTCGTCCTTGGTTGCTGAGCACGATGATGCCCCCGAGACGATCGGCGAGCGGCGCGCTGCCGCCGTTTGGGATTTCGCCGGGGTCGATGAACCAGTTCCGAGGGTACGGCACGGCCTGCGCGATCGGCGGGCCGTTGACCGCGAGCTCGAAGGCCTCCGCGGTTTGCGGGTATGCGAGAGTGATCGAACTCGCCGTGAAGCCGAACAAAGGGTCCTCGAAACCAAAGAGCGGGTCTTCAAAGCCAAACAGTGGGTCTTCGAAACCGTTGAAGGACGGGTCGTCCGCCTCAAGCGGGTGATTGAAGTTGATGAAGCCTGGGCCGAAGCCAAACAGCGGGTCTTCGAATCCGAATAGTGGGTCCTCGAAACCAAAGAGCGGATCTTCAAAACCGACGATGGGATTATCGAAGGTGTCGAAGCCGAGCGCACTGATGATGGGTGGTGTATTCGTCGTGCCGCCCTCGATGCCGCCGGAATTGACGGAGTAGAACGCGATCTCGCCGGTACCCTGCACCATCGCGTAGATGTTCGCGCCGTTGTTGTCGGCGCGGATGGCCGGTGGCAGCACCAGCGCCGGCACGGCTTCACTCGGGAAGACGGCAGGTATGCCCTGGGTCCCGCTCCGGATCACGAACAGGTTCGGGAAGCCGTCCTCGTCGAGGGCGCTGATCAAGATGTCACCTGGTTGTGGGGTAATGCCACCTGCCGTGACTGCGGACGCTGAGGTCAGGATGCAGAAGGCCGCGAGCGCAGCGCCGGTCGATACTCGATGGTGTTTCACAGTCTCTCCTCCAGACCGTACATTGTGAACTCTGGGCAGCGACTGAGTCGCACTGGCCGCGAGAGCACGGAGAACAAACGAGCCGCGTAACCCGTGATCCGCTTGCGCCAACTTCCATCGAAAATACCGCCGTTCTCTTCGGATCTGCCTCAGAACCCCCTGATTTTTGGTGGTTTTCTGCTCGGCTCGGAGTCGAGCTCGGGATTTGCCGGGTCAGCAGGATGCGATGAAGTCATTCGCTGCAGGCATCGGAACCCGCCTCCCGGGGCGACGGCATCTGGCACAATCTGTCCATGCTCCAGTTCCAGAGTCGCGCGCGAAACCGACTTTGCACCGTGGCTCTCGCCGCGATGTGCATCTGGTCCTGCGGATGCACGCGCACGTCTCCGCCCACGCCTGCGGGTGTGATCGATGGCGTCGGGTCGGTCTGGTATCAGTGGCGACCGTCCGCCTTCGAACTCGCAGTCGCGAACGCCATCCGAGTTCGTCCGGGCTTGTGGCTGGCGACCGACCACGCCAGGCCTCGGTCCGGAGTTCGATGCGCAACAGGTGACGGGGCGCGAGATTCGGTTCCGGTTGAACTGGTCGCGTCAGTCGACCCTGTTTCAGGCCATCAGCCGCGGGCCCTGAGCGCGCGAGATTGGGCCCTGGTCAGGACGGTCGAGCATCGGACCGCACCATCAGCTCGGGTCGCGTGGACGCGCGCTCCGGATGTGGGAGATCGAGTCTGGGTCGTCGGCGTCGAATTCGATGAGACTCTCGAACCGGGAAGCCCGTGGGCTGAAGTCAGTCCACGCGTCCATTCGGGGCGGGTTCGGAGATTTCCGAACTGGACAGTTCCCGAGGATGAGCGGGGTGGTCTGATCGCTTTCTCCCTCGACGAATCGGCACCCCTGAGCGGATTCTCCGGATCTCCGATCGTGAACGAGAACGGTGAGGTCGTCGCGATGTACTTGGGCCGGATTCGGAAACGCGCCGGTTGGATCGACCTCGACACGGTCTACGTCGCCCGCCTTCTCAATGAAGAGATCCGCGCCGCAATCGACTGACGCGATTCCGATGCTCCCTACTCGCAGGTCTGCCCGAAGCCCGACAAGACCAGGTTGAGGTCCGCCAGGTCCGTCGCGCCGTCGGCGTTGACATCGCCGTCGCACGGCTCGCCGGGCTCGACGGTGAAAAAGTACGCCGACCCGGAGTCGGTGCCGGCTCCATCGGTCCGGCGTGCGCCGACCGCGATGTGGTCTGCGTCGATCGCGACGCCGAACGCGAACTCGTCGTTGCTCGCGCCGTCGGAAGCGACGAGCTTGGTGATCTGTTGGAGGCTGACCATGTCGAAGAGGTAGGCGGCTCCCGAGTCACCTCCGGCGGGCTTGGCACCGGGCGCTCCGATCAGGAGATGCGATCCGGAGACGGACAGGCTCAACCCGAATGAGTCGGCCAGTTCGCCGTCGTCTGCGATGAGCTTGGCGATCTGACCGCCGGTGCTGATGCTGAACAGGTAGACCGCGCCCGCGGCGTTGTTGTCGCCGATCGCGGAGATGATCGCGGTATCACCGCTGATCGCGATCGCCGCTCCGAAGAGTGCGCCATCGCTCGGATCGTCGGCAGTGAGTTTGGCGAGTTGATCGCCCGTGGACGCGTCGAAGACATAGACCGATCCGGCGTTTGTCGCGCCGTCATCGTCGAAGAGAGCGCCGACGAGCGCGATGTCGCCGGAGATCGCGACGGCGTAGCCGAAGCGGTCTTCCGGTGCGCCGTCGTCGGGCAGGAGTTTGGAGGTCTGCAGCCCGGTCGCGACATCAAAGATGTATGCCGCGCCGGAGAAGACCCCGTTCACGCCGTGGGCCGGAGCGCCGGCGAGGGCGCGGTTGCCGGACAGGTCGACGGCGAAGCCAAGCTGGTCGCCGGGGGCACCGTCGTCGGCGAGGAGCTTGGCGTTCTGCTGGCCGGTGGTTGCGTCGAAGAGGTACGCCGAGCCGGAGGAGTCGCCGTTCTCGACGGTGTCGTCGCCCTCGGCACCGACGAGGACGACACCCGCATCGATCGCGACCGCGTTGCCAAAGCGGTCGGACACATCGCCGTCGGTTGCGAGCAGCTTGGCGATCTGCTGCTGGCCGTTGCTGTCGAACAGATACGCCGCGCCGGCGTTGGCACCGTTCTCGCCCTCGCCACGCGCGCCGACGACGGTCGTGCCGGCATCCGCGTCGACTGAGTAGCCGAAGGCGGCGAAGCCGGAGGCGTCGTCGGCGACGATCGTGCCGGTCTCGGTGACGGTGGGAGGTGACTCACAGTCGGCGCCGAAGTTGGCGAGAACGAGGTTCAGATCGGCGAGATCGACGTTGCCTGAGCCGTCGGCATCACCGAGGCAGGGCTTGGCGATCTCCAGTTCGACGTAGTAGGCCGACCCGGAGTTCGCGCCGCTCGGGTCGTCGAAGGGTGAGCCGAAGACGGCGGCGCCCGGGGCGATGCCGACCGAGTAGCCGAACTGGTCGCCCGCGGCCCCGTCGCTGGGGAGGATCTTGTTGAGCTGGTCGCCGGTTTCGGAGTCGAAGAAGTACGCCGAGCCGGAGTCGACACCGGCGTCGTCGTCGAACCGCGCGCCCACGGACGCGATGCCGCCGCCGATGCTGACGGAGTAGCCGAACTGGTCACCGGAGGCGCCGTCGGCCGGGAGGAGTTTGGCGATCTGGGAGCCGGTCGCGGCGTTGAAGAGGTACGCGCTGCCGGAGTTGGCGCCGTTGTCGTCGTCGAGCAGTGCGCCGATGATCGCGGTACCGTTGGCGACGGCGACCGAGAAACCGAACTGATCCGATGCGGCTGCGTCGCTCGCGAGGAGCTTGGCGGTCTGCGTTGCGGTCGCGATGTTGAAGATGTACGCGGCGCCGGAGTTTGCGCCGTTGTCGTCTCCGCCGAGTGCACCGACGACGGCGTGGTCGGCGTCGATGCCGACGGCCGAGCCAAACTGGTCGCCCGCGACCCCGTCGCCGGGGAGGAGTTTGGCGATCTGGTCGCCCGTGGTGACATCGAAGAGGTACGCGCTTCCCGAGTTTGCGCCGTCGTCATCGTTGAGCGGGGCACCCACGATCGCGATGTCGCCGAAGATCGCGACCGCGTAGCCGAACTGGTCTCCGGCGGCGCCGTCGCTCGGATTCAGTTTCCCAACCGGCGCGCCGGTCGTCGAATCGAAGAGGTAGGCCGAACCGGAGTCCGTTCCGTTGTCGTCGTCGAAGCGTGCGCCGATGATGACAAAGTCACCGGAGATCGCGACGGACCATCCGAACTGGTCGAGGGCTGCGCCGTCGCTGGCGAGGAGTTTGGCGATCTGTGTGCCGGAGGTTATGTCGACGAGGTAGGCCGAACCGGAGTTCGTTCCGTTGTCGTCATCAAGAACGGCGCCGATCACGGCCACGCTCTCGGAGACCGCGATCGAGAAGCCGGTCTGGTCGCCGGCGGCGGTGCCAGCGGCGACGAACTTGCCATCTTCGTTGATGGTCTGTGCCGACACGACGCCGCTGACCGAACCGGCGATTGCCGCGGCTACGAGGATTGACCGTGCTCTCATCTCTCTTCACTCCTTCGAGGGGATCCAAGAGCAAGTCTATTGCTGAAGACCGACCGGGCGCAGAGGGCGCATGAGAAAACGGGCCGCCGGCCCGTTTCACAGGAATTGGGATGCCGTCCCGGTGGTTATCGGTCAGTCACACCCTGTTCCGAACGCAGCGAGGACTGCGTTGAGGTCTTCGAGATCGACTTCGCCGTCGCCGGTGGCGTCGCCCTCGGCGGTGCTTTGGCCGAAGTTGGCGAGGACGAGGTTGAGATCGGCGAGGTCGACTTCGTTGTCACCGGTGACATCGGGCGGGCAGACCGGCTCGTCGGAAACGGTGGCGACGGTGATCGCGGTACCGATGTCGGTAACGCCGTCGTTGACCGAGGCCGCGAAAACGACTTCGCCGGCGTCGTTGATGTCGGGGGAGGAGCCGAAGGCGGGCGCGCCGTCGAGGCGACCTATCGTGAGTGTGCCGAGGTCGGTTTCCAGTTGGGTGCCTTCGGTGGCGATCTTGACGAGCGTGGTGCCGTCGCCGACGTAGACGGAGCGCTTACCGCTGCCGTCGAAGCCCCGGAACGTGACGATGCCGTTGTTGTTGATCTGCGGCGCAAAGAACTCGATGGAACTCAGGTCGGGCTCGGTCGCGGTTCGAACGATCTCGACGGTCGTTGTCCCGTCGGAGACGAAGATGCCGTCACCGCCGGAGACGAGGCCGGCGCCGAAGACGAATCGTCCGTCGTCGGTGAGGTCGCCGGAGTTGCGGAAGCTTGAGTACGGTGAAGAGGAGTCCGCCCCGGTGTCGCTGGCGATGAGCGAACTGGTGCCGTCGGCGTTCCAGATGCGGATCTCGTTGCCGCCCGTGGTGAGCTGGACCTTGCCGGCGATCTGGTTGACGTTGTTGTAAGCCGGGGTGAAAAGGAAGGACCATTCGCTGGTCGGGTCGATTCCGTCGTCTTCGGCAAAGAAGGTGACATCGTTGGAGGGGTCAACGGTGGCGTAGGCGTAGTTTCCCAAGAAGCTCGCGCGCAGCGCGATGGTGCTCGCGTTATCGACATCGAGCGCGGTCCAGGCCGATGTGCCGAGCGGTCGGTTGGTGCGGTACGAGGCGCCGGAGAGTTGGCTGTATTGCCACACGCCCGGGGCGTTGTTGCCGAAGGTCTCCGGCCACACCAGGTAGTCGCTGTCGTTCATCGCGACATTCCCGATGATCGCTTCGGTATCGGCGGTCTGATAGACGATGCCGCCGTTCTGCGCGTTGCCGAACCAGACGCTCATCGCGCCGGGGCTGAAGACGCGAAGGGCAACGTTGCTGTTGTTGTTGATGACCGGCTGGCTGTTGGAGATGGAGTAGAAGGCCGGGATGTTGAATCCGGAATCGGCACCCGAGCGGACCTGCACCTCGAGACCGTCGTAATCGGGAACCGAGGCGAGGGATGCGCCGGCGCAGGCGAGGAGTGTGGCGAGGGCCGAGAAGCGGGTCGTGGGCATACAGATCTCTCTTCGTCTATAGGCGAATAGGCGTGCCGTCTGGCGAGACGGGCTGAAACACGAACACCAGAGTGTACCGCGCGTCGGTGCGAGGTCAGGGCATGGCGCGCTGCAGTTTCTCGCGCATCTGGTCGTTATCGGCCTCGCGGATCAGCTGCGCGTACATCGAACGCACGGCGTTCTCGCCGAACACCCGTTGGAGGGAGGGCGCGATCAGCGCGGCGTCTTCGTCGGCGCTCTCCTTGCGGATCGTGAGGCGCAGCAGGGAGAGCTGCTCGGGCGTGACCCGGTCGATCTCCGGGCGCAGCGCGTGCCAAAGCATGGTCGTGTTGCGTGCAGCGGTACGCCGGTCTGCCGGCAAGCGCTCGTAGAGTGCGGCGAGACCGGCGTAGTCCCGCTCGTAAAGGTGTGAGAGCAGGGCCGTCTCGGCGACATCCGGGGTGAGCGACTCCGGGCGGGAGCCGAGCAGTGATTTGGAAATGCGGACGACGTTCGCGTGTTCTCCGAGCATGACCAGCGACGCGATGCCGTCGGCGAAGTTCTGGTCGCGGAGCGTGCTGCGCATCCGTTCGGTCAGGTTGACCGCACCCTCAAGTTCGATCGGTTCGCTGATCGGCTTCGGGATGTTCCCGAGCGTGAACAGCGGGTCGCCGAAGTAATTGACCTTCCAGATCACGTCGGTGCTGTCGTATCGGAACGCGAACCCCATGGGGATGCCGGTGAGCACCCGCCCGGAGACCTGGGTTGGGGTAAGGAACGCGGCGAGGCCGGGCTCGTCGGCGCTGCCGTAGTAGACGAAAGCACCCTGGTCGAGCCAGCGCGCGCTGATTGAATCGGGGTTGCCCGGGACCTGTGCGCTGAATGAGTGGATGAAGTGCACCGCCGCGGGCTGTCGGAGGAACGGCACATCGTGGCCGTATGCTCGATCGCCCGCGAGGTCGAACCAGAGCGCGTGGCCTCTGGTGTTGACGAAGACGAGCCCGGCGTCAACGCCGGCGCGTTGGCGCATGCGCCAGATCCGGCGCCCCGCGTTCGGGCGCGGGTCGGCGAGCACCCGATCGAAGCCGGCCTGACGGAAGAAGCCCGCGGCTCGATCCATCGCGTACTCCGACCCGAAGTCGCCCGCGTAACCGTCGAAGAACCAGACGGATCGTGGCTGGAGAAAGAGCGCACTCATGGCCCGGTACGCCGCTTCGGATTCGGATCCGAAGATCATGCCGCAGGCGGCCCAGGATCGCGCATCGTCGTGGCGTGCGAGGAAGTCGGTCATCGCCATGATCTTGTCGCCGATCTTCACTTTGGTCGGCATCGTGAGGCAGACGGTCACCGAGTCGATCGCGTCGCCGAGACCGGACCACGCGTAGCCGAGAGATCCGACCGCCTCGCGGAGCGAGCGACGCCATTCGATCGCCTCGGCCTGCGGCTCGACGATGTCGAGGGATCGCGGGCGGTGGTCGATCCAGACGATCGGCTGGCCCCGATCGGCGCTCAGCGCGAGCGCGGCCGTCCACGCCGGGTCATCCAATGACGCGAAGATCACGCCGGGGGGGACAAACTCCAACTCTGCCCAGCGATCCGGAACGGGCTGGTTCTCCGCAGCACCCCACGCACTCGAGATGGACTGATAGATTGATTCCTGCGATGGTTCGTCGGCTTCTGTGGCGTAGTAGAGAATCTGCTCAGGCTGGTAGCCGTGGATGAAGCGGGCGATGTTGTGACGGGCGCCGGGCGTGCCGTCGTCGATGAGCACGGGGAAGCGTCGTTCGAGCGTCCAATGACCGATCGCGTCGGCGTAGGACGCGGCGTCCGCAGCGACCACGAGCGTCGAAACACGCTTCGCCTGATTGCGCATCCCCAGCACCCGCTTGCCCATCGTGACATGGGGCGGTTCGACGCTGGTGTCCTTTTCGGTCGGCGATTGCTGGGCCGGCGCGACCGCCGCGGTGAGCGGGAGCGCGAGAAGAGCGATAGCGAGACGGATGCCGTGCATGCCATCAGTTTAGGCGATGCTCAGAACGGCCCACGCATCGGGTTCACGAGCAGGCCGTCGCGGCCGGGGATGAACAGGTCGGCGATATCGATCGCTTCCTGAAGCGACTGCTTGGCGGCCTCGACGTCCACCGCCCGCTTGAGGACCTGGCCGTGCTCGAGGTGCTCGCTGGTGGGGATCGCGTCGCCGGTGACGAGCAGGGTGTATCGCTTGTGCGACAGGATCAGCCCGGTCATGCCCGGTGTTACACCCGGAAGCGGGAACAGATCGACGCCGGGTGCGATCTGTACAGGAGCCGCTTTGAAGCGCTGGAGCAGCGCGACCTCTCGTTTGAGCATGTCGGCGAGTTCGGTTTCGCCCTCATCGGCCGCCGCGGCCAGTTGCCGGGCCAGCGGTACGCCGACGGCTTCGCGCTCGGTTTCGGAGATCAGCCACTTCGCGCCGTCGAACAGTTCGATCGACCGACGGGCGTCCGGGTGGAAACTCGTGAGAAACACGTGGGTGATGTCGGCGGGTTCGAGGCCGCTGCGTTCCTTCAGGCGTGCGCCGAGGACTTGTCCGGGCAGGCCTGGATCGACCAGCAGCGTGACATCGCCGGAGCGTATGAGCGTGGTCGTGGTGTGCCCGGTGCGCGGCTCGTCCTCGCGGGACCAGAACGGGTTCTTCTCGAGCGTACCGATGCTGATGACGCGGTGGTTCAGTGCCATGTGGTTCGCCTCACTCGGAATCGTGTTCAGTTGCCGGGTCCGCCACCGGTCCGACGGAGCACCTCGTGGTTCTCGCGTTTCTTCGCGAGCAAGGCATCGATGACCAGCGCGGGGCACATCGAGGCCAAAACGGACGGGTCCGAGCCCATCGCGGTGACCTGCCGGATCAGTGTCGAGCTGACGTAGGCAAACGACTGGCCGGCCATGACGAACGCGGTTTCGAGCCCGGACAGTTGGCGGTTCGTGACCGCCTGCTGGGCCTCGTACTGCATGTCGTTGAGGTTTCGGACGCCCCGAAGCAGGATGCTTGCACCGAGCTGTTTCGCGGCGTCAACGGTTAGGCCCTCGTAGGGCGTGACCGTGACCGGGGCGCCGTCCGGCTCGTCGCAGCAGAGCTGCTCGGTCAAGGTCTTGAGCATCCGCACCCGTTCGTCCACGGAAAACAGCGTTGACTTATCGGGGTTGCGTCCGACGCCGACGATCAGCCGGTCGAACATCTGACGCCCTCGCTTGATGACATCGATGTGCCCCAGCGTCGGCGGGTCGAAGGATCCCGGATAGAGCGCGATATGGGACCTGACGCCGTTTGCGGCTTCAGAGCGGGATTCTGGCGGGCTCGGCATGCCTGCAGCGTACCCCAAACGTCAGGAACGGACCCGCTTCGAACCCACCGGTTGTCGGGGGCTTGCCGGGTCCGGAGCCGGATTGGACTCTTCAGTTGCGAACCCTCCCTGGTCCGCCCCGCGCCGGAAGCCTCCACTGGCGCGGGGCCTTCAAACGAAACCGCCCCGCTGCGCAGAGCACCGGGGCGCTTTCGTTTTTGGGCGGCAAGCAGGTTGGCCGGCGTCAGACCAGCTCGGGGACCTTGGGGAAGTCGACCTGCGTGTCGTTGACGTGGTTGAAGGTGTTGGTGAACACATTCAGGGTATACGCGACGATCAGGTCCACGACCGCTCCGTCGTCGAAGCCGGCGCTCTTGAACTGCTGGATGTCCTGGTCGTCGACGAAGCCCCTGGTCTCGATGAGGCGAGCGGTGAAGGTGACGATCGCGTCGATCCGGTCGTCGCCGATGGGCTCGGCTTTGCGGATCTTGACGGTCTGCTCCTCGCTCAGGCCCTGACCCTTGCCGATCGCGGTGTGGGCGGCGGTGCAGTAGTCGCAGCTGTTCTTCTCGCCGGTGATCAGGGCGATGGCCTCTTTCTCCTTGGCCGAGAAGGCCGAGTTCTCAAGGGCCTTGTTCAGCGAGAGGTACGCCTGGAGGCCGGACTCGGAGTTGGCCAGGCCCTTGAAGATGTTGAAGTGCTTGCCCTTGAGCGGGCCGTCGAGGATCTCCTTGACGGGTCCGGTGGCGCTGGCGGGGTCGATGAGTTGCAGACGTGCCATGGATTGACTCCTTCGGAAGGCCGAGCGGGTGGTTGTCGCTCGACGTGAAATGGGAGAGGACGAAGAACGAGTGAGTGCGAGTGTGTGGATTTGACCAGCGGTTGGTCAAGAAAACTTAACGCCGGAGCGTCACGGTCCGGGACGGGATGAACGGCCCATCGAAGTAGACTATTCCCAGCCCTCATGACAGATTCTCGCGCCCTTCGGGCGCATTCTGAACACACACCGCCTCGATCGCCTGGGCTGAGCGGAATCGGCCCTCCCCTTCGTAGTGGTCGCCACGGATTCCCGGCGCCATTCGCACTCGCCAACGCGAGCGATCAGCTCGCCCGGATGCACGAGATCTCGCTGTCCGCCGATCTGAGTTTTCGATCCGAACGCAAGCACGGAAGCGATGCCAAAGGCTCAGGGAGTACGCCACGATGATCGATTCCGCCAAATCAGTCCGCTCATCCCGCGCCGGCACTCTCGGTTCTTCACAAACTGAACGCAAGCCGAGCATGGAGCAGATCATTGCCACGCTCACGCGCATTGATCTGCACTGCCACTCGTCGGCGTCGAACAAGCCGGTAAACCGGGCTGTCGGCATGCTGACCAACATGCCGGAGTCGTACTCACCGCCGGAGAAGGTGTACGACCAGGCGATCGCGCGGGGGATGGATCTCGTGACCATCACCGACCACGACACCATCGCGGGCGTCATGACGCTCAAGGATCGCGGC
>JANSXG010000167.1 GCA_024743075.1 bacterium | reverse complement strand
GGTCCGCCAGGTCGACGAAGCCGTCGCCGGTGACGTCCCCGGCATCGGTCTGCTCGCCGAAGTTGCCGAGCACGAGGTTCAAGTCCTCGAGATTCACCGCGCCGTCACCCGTGACATCGCCGGTGCACGCCGGCGTGCCGGTGATGGTGATGTCGGAGACGCTCTGATCCGATCCCGAGAGGAAGTTGCCGTTGACAGCGGTCACTCGGATGCGACCCTGGGTCGTCCCGATGTCGGGGACGGTCCAGAAGAAGACGCCGTCATCGGCCTCACCGGAGGCGACCGGGATATCAAAGGTCTGCCCGGCGTCGGTTGACAGGTCGATGGAGATCGTGAGCGGCTGCGGTGTCGGGGTATCGGTCATCCAGCGGACGGCGACGGTATCGCCGGGGTCGAGGGTTTCGCCGCCCCGGAGCGTTTCGAGGTACGCGGTCGGGTTGTCACCGCCGAGGTGCTCGGGGATGTGCATGGTGATGCAGTGCATCACGCCGGACGCTGTCACGATGCCCTGACAGTTGAGCGGGACGATCGTTTTATCTGGCATGGCCGCGGCCCAGGCGTCCAGCGCTTCCTGATTGTGTTGGACGACGCTGCTGTTGGTGTACGTCGGGACGAGGACGATGTCGTTGCACATCACAACATTGGTGTAGGTGTAGTGCGTGCCCCCGACGCTGCGAGCGGGCACACGAGTGATCGTCCAGCCCTCGGTCGTGAGTTGCTGAGCGAGTCCGTCGGCGACTTGGTCCTGCGTGGAGCCGCTGTTGAACGGCCAATCGCTGATGACCGCGGCCTGAGGACCGGTGACCTGCAGCCACATGTCGATGTGCTGCGTGGAATCGACGAACGACGGGTAAGCGTCGGTGATCTGCGTATCGATTCCCTGATAGTCCTGCCAGATGTCGACGATTTCTGCCTCGGTCAGTGCCGGGTTCTCGTCTTCGATGAGTTCGGTCGCGAACCCGCGGAACTGAGAATTCAGATGATAGTTACCGCCGCCGTGGACAAGCGGGAGCTCGTAGTAGCCGTGGTCGAGCTGCTGCGCGAACCACGCGTTGTTAGCGTGGTCGTTCGGGCGTGGCCGCTTGTAGGTGTGGTCTACGACGGCGCGAACATCACCGATGTACATGTAGCGAGGGCCGTAGTCGCGGATCCAGATCGTGTCTGTGCTGCGGATCATGGTCCGGACCTTCGACATGTCGGCTCCGGCGCTGCTGAGCGATGAACTGACGGAGTTCGCTTCCGACGCGTTGTCGACCGCGATGTACACGTGCGCGTCGCCGGCGGTCGTGATCTGCACTGCCATCTGGCGGAGGATGTTCGTCCATGAAGACGGCCCTTCCCAAGCGAGGCAGATGCCGTGGACCGGCTCGTACTCGGCGGTCGCTCGGAAGTCAGAGCCGGGCGGCGGCGCGGTCGCGCCCCGCTCGGGCGCGACGATCGGGTTCTGCTCGACGAAGCGCTGCTCGGCCGGCGTCATCGATCTCGGGACGGCCTCGCCCTCCGGATACGACGGGCGCGGGGCGGAATCGGCGAGCACGCCGGAGCCGGCGAAGGCCGTCATCAGGGCGGCGGCGGATGCGGTGGCGGTGACGCGGGCTTTTTTGGCGGCCATGCGAACTGTTCCTTCGTCGGCGGGGTATGTGGTCCGGGGGTCGCCCCTCGCACAGGATCGGAGATCTCCCCTACCATCATGGCTCCGGTGCCCTTGAGGTCAAGATCGCACCGAAGTTGGTTCGGTTCTCGGACGGGCCGACCAACGTCAGACGCTTGCGGACAGGGACTCATCGCGATCATGACGACAAGCGACCCTCGATCGGATGAGCAGCTGGCAGAGGACTACCTCGCGGGCGACATCGGCGCGTTTCAGCAGATCGTCGAGCGGTATCACGATGATCTGATGCGGTTTCTCCGGCGTCTGATGGGAGATCTCGCCTCCGCGGACGACGTGTTCCAGGACACCTTTCTGCAGGTCCACGAATCGCTCTCGACCTTTGATACATCCCGTCGCCTGAAGCCGTGGCTCTTCACGGTCGCCGCCAACAAGGGACGCGATGCCCTGCGCAAACGCAAGCGTCGGCGAGCCATGAGCCTGAACGCGGAGATCGGCGGCGACAATGGGGCGCAGTTCGTCGACCTGCTCGAGATCGACCTGCCGGGACCGGACAGCCGGCTGAACGACGAGGAACGCTCAAAGATGGTGCAGCGGGCGATCGACACGCTCTCGCCCAAGCTCAGGGAAGTGTTGCTCCTCGCGTATTTCCAGCGTCTGAGTTATCAGCAGATCGCCGACATGTTCGACATCCCGCTCGGCACGGTGAAGAGCCGGTTGCACTCGGCGGTCGCCGGGTTCGGGCAGGCCTGGCAGGTGCAGGTGGAGAAGGCGAAGGCAGATGGGGTGTGGGCGTCCGAGAATCGCGGTCGCGAGACCGGGGGATGACGGGATGAAGGAACTCGTGACGCCAGCTCGACAGTTCATCGACCCGCAACCGAACTCGCGGATCGGTGGCGGCGTAGGAACTCAGGCATGAGCGAGAGTGATATCGACAACGCTGTGAATTACCGCTTGAGCACCCATGACGCTCGGTTGGTGGACGGTTGGGTGTCGGTCGAATCGACCGGGTCTTCCGGCGGCGAGGTCCGATTTTCGGAGTTTTTGGACCTGCTTCGCCTGTCCAGCGGCGAAGAGCGCTTGCTCGACGCAGAACGCACCGCCCGGGTCGCGGAAGCGTCGGGCGTGGCCAGCCGGCTGTCCCCCGCCGGCGAACGGGTGATCGACGCGTTTGCCGCAGGTGAAGAGCCGGCAGAAGGCGTCCGGGTGCTTGAACTCCTTGACGAACCGGCCTCCGGTGACGAGTCGTCACGGATCCGGCGCATCGAGCGCCTGATGGAGGCGGTTCGCAAGCGCGATCAGCACGCGATCGAAAATCCGTTTCGGCTCCCACCGCCGAGCGCGGACGAGGTTCGGAGCAGCCGCCGGATTCGCTTTAGCGACCTTGTTGCGATCGCCGCCGTCCTCCTTGTCGGAACAGCGGTGCTGTTCCCATCGCTGTTCTCCGCCCAGACGATGGCCGAGGAGATCCGGTGTGCCCAGAACATGCAGCAGGCCGGTCTCGGCTTCTCGCTGTTCGCCCGAGACCACGACGGGCATCTTCCGGCGACCGCTGAAGTAGACGGACCCACCGAGGAAAAGCCCGCGGCACGCTGGTGGCTGGTCGGCGACCCCTCGAGCAGCCACTCCGCGAACCTCTTCGTACTCGTCCGCGAGGACTATGTGCCGCTCGAGGCGCTCGCCTGCCCGGGCAATAAGCGTGCCCAGGTTTCCCATTCGCATTCGCTTGAGAGAGACTGGCGCAGCGCGGACGAATTGTCGTACAGCTACCAGCTCTTCAACGGCGAACCACCCCGTTTCTCAGATCCGAACGTCGTGTTGGTGCTGGCCGATCGGTCGCCGGTGGTCGAGGCGGCGATGCGCGGCGAGACCGTGGATGCGACACGCAATAGCCAAAACCACGGCAGCCGGGGCCAGAACCTCCTGATGCCCGACTTCTCGGTGCTGTTCGTGAGTTCCCCGGATCTGGCCACGGGAGACAACATCTGGATCCCGCGCAGTCGCGAAGATCAGCCCCGCAGGGTCCGCCTCAATGGAACCGAGCGCCCCGCGCCGCGCGACGCGTTCGTAGGCCCCTGACAGTTCTGCCGGAGCGACGACCGGCGAATCTGGGGCATTGCGGCCAGTCACCACTCTCGGTACACTTCTCGGCCCGACCCAGCCAGCCGGCTGGACGGGCGTTGTATTGCCTGCAAAGACAAGGGATATCCCCATGCCGAAGATGAAGACTCACAAAGGCCTGCTGAAGCGCATCCGTCTGACTCGGACGGGCCTCGCTCGCCACAAGAAGGCCGGCAGCAAGCACTTGCGTTCGCACAAGTCGCCGAAGCGCCTGCGTCGCCTCCGCAAGGACTCGTACGCTTCCACCGCGGTGACCCGTCGCCTGACTCGTCTTCTCGGCACCAAGGTCCGCGGTCGCGAGCAGTCAGCGAGCAGCGTTCGTCGCAGCCCTTCGCCGGCCGAGCGTCGCGAGATGCGCGAAGCCGCCCGCGCCGCCGCCAAGGGCGAGTGAGACTCGATTTTTCCTGCCCGGCGGCGACTCCGATCGCGTCGCCGGCCGGTGCAGACCGTCCCCTGATTCGTAACAGTTGACTTCACCGTCGTCCGGGATCTGAAGACGAGCTTCCCTCGCCCCGTCCGGCATCGAAGAAAGGATTGATCCATGCCCCGCGTTCGCAAAGGCTCGGCTCGCAAGCGTGCTCACAAGCGCGTCCTCCGCGAAGCCCGCGGCTACTACGGCACCAAGTCCCGTCATTTCCAGCAGGCCAAGGTCGCGCTGACCCGCGCCGGCGCGTTCGCCTGGCGTGACCGTCGCGCCCGCAAGCGTGACATGCGTCGCCTGTGGATCACGCGCATCACCGCTGCCTGCCGGATGCGCGGCACGCGCTACTCGCTGTTCATGAACGGCCTCAAGCACTCGGGCATCACGCTCAACCGCAAGATGCTCTCGCAGATGGCGATCGAAGACCCCAAGGCCTTTGACCAGCTCGTCGAGACCGCGGTCAAGGCGTCGAAGGCGACGCCAACCAACGCCGACTGAGTGCTGCACTGCTGCGCTTGACCTCCATCGCCCCGCCGCCGAGCGGGGTTTTTTGTTCGCCAGGCATCACGCCGACGCGAGCACCGAGACCAGTGGCCCCGGACGCAGCGACGGGGCGACGAACGTCTCCGCCGGCACACCGCAGGCGACAGCCGCGGCCATCTCACCCGATCGCACCGCTCCCTCCATGGTCGACGGCCATCCGGTTTGCACATAACAGCCCGCGAGGATGACGCCGGACTGCGAGACGGACGACGGGCGCAACAATCTCGCCTCGGGTGTCGGAGCAAACGTCGCCCTTTTCTCCTTGACCGCGCGGAACGATGTCAGGGACGCGCCCACTGAATCAGGGATGCACGAGTGGATGTCCGACAGGACACGCTCGACGATGGTCTGCTCGCCGAGCGCCGACCACTCGTCGGCTCCGCTGATGACCGCGTGGATAACGCACCCGTCCTGATCCTTGCGGAACAGCCACTGCGTGCCCTGATCGACCAGCACGGCGTGCGGGTAACGCAGGACCGGCCGATCGAAGGTGAGGTGCACGCCGAGGATCGGGCTGTGCGAGAGCATGTCAACCTTTGCGAGTTCCCGATCGCTGTCCATCGCATCGTCGCCGAGCACCGATCGCAGCCGCTCGAACGGCACCGCGCAGATCACCCGGTCGGCTTGATGTCTCGCACCTTGACGCGTCACCGCGAACCGACGGTCGGCCGTTACCACGCTTGTGCCGGTAATGATGCGGCCCCCTGACGCTTCGATGATGGAACGCGCCGGCTCGTAGAGGTCCATCAAGGGGACGCGGGGCACCCCGATCGTTGAAGACCAACGCGTCGCGAGGAAGCCCTCCTGGAGCACATGCAGCGCGACCTGCTGGTCGACGCGCTCGATGGACGAGTTGCATGCGCTAATCACTAGCGGTTCCCAGAACCGGCGTCGCGCGATCGCAGATTGATCGTGGCGGTCCAGCCAAACCGAAAATGGTTCGGGCGCGAGCGCCGCTCGATCCTCACGCGCCGCTTCGAGCATCGCTCGACCGACAGCGAGCCGATCGCGCAGCGAGAGGAACCGAGCCCGCAGCAGCAGCGTCGCGCCGTGCAACGGCGCCGGGAGCGGCACCGGCTTGGTAACGCTGTGGCGACCACCCGGCTCGAGCCAGTGGGTTTCGCTATACCAACGCAGCGCGTCTCCCAGACCGAGGCGATCGAGGAAGCATCGGTAGTTCGTGCAGCAACCGAGTGCCACGTGCTGGCAGTTGTCGATGCGTTTACCCGAGCGGGAATCATCGAAGCTGGTGGCCCGCCCTCCCAGTTTGGGGCGCGTCTCCAGAACCGTGACCCGAGCGCCGAGTCCCGCCAGACGAACCGCAGCGCTCAGGCCAGCCAGTCCGGCTCCGATGACGATCACGCTCTCCGGTACGCGCCCCCCACCATCCGGAGTGTTCATGCCCGTCTGGCCTCGCCGCGACCGCGCAGCATGGCGCCCGCGAGGATCGACAGCTTCGCGCGTGTCGAGAGCGACATCGCGTCGGGTTGGGCGACGCTGCTCGGACTGTCGGTCATCCTGTCAAGCATCGCACGATAGGTCCTGGTCATGGCCCATAGCGGACGCGCTCCATCGGGATGAATGATCTCGTCGAGACGCTCCGAACGGTCATAGAACTCTCGCGCCTTTTCCGCCACGGCGCGGACGCAGGAAGCGCAGGCCGCAGGATCGGCCCACGTCGCGAGTCGCAAGCCGTTCAAGCCGTGCTCGCTCAGCAACGACTCCGGAATGTAGACACGCCCCTCTTCGTAATCCTGCCGGATGTCGCGGAGAATGTTTGTGAGTTGGAACGCGTGGCCCCGGTCGATCGCCAGCGGGCGCGCCTCGTCCCAAACCGCGTCGTCGCGGATACCCCAGATCCTTGTGCAGATGATCCCCACGGTGGAAGCCACGCCGTAGCAGTACTGCTCAAGACCCTCGAAGGT
>JANSXG010000107.1 GCA_024743075.1 bacterium | reverse complement strand
GAGGGGCGTTCCATCACGCTCCCCGGCGTGACACGACGTGCATCTAAAGATGCTTCACTGGTCGACGGCTTGTGGTGCCTCGCGCGGACGAACGCCGATGGACCCGGGGTATGGAGGCCTCGATGAGCGAATACGAGCCCTTCGCCCCGGACCGCTCCGGAATCGAAACCGAGATGCGCGATCGGTCGCTCATCGATCTCGACCGCTTGGAGATCCCGGATCTGGTCACGTGTCTGAATCGCGCGGACGCGACGGTGGCCGAAGCGGTCGGGCGGGCGAGTGACGCGATCGTAGCCTTCCTCGCCGCTGCCGCGCCGCGTTTCGCAGACGGCGGCCGGTTGATCTACCTCGGCGCAGGCACCTCCGGGCGCCTGGGTGTGCTTGACGCTTCGGAGTGCCCGCCGACGTTTCAGGTCGAGCCGGACCGCGTGGTTGGGCTGATTGCCGGCGGTGATCCCGCGCTGCGTCGATCGAGCGAATCCAGGGAAGACGATCCCGCGGGGGCGCATGCGGAACTCGATGGCCTGAAACTGACAGAGAAAGACACCGTGCTAGGCATCGCGGCCGGCGGGACCACGCCGTGGGTGCGAGGGGGGCTCGAGCACGCATCGGAGCACGCGGGGTGCGTCGGCTTCCTCACCTGTGCTCCGGTGTCGACGCCGCGCGGAGTGGGACACCACATCGTGGTACGGACCGGTCCGGAAGTGCTGACCGGTTCGACGCGGATGAAGGCCGGCACCGCGACGAAGATGGTGCTCAACACGATCTCGACCGTGCTCATGGTTCGGTCGGGCAGGGTGTATGAGAACCTGATGGTTGATCTGCGCGCGACGAACGCGAAACTGCGCGATCGGGCCGAGCGGATTGTGTGTGAGGCGACGGGCGTTGATCGGGAGCGGGCGAGCCGCCTGCTGCAAATGGCTTCGGGTGAAGCGAAGACCGCGATCCTGATGGAGATCACGGGAGGCACGGCCCCGGACTGCCGCGAACTCCTAGAGCGGCATGGAGGGCACCTGCGCCAAGCCATCGAAGCGAGCCGGGTGCGATGACGGGCTCGCTGAAGACATGGGACTGGCTCGTGGTCGCGGCGTACGCGATGGGCATCGTTGCGGTTGCAATCTGGTCGGCGTTGAAGACGAGGGCCGACCACGACCCGTTCCTCGCCGGGCGGAAGGTCTCGCCGCTGCTGGTCGCGGCGTCGCTGGTGGCGACCGCATTGTCCGGCGTGACATTCCTCGGCGGACCGGAGCAATCCTATCGCGGCAACCTGACATACCTGATCGGGCAGTTGTCCGAGGTCATCGCGATCGTCATTGTCGCGTTCGTGTTCCTGCCTCGTTACTACAACGCCGGGGTGACCACGGTCTACGGCCTGATCGGCCAGCGCTTCGGCGGGCCGTCTCAGCAGGCGATCAGCGGCATGTTCATGATCGGGCGGGTGTTCGCGAGCGGCGCCCGGCTGTACGTCGCATCGCTGGCGGTTTCGCTGATCCTGTTCGGGACGACAGATGATTTCTCGCTCATCGCGTTGTCCGTGGCGATCATCGCGGTGGTGGCCTGTCTGTACACGCTTACGGGCGGCATCCGGGCGGTCATCTGGACCGACGCGGCGCAACTGCTTGTCCTGTTCTCGTGTGCGCTCGTAGCGGTGGGGATCCTCCTTGACCGGATCCCGCTCGGGTTGAGCGAAGTATTCGAACTCGTCCGGACTCCGGATCCCGAGAGCGGTGTCGTCAAGGCCGAGGTCGTCGATACGAGCGTCAATCTCAATGAGACGTTCACGCTCTGGAGCGCTCTGACTGGCCTTGTGCTGTTCAACCTCGCGGCGTACGGCACGGACCAGGACCTGACCCAGCGCATGCTGACCTGCTCCTCGAAGGGACGGGCGGCGTTCTCGGCGATTCTGTCGAAAATCATCGGGTTCGCGGTCGTCGCGGTGTTCCTCATCCTGGGCGTGCTGCTCTGGGTGTACTACCAGCGTCCGGACGTCATGGGAGACGCCGCGCCGCCGATCGCGCCCGACGCCGGGGTGCAGGTCTTCCTCGGGTTCATTCTGCAGGAACTGCCGACGGGGGTGCGTGGTTTGGTCGTTGCGGGGCTGTTCGCCGCGGCGATGAGCAGTCTGGACTCGGTCCTGAACGCGCTGTCCACCACGGCGGTCTGCGACTTCTACGACCGCTACCGTCCGCACGCGACGCCTCGGCAGCGCGAGCGGATGAGCCGCCGGTTCGTGGTGATCTGGGCGTTGCTGCTCTCGCTGTTCGCGCTGGTGTGCGTAAGTCTGCAGCGAGCGAGTGGTGACACGCTGCTGGTCTTCGCGCTCGGCGTGATGCTGTACGCCTACACCGGCATGCTGGCGGTTTTTGCGGCCGCGATGTTCACGAAGCGCGGGAGCACCGGTGCGGTCGTCGCCGCGCTCGCGACGGGTTTTGTCTCGGTTGCGCTGATGCAGTGGGGGCCGGGGATGGTCGGCTTTGAGACCGCCGGCGGTGAACCGCTCGTCATCTCGGTCGGCTGGCGGATGCTCTTCGGCACGGTCGCGGCGTTCGCGGTGTGCACCTTGTGGCCCTGCCCCAACCCCGTCAGGGGTCGCGCCGATGGCTGATCGCCTGCGGACGCTGTGCGGGTCGATGCTCATGGTCGGCATTCGGGGATCGGAGCCGGGGGACCCGCTGCTTGAAGCGAATCTGGCGTCGTGTCGCGACGCTGGGGTCGGCGCGGTGGTGCTCTTCGATCGCGATCTGGCCAGCGGCGGCGAAGCAAGATCACGCAATATCGAGTCGCCGGAGCAGTTGATCCGGCTGACCGGCCGTATCCGTGAAGAGCTCGGCACGAGGACCTGGATTGCCGTCGATCAGGAGGGTGGGCGCGTGGCTCGCCTGAACGAGACCAACGGGCACGGCCGCGGCGAGTCACCTCAAACTCTTGGCAGGATGACGGAGGTGGATCGTGATGCCGAGTGGGAGCGGCAGGCGACGCAGCTCAGGCGAGCCGGCATCGACTGGAACCTCGCGCCCGGTGTCGATCTATGCGTCTCGGGCTCCGGCTCGCTGATCGAGGCATCCGGGCGCGCGTTCGGGCGCGATGCCGCATCGGTTGGGCGGATCGGCGCGGCCTGCGTGCGGCGCTTCGCCGAATCCGGAGTCGCGTCCTGCCTCAAGCATTTCCCCGGGCACGGCAGCGCTCCCGGCGATTCGCACGAGGAGCTGCCGGACATCACTGACTGCCACACCGGAGGTGAGATCGAGGCGTTTCGCACGGCTCTGTGTGAGCCGGGTGTGAGTGATCGAGCCGCGCTGATGACGGGGCATTTGCTGCATCGCGGCGTTGATCCGCGGTGGCCGGTCAGCCTGTCGCCGGCGTGGCACCGGCGCATTCGGGAAGAACTGAACTTCGGCGGCGTGATCCTCACCGATGCACTCGATATGGGGGCGATCAGCAGGCGCTTCGAGCGCAGAGAGGCCATCATTCACGCGATCAACGCCGGCGCGGACATGCTCCTGCTCGCCAACAACATGCCCGATCGCGGCGCCGAGGTCGATCCGGTCGATGCGTCAGAGCAGATCGCCAAGGCGCTTCGCGAGGGAGCGATCGACGGCGGCGAAGCGAGGATCGAGGCGTCACTCCGTCGGATCAAACGATTCCGCGCCGCGTTCTGAAACGGGGATGGGCCGGTTTGCGACGCGCGACGCGGATACCATGCGCCCCTGCCGATGAGCACCCCGTCCGAACCATCCCGCGATGCGCCTTTCTCGTCCGGCGGACGATCCTCGCGTCGGCGACGCGGGCGATCGCGTCAGAAGAGCCGCTCCGAGAATATTGATCGCGACCACCCGAGGTTCCGCGACTTCCGCTCGCGTCTGGAAGCCTGCCCGGTCTTCGAGCGCAAGCGGCTGGGGTCTCGCCTGCGCCAGTTGGACCTCTCCAGAGCCGATCATGTCGAGCGGTTCGAGAAGGATCTGAGCAAGGCCGAGCGCCGGAAGCAGGATCGTCAGGCTCTCGCCGTCACCCCGACCTATCCGCCTGAGCTGCCCGTCAGCGAGCGGCGCGACGAGATCGCCGCCGCGATCCGCGATCACCAGGTCGTCGTCGTGTGCGGTGAGACGGGCTCGGGCAAGACCACGCAGCTCCCGAAGATCTGTCTCGAACTGGGGCGGGGCATCGACGGGACGATCGGGCACACCCAGCCCCGGCGTCTCGCAGCCCGGAGTGTGGCATCGCGTATCGCTCAGGAATTGCGCACACCGCTGGGCAAGGTCGTCGGCTACAAGGTCCGCTTCGATGATCGCACCGTCGGCGAGACGCTGGTCAAGGTCATGACCGACGGTGTGCTGCTCGCTGAAACCCAGTCCGATCGCGACCTCACCCGGTACGACACCATCATCATTGACGAAGCCCACGAGCGGAGTCTGAACATCGACTTCCTGCTCGGATACCTCAAGCGGATTTTGCCGCGGCGTCCGGACCTCAAAGTGATCATTACGTCCGCGACTATTGATCCGGAGGCGTTCGCAAAGCACTTCGCCGATGTCGCGGGTGAAGTGCCCATCGTCATGGTTTCCGGGCGGACCTACCCGGTGGAGGTGCGCTACCGACCGGTCGTCGAAACGGGCGCGAAGTCACTTGAGCCAGAGGATGTCGACGTGCCGCAGGCGGTGGTCGGCGCGCTCGATGAGCTGTCGGGCGAGGGCGACGGTGATGTGCTCGTGTTCCTCAGCGGCGAGCGCGAGATCCGCGAGACCGCCAAGGCGATCCGCAATGCCAGCATGCCGAGCACCGAAGTGCTGCCGCTGTACTCGCGCCTGGCGTCGGCGGATCAGGACCGGATTTTCAAGGCTCATACCGGTCGGCGTGTGGTTCTGGCGACGAACATCGCCGAGACCTCGCTCACGGTGCCGGGCATCCGGTATGTCATCGACCCCGGCTTCGCGCGGATGAGCCGATACAGTGCTCGCGGGCGGGTGCAGCGCCTGCCGATCGAGCCGGTCTCGCGTGCGTCTGCGGACCAGCGCAAGGGTCGATGCGGTCGCATGTCGTCGGGAGTGTGCATCCGTCTGTACGAAGAGTCGGACTACCGCTCGCGCCCCGAGTTCACCGACCCGGAGATCCTGCGCACGAACCTCGCGAGCGTGATCCTGCAGATGTACGCGCTCAATCTCGGCGCAATCGACCGCTTCCCGTTCCTCGATCCGCCGCGCTCATCGATGATCCGCGAGGGCGAGCAGACGCTGGTTGAGCTGGGCGCGTTGCGCACGCGGGAGTCCGACGACGCCGAGCACGGCCCGCGACTCGAGCTCACGGACCTGGGCCGGCAACTCGCGCGTCTGCCCGTGGACCCGCGTATCGGCCGGATCATCCTCGCCGGGGCTGACGAGCAGTGCCTGCGCGAAGCGCTGATCATCGCCTCGGCGCTCAGTATCCAGGACCCGCGAGAGCGACCCGCCGAGAAACGCGATCAGGCCGATCGGGCCCACGAGCCGTTCACCCACGAGGGGTCGGACTTCTTGAGTTACCTCCTGCTGTGGGACGCGTTCCACGAGCAGAAGGGCACACTCGGGTCGAGCCGCCTCAAGAAGTGGTGCATCGAGCGCTTCCTGAACTACGTGCGCCTGCGCGAGTGGATCGAAACGCACGACATGCTCGCGCGACTCGCCCGCGAGGTCGGGCTGGCGGGTGCCCAGGGGGCGAAGAAGTCGGGCGATCCCGATGCGATCCACCGGGCGCTGCTGACCGCGCTGCTCTCGAACATCGGTTACCGCCCGGAGAAGTACGAGTATGAGGGGCCGGGCAACTCCCGCTTCTACCTCTTCCCCGGTTCGGCACTGTTCGACGAGCGGCCTAAGTGGGTCGTCGCCGCGGAGATCGTGGAAACCGAGCGCCGCTACGCCCGGACGGTCGGACCGATCCAGCCGAAGTGGGTCGAGGAAGTCGGGGCGCACCTCGTCACGCGGAGTTACAGCGACCCGAAGTTCGTGGAGCGCACAGGCAAGGTGATGGCCAAGGAGAAGGTCATCCTCGCCGGGCTGACGATCCTCTCCGGGCGACCGGTGCACTTCGGGCCGATCGACTCCGCGACCAGCCGCGAGCTGTTCATCTATCACGGCCTCGTCCACGAGAAGTGGGCGACAAGAGGGGCCTTCCTGAAGCAAAACCGCAAGCTTATCGAGGAAGTCGAGCAGCTCGAAGCCAAACAACGCAAGCGCGATGTGCTCGTGGAAGACTTCGTCCGATACGCCTTTTACGACGAGCGGATCCCCGAGGATATCTTCACCGGTGAGGCCTTCGAAACGTGGCGTCGCGAGGCGGAGCGCGAGGACGCAGATCTGCTGGTGATGCAGCGCGACGATCTGATGACGCGCGATCCGGAGGAGGTCACCGCCGAACTGTTCCCCGATGATCTAGAGGTCAACGGCGCACCCATGCCCCTCGAGTACGAACTCAAGCCGGGCGAAAAGTCCGACGGCGTGACGATCACCGTGCCCGTCGAGGCACTCGCGCAGCTCGACGAGGCGACCACGACATGGCTGGTCCCCGGCCTGCTCGAAGAGAAGATCGTCGCCCTTATCCGCACGCTCCCCAAGTCCTACCGGCGCACCCTCATGCCCGCCCCGCAAACAGCGCGGCGCTGCGCGAAGGAAATCGTGGGGCTCCGCGGCAAGAGATCCTTTTTCGACGCGGTCGTCGACACGCTCCAGTCGATCGCGGGAACCACCATCCCTCGAGAGCTGTTCCGCCCGGAGCAGTTGCCCGACCACCTTCGCATGCGCGTCCGCGTTGTAGACAACTCCGGTAAACCCATCGCCGACGGTCGCGACCTGCCGACCCTGAAGCGGGATCTCGCCCCACGCATGCGCTCGTCGTTCGAGAGTATCTCGGAGAAGAAGTGGATCCGCGATGGCATCCGCGATTGGGACTTCGGCGATCTGCCGCGAACCGTCGAGCTCAAGCGTGGCGGCGTGCAGGTCAATGTGTTCCCGGGGCTCGTCGACCAGGGCAACAGCGCGGGCATCCGCCTGTTCGAGTCCGAGGCAACGGCTATGCGCGCCCATCGCGACGGTCTCCGCCGCCTGTACATGATTCGCGCGATCGACGAGCTCAAGTACCACGCGCAGTACCTTCCCGATTTCGAGGAGATGGTCGTCCACTACGCCCCGATCGGGCCCGGCGAGGAACTCCGCGAGGATGTGCTCGAGGTGCTCGCCGATCGGTTGTTCATCGGCGCCCGACCCGACATCCGCACCCAGCAGGCATTCGATGCCCGGCTGGGGGCCGCGTGGCATCGCATCGGCGAGATGACGCACAGCGTGTGCGAACATGTGACAGCGACGCTCCGCGCGTACCACCGCGTCCAGATCCGACTCGACCCCGCACCGCGAACGCTCAGCGTGGAGGCCGGCAGGGACATTCAGAGCCAGATCACGGGTCTCATGCGTCCGGCCCACGCGAAGGTGCCGCACCGATTCCTGCGCACCACGCCCACCGAATGGCTCGTGCACTACCCGCGATACCTCAAGGCGATCGATCTTCGACTTGACCGCTGCGGACGCGACGGCGGCACGCGCGACGCACATTTGATGGCCCAGGTCAAGCCGCACTGGGACAAGGTGAGCCAACTGATCGAGCAGCGCCCTGAACTGCTGGAACTGCTCCCGCCGTTTGAAGAGCTGCGCTGGATGCTCGAGGAGTTCCGTGTTTCTCTGTTCGCTCAGGAACTCAAGACCTCCGTGCCGGTTTCCGCCAAGCGCATCGAGAAGCAGTGGGCAAAGTGTCAGCGATGAGTGGCCGCTCCTCAGAGCAGCCGGGCCTTTTTGGCGATGTCGAGCAACGGCCGAAGGCGGCTCCACGGATCGAGCCGGTTCCCGCCGATGCGGAGCTGATCCGAGTCAAGGCGCAACTCCCCCCGGATATCCGTTTCGGCACCTCGTCGTGGTCGTTCCCAGGCTGGGGCGATCTCGTATGGAAACCGGGCTCGCGTGCCCCAAGCGCCGCGAAGCTGTCGCGTGAAGGCCTCAGCGCGTACGCCTCACACCCGTTGTTCGGGGCCGTAGGTTTGGACCGCACGTATTACGCGCCGATCGACAGCAAACAGTTCCGTGCGTACGCCGCCCAGACGCCCGAGACCTTCCGATTCATCGTGAAGGCCGATCGTCGCCTGGTGAGTCCGTACCTCCCTCCCGGTGCCGGTTGCCGCCCATCGGCGCCGCTGTTGTGGGACCACGTGCACGCCGAGCGCGAAGTAGTCATCCCCGCTGTATCGGGCCTCGGGAAACGTCTCGGCGCAATCGTCTTCCAGTTCCCGCCCCTTGGCTCGGCGTGGATCCGTCACTCCGGCGGTCCGGGCGCCTTCGCTGATCGGCTGCACGATTTCCTGTCGTCGCTTCCCGTCGGACCCGAATACGCCGTCGAGATCCGGGATCGTGATCTCCTTACCCAGGCGTACGCCAGCGCTCTCCGCGATTCCGGCGCGAGCCAGTGTTTCGCGGTCCACCCGAGCATGCCCGACCTGACGATGCAGTCCAACGCGATAGAGCGACAATCCCAACGCATAACCCTCGTCCGCTGGATGCTCAACCCGCGCGCTGGCCTTTCTTACGACGACGCGAAGTCGCGTTACGAACCCTTCAATCGGCTCGTCGATGAGGACACGCCCTCGCGCCGGGCGATCATCGACCTGCTCCGCACATCCGGAAACACGCCTGGCTACATCATCGTGAACAACAAGGCCGAGGGCTCGGCGCCGCTATCGATCCGTCGTCTGGCCGCGGAACTGGTTCGCGCAGAGCAACCCTCGGTGCACTGGTAATTTCCCGAATCTGCCCGATCGATGCCATCGCTGCCTTGACGGGCGGAACCGGCTTGCTACGCTTCTGCCGTGAAGAACCGTCAGCATCATCACGTCCATGTGATCCACCCGCACTCGCGGGCCCGCTGACGGTCCACACCAACGTCTCTGACGCTGTACCGACCCGACGCCGGCCCCGTGCCGGCGTCTGTTGCTTTTGGGCACGGACTCCCGGCGCTGGACCTTTTTCCACTCCCTGAGGACCGTCCCGTGACCACGACCGCTCCGCCCGATACAACCGTTCAGCCGCTCCGCCTCGCCCTCCCCAAGGGGCGTATGCAAGACGGCGTGTTCAAGCTGCTCGCCGACGCTGGCATCACCGTTCGTGCCTCCGATCGCGGGTATCGGCCCAGCATCTCGCTCGCCGACACCGAAACGAAGATCCTTAAACCCCACAATGCCGTCGAGATGCTGGCAGCCGGTTCGCGGGATCTCGCCTTCGCCGGCGCAGACTGGGTCGCCGAGTTCGATTTGGATCTCGTGGAACTGCTCGATACCGGCCTCGACCCCGTCCGCCTCGTCGCCGCGGCTCCGACGCGTCTGCTCGCCGAAGGCGGCCTCAAGCGACCCGGCCTGACCGTTGCCACCGAATACGTCCGGTTGACCGAGTCGTGGCTGGAGAAGTCCGGCATCGATGCCCAGGTCGTCCGCTCGTTCGGCGCGACCGAGGTCTTCCCGCCCGAAGACGCCGACTTCATCGTCGACAACACAGCCACCGGCGCGACACTCGCCGCCAACGGCCTCGACATCTTCGACGACCTGATGACCTCATCGACGCGCCTGTACGCCTCGCCTCGTTCGCTCGAATCACCCGCGACGCGTGAGCGGATCGAGGAACTCGTCATGCTGCTCTCCTCTGTCCTCGCGGCACGCCAGCGCGTCATCCTCGAAGTCAACGTGACCCCCGAACGACTCGACGCCGTCGTGCAAGCCCTTCCCGCCATGCGCGTGCCGACCATCGCCGAACTGAACCGCGGTGCGGGCTACGCTGTGAAAGCAGCCGTCCCCCGCGCCCAACTTGCGACGCTGATCCCCGAACTCAAGCGCCGAGGCGGAACCGACATCATCGTGACCAGCCTTTCCCAGATCGTGGCCTGAGGAGCACCGATGACCGACCTACCGCCCATCCGCCCGCGCCGCGGCCTCGAATCCCTCCGGCCGTACCAGCCGCGACCCGACGAACCCAGCATCACCCTGCGCCTCGACAACAACGAAGCCCCGGCCGCCGTCGCCGAACTCGCCGCTGAGGTCCTGCGCGAGACCACCGCCGAAGAGATCCGGCGATACCCCGTGCCAGCGCCGCTCGAAGCGCAGGTCGCCGAGCGCTACGCCGTCGAGCCCGCGCGCGTCATCGTGACCGCGGGCGCGGACGACGCCCTTGCCCGCATCATGACCGCCTTCCTCGATCGCGATCGCAAGCTGCTCTCGGTCGTGCCCACCTTCGAAATGATCCCGGTCGATGCCCGGGTCGCCGGCGCGGACATCGTGGAAGTGCAGTGGGGGACCGGAGACCTCCCGCTCGGGGCAATCCTTGAGCAGATCCGGCCCGGCATCAGCGCTATCACCGTCGTCACTCCCAACAACCCGACCGGCCTTGTCGCCCCGGTCCAGCAACTGAAGCAGATCGCGTCCGAAGCGCGGCGGATCGGTGCTGTCCTGGTCGTCGATGTCGCCTACGCCGAGTTCGCCGAGACCGACCCGACCCGTGACCTCCTCGATATCGACAACGTCTTCGTCGTGCGCACGCTCTCCAAGGCCTGGGGACTCGCCGGGCTCCGCGTCGGCTACGCGATCACGCCCGCACCGCTCGCCGACTGCGTCCGCGTTTGCGGCGGCCCGTACCCAACATCCGGACCCTCCCTCCGCGCCGCGTCGGTCATGCTCGACTCGGGCGAACCGGTCGTCCGCGAGGTCGCCGCGCAGGTCCTCCGCGAACGCGCGGTCCTCTCCCGCCTGCTCCGTGCGTACGCCTTCGAGGTGACCGACTCGCAGGCCAATTTCGTGTTCGCCCGCGGCGAGCGCGGTCCGCAACTGGCTCGTGCGATGAAGGACGCGGGAATCCTGATCCGCGCTTTCAGCAAGCCCGGCTTCGAAGACGCCGTCCGCATCACCTGCCCCGGCGATCAGGCCGATTTCGACCGCCTCTGCTCCACAATCCTCCGCTGGGCCAAACCGAGCGCCATCCTGTTCGACCTCGACGGCGTCATCGCCGACGTCTCCGGCTCCTATCGGCGCGCCATCGCCGATACCTGCGCCCATTTCGGTGTCCGCATCACTTCCGAGCAGATCGAGACCGTCAAACTCGAAGGCAACGCCAACAACGACTGGGTCGTCACGCACCGCCTCCTGACCCGCGCGGGTGTGGAGATCGAATACGACGCCGTCACCGACGAGTTCGAGCGCCGCTACCACGGCACGCCAGACCAGCCCGGGCTCAGCGAGACCGAGACCATGCTCCTCGCCATCGAGCAGCTCCGCGCTGTCACCTCGGCGTTCCCCTGCGCGATCGTCACCGGTCGCCCGCGCGAGGACGCCGCCGAGTTCCTCGATCGCTTCGAACTGCGCGACTGCTTCGACGCCATCGTTTGCATGGAAGACGCCGAAGAGCCCAAGCCGAGCCCCGAGCCCCTCCGGGAAGCGCTTTCGCGACTGCGCGAAGCAGGCACGCTCGACGACTCCCAGGCCGGCCCCGTCTGGATGATCGGCGACACCGTCGACGACCTTCGCGCCGCCATCGCGCAGGGCGCTGTCCCCCTCGGCGTCCGGGCCCCCGGTGCACCCACCACCTCCGACGACGGCCTGCGCAGCGCCGGCGCCGCACTCGTCCGACCCCACATCCTCGAACTCTTCGACGCCGTGCTCCCGAACTGGAAGGAGGCCGCCGATGGCGCGCTCCGCTAAGCGAACCCGCTCGACCAACGAGACTTCCGTGACCGTCGAACTCAAGCTCGACGGCTCGGGACGCTCATCCGTCACCACCGGCATCGGCTTCCTCGACCACATGCTCGATGCCCTCGCCCGCCACGCCCGACTCGATCTCAAGCTCAAGGCCGAAGGCGACCTGATAGTCGATGATCACCACACCGCCGAAGACTGCGCCCTCGTGCTCGGCACATGCTTCGACGACGCGCTCGGCGATCGCGCCGGCATCGCGCGCTTCGGCTCCGCCTACGCCCCGCTCGATGAGGCCCTCGCCCGAGTCGTCATCGATTTCTCCGGCCGCCCCAGCGCAACCGTCGAACTCGGCCTCACCCGCGAGGCCATCGGCCAGATCGCCTGCGAGAACATCGCCCACTTCTTCGAGTCCTTCGCGACGACCGCCCGCTGCGCGTTGCATGTCGATGTGCTGCGCGGGCGCAACGATCACCACCGCGCCGAGGCCGCGTTCAAGGCACTCGCGCTCGCGATCCGACAGGCCGTCTGCATCGACGGCGACGCCGTCCCGTCCACCAAGGGCACCCTCTCATGAGCCCGGTCGTCACGATCATCCGCACGGGCGT
>JANSXG010000019.1 GCA_024743075.1 bacterium | reverse complement strand
GTTCGATCTCCGAACCGAGGGTCACGAAGAAGACCGCGATGAAGAAGTTCATCAGCGGACGAACCCGGCGGCGAAGGTCGTTGCGCCGCGGCAGTTGCCCGAGGCTGACTCCCGCCAGGAACGACCCGATCTCCACCGAAAGGCCCATGACATGCGCGAGTTCGACGAGCACGAAGCACCAGGCCAGCGCCCAGATCATCGCGCCGCGTGGAGACTTGGAAACGATCGAAAACAACTTGGGGAGCACGAACTTGGAAGCCAGCAGCGTCAGGCCGAGCAGAAGGCCCATGAAGAGGAATGCGCTGCCGAGCCCGCCGGCGAGAGCACCCAGGTCCATCGACGACCCTCCGGCGTCCCCCTGGTCAGGAGATGCGCCGGTGTCGCGGAGGTTGCCGAGGCCCGCGAGGACCGTCAGCACGATGATGACCGCGATGTCCTGCACGAGCAGCGTGCCGACGGCGACGCGCCCGTAGGTCGACTCGATGTCGCCCCGCTGATCGAGGAGTTTGACGACGACGACCGTGCTGCTGAAGCCGAACGCGATCGCCAGGATCACCGCTTCGACCGGAGCGAAACCGAGCGCGATCGAAATGCCGAAGACGCTCCCGCCCATGACGAGCATCTGGCCAACAGCCGCGATGATCGCGACCGGTCCGACCTCGCGGATTTCCTTGAGGCTCATCTCGAGCCCGACAAGGAATAGCAGGAGGACGATGCCGATCTCCGAAATCGTCGAGAGTTCCTCCGGAGCGGTCGTGCCTGTTTCAGCGCTGGGAAGCAACCCGAGCACCGGACCGATGAGGAGGCCCGCGAGCATGTAACTCACGATGGACGGAACGCGCCAGCTGCGACCGATAAGCATTACGGCCGCAGCCGCGACCACAATCAGGCCCATCGCTTGTAGGAATACGGCGTCGGTCACGCGCTGGCGATTGTATCGGGCCCGGTGCGAAGCCGATCCGCGCAAAGGAAAAGCCCGACGCCGAATCGAAATCCTGACGCCGGGCCTCGTGGGGGTCTGGAGTGGGCTGTTGGGGGTTCGACGCGAGAGAGTGTCGCCGGCCCTGGAGTGAGGTGATTCCGCCCGTCCAGCGAGCGAGCGGATCCCTGTGCAAACCCGGTCGCTCATGGATGTGTTCGACCGGAACGCACCGCTGGTTCCACCGGTTCGCGGGTTTTGCGTTGCGAAAACAGCCCGTTTTCTGTTGCCCAGATTCGGGACACACGGCGGGGACGAATCGTGGCGCTGCGCATCGCGAGCGGCTCAGAAGTCGATCGCGCCGACTTCGCGTAGTTTCATCATCGCCTTCTGCAGATCGGACCAGACCCGTCGTCGGTTCTCCGGTGTGTAGGCCCGGAGAAGGTACGCCGGGTGGTAGGTCGGCATGACCGGGATCCCCTCGAAGCCGTGCCACACCCCGCGCATCGAGCCCATCGAATCTGTGTTCCGGAGTAGGTAATTGGCGGCCGGCTTGCCCAGCGTCACGATCACCCTCGGCGCGACGATGCGGATCTGCTCTTCAAGGAACTTCCCGTCACTCATCGCCTCATCGGGAGTGGGCGTCCGGTTGTTCGGAGGGCGGACTTTGAGCACATTGGCGATGTAGACGCCGCGGGCCCCTTCCGCCTCGCGGTCCAGTTTCATCGCGTTGATCATCTCGTTGAGCTTCTGACCGGCGCGTCCGACGAACGGCACGCCGCTGGCGTCCTCGTCGGCGCCCGGTGCCTCGCCGATGAACATCAGGGCAGCGTCGGGGGAGCCGTCGGAGAAGACGATCCTGTTCCAGCCCTCGATGGACTTCGCGACCGTGCTTTCGGCCTCGTACCGGGCTCGCAACTCGTCGAGCGCTGCCCGCTTGTCCGATCTGGCGCTCGCGGAGTCGGGCGTCCGGCTCGATGCAGCCACCGGCTTCGGTCGCGGAGTCGCCTCGGATGGCCGTTTGGGCGGCGTGTCGACGGTCGCCCCGGTTCGCTCGCGCGCGATCGGAATGACATCGACGCCGAACAACCGGCTTGTGATCGCGTGCTGCCTCGCGACGCGCAGCAGGTCGGGATGGTCTCGATCTTCGCCCACGCGTGGAGTGTAGTCGGTTCAGCTCGGGCGTCGACCGGTTCGATCAGGCGTGAGCGGTGGTGATCGGTCGGGCCTTGCGGGTCTGGATCTGCGGCTGCGCCTGGGAATCCGGACGCGCCGCCGCGGGGCTGGACGCGTGGAACCCGAGGTAGCGGGACACGAGTTCGCCGCGGCTGCTGGCGTTGAGCTTGCGATGGAGCGATTTCACATGGTCGTGAACGGTGTGGGGGCTCCGGTCGATCCGTTCGGCGATCTCGCGGACCGAAGCCCCGGAGACCAGTTCGACCAGGATCATCTGCTCGCGCGAGGTGAGCGTCTGCGAGAAGTCCGCCCCGAACGCCAGAGCGGCTCGCTCGGCCAGCACCGGCAGGACGGCACTGACCATCTCGACCTCGCCGCGCTCGAAGCGCTGCATCGCGTTCGGTGAGCCGATCTCGATGAGCAGTTCACGCCCATTCGGACCGTTGGGGACAGCGATGTCGGCGCACAGGAGTTCCCGGATGCCCAGTTTCGCCCAGCGTTTCCCGGAAGCCGTGACCGGCCACCTGCTCCATGACGGCAGATCGCGGAGTTTGGCGACGCGCGGATGGAGTCCCGCGGGGCCCGTGTGCGAAGCATCAGAAAGCGTCCACCCGATATCCGTTGCCGAGTCCGGGTGGATGCGATGGGACGCCATGGTCTGGCTGTCGGACGCGGCTCCCGTGGCGAGGATAGACAGTGACTCACTTTGGCTACCGGGCGCGGCCGCGCCATCGGCGAGCGTCACGCTCACGACGGAATCCGGACAAAGGCGGAGCAGCGTCTTTGCGGCAACCTCGCACCAATCCGGCGTCGCGACGCCGGGAAGGCGCGCGACCCGCGCCGATACACGACTGCATTGCGAAAGGTGCGCGACCGTTAACTTTGAAGAGATCATCATCGAAACCCTTCAAGAAGAATCTGAGACCGCCCGGGAGACCGATGGCGACCCGGCTCGGCGTTTAAAATCCCCGGAAGCGATGGAACTAGTATCACCGACACTCAAGTGTCACCGCGTGGTGGCTTACAGTATTTGGGCGATATCTTCGATCATTGGGCAACAATCTCCCCGTTAGAGGGGCAAATGCACCCCTGTTCAGGTGATTCGACTCGCAGATTGCCTAGTTTCGCGCGCTGGTGACGATCGCTTCGGCCAGAAGCGCACTCAGCGGCGCGTCGGTCCCGACGACCCGGGTCCGCAGTTGTGCTGGGCCGACTCCGTCTTCGCTGGGGTCGAGAGTGAAGGTCGTCAGTCGGATCGATCCCGGCGACAGCCGGCGCCCGGCGCGGTAGACCTGCTCGATGATCACGTTCACGCTGACTTCGATCGTCCCGTCGAAGTCCCTGAGGTCGGACGCGACCGGATCGACCGCGCTCGGCGCATTGGTCGCGCTGGAAACCCGGGCGAACCGGATGGTCGCGATCCGGCGGTTGCGCTGAATCAGGTCGTTGGTTGACTGCTCCATCGTCGACGCGTGCTGAATCCAGGGGGTGGCCCAGCCGGCCGACGACACCGGCCTGGTGGTCAGCACGCCGGCCCGGGCATCGACCCGCTCGAGATCGAAGTGTTGATCGCGCAAGACGTCCTTGGCGGCATGGAAATACTGGTCGTACTCCGCGGCGGGGATCCGGAAACTCGCCGACGGGGCCGGGTCCTTGGCGCAACCGCCGCAAAGCAGACCGACCAGCACGAAAACCAGAGGGATCACTTTGGAGGCAACCGCGGTGTCGAAGCGTGTCGGCATGCCCATGAGTGTACCGACCCACGGTTCGCGCCGAGCCGGAGCCGGCCGTCTATCGGGTACCATGCCCCGTCCCGGGCGGCCTCGAACGCGGCTACGGGCTCAGCACGCCATTCCCCATGATTTCTTGGAGCACACAGACATGAACGCCGGTTCCAGCAGCGGCCCGATCAAAGGAAACGCCGTCGTCGCCCAGTCGGGCGGCCCGACCGCGGTCATCAATCAGTCGCTGGTCGGCGTGGTCGAGGGCCTGCAGGGCATGAACGAGATCGGCAAGATCTACGGTGCCAGGCACGGTGTGCGCGGCATGGTCGCCAAGGACTTTGTTGACCTCTCGAATACGCCACAGGAAACGCTCGATCTGGTGGCCGGAACGCCGTCGGCGGGACTCGGCTCGACGCGCGACAAGCCCGACGCCGACTACTGCGCCCGGATTTTCGCGACCCTGCGAGACCTCGATATCCGCTACTTCTTCTACATCGGCGGCAACGACTCGTCGGACACCTGCCGGATCGTCAACGAACTGTCCAACCAGTCCGGGTACGAACTCCGCTGCTTCCACGTGCCCAAGACCGTGGACAACGACCTGATGGAGAACGACCACACGCCGGGCTACGCCTCGGCGGCCCGGTACGTGGCGATGGCGTTCATGGGCGACAATCTGGACAACGCTTCGATCCCGGGGGTGAAGATCAACGTAGTCATGGGTCGGCACGCTGGCTTCCTGACCGGTGCCGCCGCTCTGATGCGTGGGCGCGAGCAGGACGGCCCCCACTACGTCTATGTGCCGGAGCGAACCTTCTCGCTGGAGAAGTTCGTGACCGATGTCGACCAGGCGATGAGCAAGCACGGGCGGTGCCAGATCGCGGTCAGCGAGGGCATCCAGGACGAGGATGGGACGGCGATCGGCGCGAAACTGATCGAGAACGCGCAGACCGATGCCCATGGCAATGTTCAGCTCTCGGGCTCGGGAGCGCTGGGCGATCAGCTCGCCAGCCTGCTGAAGGAGAAGCTCAAGCCCGTCGGAGGCAAGGTGCCGCGCGTTCGAGCGGACACGCTCGGCTACGCGCAGCGCTGTTGGCCGGATCCCAGCCCCGTCGATCAGCAGGAGGCGCGTCAGGCGGGGCGGTTCGCCGCGGGGCTGGCCAAGAGCGGCGACCTGGACGGGTCGATCGCGATCGTGCGCACGAGCAACGATCCCTACAAGAGCGGCATGAAGCGAGTCGACCTGAGCGCCGTGGCGGCGAAGACGCGCCACATGCCCGACGAGTTCATCGCGAAGTCGGGCAATAACGTGACCGACGCGTTCCGCGACTGGCTGCGCCCGCTTGTCGGGCCCATGCCGAAGGTCGGGCGTCTCTGAGCGTGCCGCCGGCTCAGCGGTTGGCCCACTTGACGTGCAGGCGGTAGGCGACAGCGCGGCCGTCGGCAGCATTGGTCGCCGGGCGCCGCTGCTCCTTCGGGTCGAGGATGATCTCCTTGTAGCCCATCTGGGGGCCGACCTCCATGCCGTTCTCGTCGTAGAAGACGAATCGATAGTCGAGCGTGTACCGGTTGTTGGTCAGGTTGCGCATGGGCACGGCGACGTGGAGCAGGCCGTTGCGGCGCTCGGATATCCCGGGCTCGAAGCCGAGCAACTGCTGCAATTCGGGGCTGCCAAGCGAGACCTGCGGATTGTTCGCCGGCGCCGGGACGGGGTCGAGCAGGCCAGCGTTCGGGCTCGGATCGCTCGAAGCGGTACAGGCGACGAGAAACAGGGCGAGAACGGGCAGCGCCATCGCGGCGATGATTCTGTTGCGGTTCATGGACGGGAGTCCTTTCTGGCGTGGGGCGCCATCGTGGTCTACTCGGCTCGGTCTCGCGCGGTTGCGTCGGGACCGAGGGTTCGGATGGCTTTGGCGAGTTCGCGGACGCGTTCGCCGACGGGTTGATAGGGCGGGTGGGGCGTCGAGAACAGCAGTTTGGCGCCGAGCGTGTTGAGGTTCGGCGTCGCGAGCACCTTGCCGCCTTCGAGGATGTGGCGGTACGAATCGTGCCGGTTGTCGCCCTCTTCGAGCGGGCCCTCAGCGAACTGGATGCCCTCTTCTCGGTACAGGCGCTCGAGGTCCTCCACGGTCCAGTTCTCGAAGAAGCCGCCGGCCTGATAGATCGAGAGCACCCGCTCCGACGGTGTGGACACGTCGCGTCCGCCGAGGATCCACGGATAGTCGCCGATCGCCGGCAGGTAGCCGTCGTGGGCGTAGATCGGGTCGGGGGCGCTCAGGGCGGGCTGAGTCTGGGTACCGACAAAGCGGAAGTACGCGACCGCCGGGTCGCTGGGGGAACCGCGTTCGAAGCGCGGAATGCGGTACTCGGCACCGGGGACGCCTGCGACGCGCAGAACCAGATCCGGCGGCGTCTGTCCCTCGGGGACATCGGGCAGGTCGGCGACCATGATGTAGACCGCCGCGGGGAGCAGCGGGTTGTGCCGGGTATCGGCCTCGGCACCGGCTTTGGAGAGCAGGCCCACGCCGATCAGCCCGAGCCCGACGAGCAGGTTCGTGTCCGAGTCGGAATCGATGCCCGAGACGATCGTGCCCGCGATAATGAGCCCGTCGCCGAGGAACGACTTGAGCTCGCGGATGGACTGCAGGTTTATCCAGCGATGATCGCGGCTCATGTCGTTGACATCCACCACCGGCGCGACCGGTCCGGCGACCTGCCGGCCGTCGTAGGTGAGAGTGAGGCCGCCGGGCACGGGGTTTGCGCGTGTACCCCAAAGGGTGCTGACGTTATCGCGCCCGAAATTCTGCTTGACCGGGCCGCGTCCGGTGTGGGCGATGACCACCGTGTCGTACTCGCCGCGCTCTATGCGACGGGCGAGCGGCTCGACTGATGGGTCCGCTCCGATCGCGAGCTCGATGGCGTTAGAACGGATGCCGATGGCTCGGTCAGCGATGGCTTCGAGCAGGTACGCCGCGGCGAAATCGGTGTCGACGAGCTGCGCCTCGGTCTCGAGATAGTCGTCGCCCCGGTCGGCGGCGCGTCGGGCGATCTGCTCCGGGGTGGAGTGCTCCTCGGTGCGAGAGTCGTCGTAGTCGCGGAGCTTGCGCGTCGCACCCCGCGACGCGATGCGCACGGTCTCCCAGTCGCCTTCGAGCGCTGCGCTGACGGCGAGGGCGTGGTAGGTCAGCGCCTGCTCGAACGGCTCGCCCTTGTAGACGAGCGCGGAGTCGGTAAAGAGCGTCGCCGCGAAGACCCGGCCTTCGTCGTTCACCGATCCGGACTCCAGGAAGTCGTAGGCCCGGAGCAGGGCCTTGTTGGCCTCGTAGGTCGACCCCGCGGCGAGCGACGCGAAGCCGAGGGCAGATGAGGCGAGAACGGTGTTCTCCGATGGCGGCTCCCGGTACGCCGTGGCGCGAAGAGCATCGCGGGCATCGGCGTAGTTGCCCGCGTAGAACGATGTCGCGGCGCTGCGCGTGGGATCGGTCGCGGATGATGATGCGCACCCCGAGAGGATCGCAAGACCACCCGCGCTCATCAGCGCGACCGTCCTGTGCATTGCTTGCGGGATGTCCGGGGACCGTTTCATGGTTCAGTTGAACGCGTCCGATCGCTTGGTGTGTTTCACTTCGAAGCTGTCTTCCCATATGACCAGCCCGGTGGCGAGATCCGTCAGCGTGAACGCGCAGAGGTACGAGTCGGTCCGCATGTCCAGCGAACTGATGGTGTCAGAGTAAAAAGTCGCGTGGAGCGAGTGAGTCGGCAGTCGGCGCGTGCCGGGGTTGTATGTCGCGGCGTCGTACTGTCGCCAAAGATCGGGCGGGAGCACCCAGACAATGCTGCGCTGCCGGGCGAAGTCCGTCTGGGCGAGGCGTGACCGAAGCCGGGCCATCGTCGCCCAGCGCTCACGCATCGGGATCGGGTGCTCGCTGAGATTGCGTACGCGATCGATGGACACGACCCACTCGTCGCTGCCTTCGGTACGCTCACCGATCACCTCGTCGCCAGCGAACGAAGCAGTCATCTCGTCGGTCATCTTGACGATGTCCGTTGAGGTCAGGCGGGTGGTGTCGATCTGCGGTGAAGCGCATCCGACCAGCACGATCGACGCGCCGGCGGCGAAGAGATACCGACAGAGCGTGTGCATGAGAAACACCCCGCGCCGCTCAATCGAACTTCACTTCGTACGAGTTCTCCCAGTAGATCTCGCCGTCGTTGAGATCGACAATCTGGAAGGTCAGCAGGTAGTAGTTCGATCCCTGGTTGGGCAGGTCGTAGAACTCGCCCTGGAGCGCGTAGTCGGCCTTGGACGCGTACGACGAACCGCCGGCGGGATCGAGGCCCTCGGAGCGGCGGAGCTGCTCGACGCGCGACTTCTCGGTGACGAAGCCGATGTTGTATCGCGAGTCGGTCTGATTGAGCAGGGCTCGGATCCGGGCGAGGTAGATGTCGAAGTTCCGCGCGGGCATCGATGTTCGGTTCACGACATCGGCCATGACGATCTGCACACGGTACGGGCTGTCGCGGATCTCGGGCTTGGTTGCGATGGAGCGGACCATGTCGTCGGTCGCGGCGGTCAGGTCCTTCGAGGCCAGACCACGCTCGTAGGACTGGCGCTGGTCGACGGGGACGGTGGTCGTCCGACCGTAGTCGGCCGGCGCGGAGTTCTGGCAGCCGCTCAGCGCCATGATCGAGACCGAGCCGATGGCGAGCAGGGAAAGTCTGGTGAAGTTTCTGGTCATGAGAGGGTCTCCTTCGGGCGACAGGGCGTGTCGCCGAGGGTTGTACCACCTGGTTGGCGATTCGTGGCGGTTGGTTTCGCGGAAATGCTCGACGAACCCTCGAGAAACGGGTTCAAACCGTGACGAATACTGAGGACCGGGCTAGCGTTCACCTATGAACCAAAGCCCGAATGAGGCGGACAGTCAAGGCGCTGCGGCGCCCCCGGAACTGGCCGAGATACCGGGGCTGGCTTGGACGATGCTGAGGCGAGCGGTCGCAGATCGCCGCCACAGTTTCCGCACGCCCACGCTGTGCACGGCGAGTGCAACAGACGGGTCGCCGCGTGCCCGCACGGTGGTGCTGCGGCACGTCGATCCGGACACGCTTACGCTCCGCTGCCACACGGACCGACGAGCCTCGAAAACCGCGGAGATCGAGCACCAGCCGGTCGTCGCGTGGCACTTCTACGACGCGAAGTCGCGCACGCAGTTGCGTATCCGATCTCGCGCAACGGTTCATCTCGACGGCCCGATCTTCGATGAGGCGTGGGAACGGACTGCTCTTATGAGCCGGCGCTGTTACCTCGCCCCGAACACGCCGGGAACGCCGAGCGACGGCCCCTCACCGAATCTCCCCGAGGACCTGATCGACGGCGACCCCGACCGGGAGCGGAGCGAAGCAGGACGATCTCACTTTGCTGTGATCGATTCTCAGGCTATGGAGATGGACTGGTTGTGGCTGAAGCACAGCGGGCATCGCCGGGCGCGTTTCGCGTGGAGTCCTGACGGAAGCCTGACCAACTCCGAATGGATCGAGCCGTAGCCTGCCTCGAGCGCTGGCGCGTTACGCCGCTCGCAACCCCGTGCGCAACTGTTCGATCGCGGTGGCGGTGGCCTGGGCGAGCGCGGCGGCCTCGGTTGGGTTGGACAGAAAACCCTGACGGAACTCGAGTTCGATGCCGGCGTACGCTCGATCCGGGAAGCAGGTGCGCAGGAACGATGTGAGCCCATCGTCCGTGCCGAGGTACGGTTCGTTGAACCGGACCCGGTAATCCGCTGCATGCCGATCGAACCAGCCGCGGATGTCGCCGGTGATCTCGACCTCGAAAAGGCGTGCCGGGTCGAACAGCAGACCGAGTTCGAGTTCCCGCTTTACCCCATTGAGCTCGTCGGTGCACGAATGCACCGCCAGGTGCAACACGCGGTGTCCCATCGCGACCATCGCCGTGATCAGTCGTTCGATGCTGGAGCGATAGGGCCGGTAGTACCGCTCGACCAGTACCGCGCGTTCGGTATCGCTGAGGCCGCGGGAGAACGACGAGAACAGGTCCGGCGCATCGAGCGAACGGTTCGATTCGATCAGGAGGCGAGAGACCGGCCACGCGAGCAGAGGCGCGGACAATCGGCGTGCGATCATTCCCGCCATGTCGAGCGCCCCGATATCCCAGCCCCGGTGCGATTGCAGTGCGTCTCTCGCCTCGGGCGAATCGAACAGGTGCGTCCATTCGATCGGCAACTCGTTCCCAGCGTGTTCGCAGGTGACCACAACCGCCAACGGTTCAGCAGCCATACAGACGGCCCTCGGCCAGACAGGCGCTGAGGTCCTCGGTGATCCGCTTCAACTGCGAGCGGTCCGGGTAGCGCCCGATCGTCTGGTTCATTCGTGATGACAGCGTGCCCTTCGCGAGCATTTTTCTCAGCGTCGGCGCGAACTCGGTGTCATCGGCCAGCAGCTCGTCGAAGAGACGCACCCACATGTCGCCGGCCCAGCCGGTCGAACCGGTCCATCCGAACGCGCGGAGGAAGGGCGCGCTCATGATGCGTGTGCGCTCGGCATAGCGGATCGTGTCGAGAAGGACCTCGTGCAGTGTCTTCACGTCGTAGGACTTCTGCTCTTCGTACGAGATCCAGCGCTCGTCGTACATCGCCTTGACCGCGGCGGTGATCAGCGCGACCACCGCGAGGTCCGCCGCCGGGCATTCCTGGATGTCGACGACGCGGATCTCGATCGAACCACGCATGAACCGGGCGATGCACCCTCTGGAGTTCGCCCACTCGTGCTGCAGGATGCCCTCGGGATCGTGGGGCCTGAGCGCCGTGTATAGGGGCTGGAAGATCGACTGTTCGTAATCCGCGCGGGTGAAGACGGGTTCGGGGATCACCAGGCCCGCCGCCTCCGGGATGCGAACCGAGTTCCGCCGATAGACCTCAAGACGCTGGTCGGCGATCGGGCTCCAACGGCCGTCGAGGATCGGCGAGCTGGCGGCGAGCGCGGGGATCAACGGGAGCACCATCCTGATCGCGGCGTGAAGGCGTCCGAACTCCTCCTCGTTCGAGAACGGCAGGTTGATGTGCGTGCTCTGCAGGTTCGCCCAGCCGTGCCCCTTGCAGTTGAAGATCTTGTCGAAGGCCTCGTAGATCGGGTTGGCCTCGTGCGGCCAGAGCCGCATCTCGGCGATCGGGTCCATCCACGGGTGTACCGCGCCGGGCAGCAGGTGCGCGCCGAACTGCTCGAGCTGGGCGTTCACGCGATCAACATTCGCCTGGAACCCAGCGGCGAGTCCCTCCAGACGCTCCACCGGCTCGTCGGTCTTCAGCTCGACGACGTGCAGAGCGAGCTCGTTGGACCACGAGATGTTCGGTGTCTCGTCCGACGGCGGGATGTCCGAGTCGTAGGAACCGGTTATCGACTTGAACAGTTCGTCGACGATCGGGCGCACGTTCATCGACTCGCGATCGACGACCATGTACTCCAGTTCGACACCGGTGCAGGAGAACGCTTTGCGCGGGTATGACCACGGAGTTGATTCGGTCATGACCGGCGGGCCTCCATGCGAACGAGGAAGTGGTTCATGATGCGCTCGTAGAGGCGCTGGCCGATGATCTGGTCTTCGACATCGGCGTCGAGATTGGGGTTGTCGTTGATCTCGATGACCACCGGCTTGCCCCGGACGACCTTGATATCGACGCCGTAGAGGCCGTCGCCGATCAGTTCCGCCGTGCGGGTGGCGAGTTTGATCACGCCCTCGGGGGTCTCCGAGATCGGAACGGTTTGCCATTCGCCGCCGGACAGTTCGCCGGTGTCCTCGCGTTTGAGAATCTGCCAGTGGCCCGAGGCCATGAAGTAGCGGCACGCGTACAGCGGCTCGCCACCGAGGACGCCGATACGCCAGTCGAAATCGGTGGGCACGAACTCCTGCGCGACCAGCAGGTCTGTTTCTTCAAAGAGACGGTCCGTGATGGCGCGGAACTCTGCCTCGTCGGCCGCCTTGAGTACGCCGACCGAGAAAGAACTGTCCGGCTTCTTCACGACACAGGGCAGACCAACTTCCGCGAGCACACCGGCAGCGCCCTCCTTCGAAAACGTGATCGTCCGGGGTGTCGCGATCCGATGCCGCGCGAGCGTCTCGGCGAGGTAGACCTTGTTGGTGCAGCGGACGATGGAGACGGGGTCGTCGATGACGACAAGCCCCTCGGCCGCGGCACGGCGCGCGAAGCGGTAGGTGTAGTGATTCACGCCCGTGTTGACACGAATGAACAACCCGTCGAACTCTGCGATCCGCCCGTACGCGTCTTTCTCGATCAGTTCGCAGCGGATACCCATGGACTCGCCGGCCCGGATGAACCGTTTGAGCGCGTCGGAGCAGGACGGGGCGGTCTCCTCGCCCGGTTCGTGGAGGATCGCCAGATCGAATCGGAACGCTGTTTCCGGCTTCGCTTTGCGTGGGGCACGCTTCAGCGAACGCTGCGCCTGCTCGGCGAGGAACGGGCGGTGGGACTCCGGGACCTCGCCGACAGCGATCGCTCGCACGCCGGCCAGACGCCAGACGCCGTTGTGCTCGAAGCGCGCTCGGAGCATCGGCGCGGGGAACGCGTTGAACAGGGCGTTCGCGAGTTTGTCGTACTGCTTGGCCATGTTTCGACCGAAGTAGACACTCAACTCAAACTCGTCGGACTTGATGCGCTGCAGGCTGCTCCGGACCAGTTCGTCGAGATCCTGCGAGACCAGCCGCATCAACGGCGACAGTTTCAGGTCCTGGATGGCGGTGATCGCCGGGAGCGGACGCTGTCCCCGCGCCTCGGCGAGCAGCGACACGTAGTAGCCGGCCGACTGGTATCGGTACGACCGGCAGAGGTTGAAGACCTTCGCGCCCGGTTCGGTGGCGGGCACCGCCCCGGTCAGGTAATCCTTTGATGAAACGATCGTCGCCCCGTCGATGTGCAGGTTCCATCGCTTCGGATTGTCCACCACGATCAGGGATGTCACGCGCGGCCTCGGCCTTCCCGCTTGGGCTTTATGATCAGCAGGTTCGCATCGTACGTCAGCACGCCCAGCATGATCGCCGCGACCAGCCGCGACATCGGGACCGTGTACTTGTGGTCGAGCAGGGCGGGGTTATCAGCGAGCGGGTCGGCGACCGACACCAGCCGGCGGGCCGGGTCGTACCCGTCTAGCACAACAAAGTGGCCCGAAGGGGTGCCGCGGATGTCGTCGTAATCGTCGTTGGGCCCGAACTCACGGGCGCATCGGTACAGGTAGGTCGCGCTCAGCCCGGTCAGCACCGGGTACCCGGCGCGGATAAACGATGCCAACAGACCGGACGACAGATCACGGAAATGGACCTGCCCACCCAGTTCGAGGAATCCGAGGTACGCCTCCGTCGCGGGGCCGAAACGCGGATCGAACCCCGCTTTGACCCTCGCCTGCTCGCGCAACTTAGCATCGAGGAGTTTGGGGTCGCCGGGGGCGTCCGAACCGTCGAACCAGGTCGGGTCGAACACCTGGAGGTTAAAGGTGAATAGTGAGGCGCTGTAGCCCCGGCGCAGGGCGTCGTTGCCGAGCATGACCGCGAGGGTGCCCGGGTAGTTGGTCTCGTCGCCGTGCACGCGCACGACGCTCCTGACCACATCTTTGAGCGAGCACTCGTCGCCGAAGTAGCGGTACACGGCGTGCAGGCACGTCGGGCCGCACGCGGAATCGTCCGGCTGGGCCTGAATCTCAAGGTCGAGTTGGATGGGCTTATTGTGGCGTCGGGGAATCACCGGGGGCTCCAGAAGGGGAGCGAGCCGGTGGATTGTACCTTCCCGCGCGTCGCAAAACGCAAACGGCCGCGTGCTGCAAACTGCTTGCACGCGGCCGGAGTTCTCGGCGATCGTTTCAGGTCGGGTCAGTCCTGGCAGTCCACCCCGAAGTTCGCCAGCACAAGGTTCAGGTCGGCGAGGTCCACCGCGCCATCGTCGTTCAGATCGCCGAGGCTGGCGTTCGTGCCGAAGTTCGCGAGGACCGCGTTCAGGTCGCCCAGATCGGTGACGCCATCGAGGTTGGCATCGGCGGGGCACACAAACCCGACGCGGACCCGGTCGCTCTCGTAGACCACTCGCGTCACCAGTGGGGCGGGCGGCGCATCGCCGATGACCTGATCGAAGCGGCCGGACCGACCGTTGGCACCGGTCGTGATGATCTCGAACGCTTCGGGGCTGGGAGCCGTGTACCCGTCGATGAAGATGAGTTCAAGCGTCCCGTCGAGCGCAACGCTCGAACTGCTGTCGAACCGATCGGACGCACCGTCGTCGTTGAACTCGCAGGCGAAGGTGGAGCCATCGCCGAGCGCGACGGGGCGTGTGGCGGTCAAGGTTCCAACACTCAGCCCGGGGGCGATCGTGCCGTGGATCAATGTCTCGGCGTCGATGCGACCTATCCCGCTGAGTGTTTGACCGGCGCCGAGCGTCAACAGTTCTCCGGTCGCGTTCAGCAGTCGCGCCCGTAACGTCGTGCCACCGAGCAGGATGCCCCCGGCTCCGCCGATCGATGTGTTCCCCGGCGCGCTCAGCGTTGTGACCGCACCGACGTTTGTCGGGTTGACGCTGAGCAAACCGTCGTTTGTGAGGGCGGTGCCGCCGATCGTCAGCGTTCGCCCGGGAACGAGGGTCGAATCACCGTCGATCACCACCGAGTCAAACGTGTTTGTTTCGATTGATATCTCCGAGCCGGGCGCACCGGTATTGCGAACGGTTCCGCCGAGCATCGTGGTGTTCGAGAACGAGGCCGTCCCGCCGTCCGCTTCGATGAGACCGCCACCGGTCTGGTCGAACGTGGTGCTCTGAAACTCGAGGATCCCGCCGTCCACCGCATCGAAGACCGCGTTGTTCAGCTTGTCCTGGCCACTGACGAGCAAAGACTGGCCGTCGACGTTGGCTCGCACCAGTCCGTTGTTGACGAAGCCCGAGAGCAACTGGCCGAATCCGATGACCGAACGATCCATGCCCTGCGTGATGTTCACCCCGGCACCGGAAATGATTCGCGCTCGGGACGCAACACCGCCCAGACGGATCGACCCATCACCTGCGAGCACTACATCCTCATCGGCGTTCACCGTCGTCGTCGCTCCGACGTTTCCGATGTTGACCAACAGTGTGCCTGACCCGTCGGTCACGCCTCGAAGCGTCACCGTCACGCCGGGGCTGTGGGTCCACTGGCCTTCCAGCGTGACGTCGTTGAGCGTCGTTGTCGATGTGATGACCGCATCGGAGCCGGCCGATCCGCTGTTCACCAGCCGCCCGTTATTGACGGTCGATGTACCGATCTGCACGACACCACCATCAGCGAGCAGTTCGGCGCTCTCCGATTGATCGACCGTGGTCGACGCGATCTGGAGCGTCCCGCCCGATTCGGCGCGCATCGTCGAGAGATTCGTCTTCAGACCGCCGTTGACCTCGAGGAGTTCGCCCGGTGCATCCGCAATCACCACCCCGCTGTTCACGAGATCCACCAGTATCTGGCCGAACCCGCGGATGCTGTGCGACGCAGCGTTCTCAACGCTGACTCCGGAACCGAGCATGCGCGCGCGGCTGCTGAGGCCGTTGAGCCGGATCGTTCCGGCTCCGGAGATGATCGTCGGCTCGGCGAAACTCAAAGTGGTTGTCGCACCGACGCTATCCGGGTTGACCGTAAACAGGCCGTTGTTCGTAAGCGAACCACCCTGAATCGTCGCTGTGCGGCCCGCGACGAGTTGGGCATCGCCGCTGATTAGAACATTCGCAAGCGTGTTCGTTTCTATGTTCATCAGCGAATTCGGCGCACCACTATTCAACAGCGTGCCGCCTGTAATCGTTGATCCGGCGATGATGACCGTGCCGCCGTTGGCCTCAATGATCCCGCCGCCGGTCTGGTCGATAGAGGTGGACGACAGGTCGAGTACACCATTGTCGATCGCCGAGAGCACGCCGGAGTTCGTCTTCGGTCCGCCGGTAACGAACAGCGTCTCGCTCGGCGCGTCCGCGACGATCCAGCCCTGATTGTCGAAACGCAGGGTGATCTGACCGAAGCCGTTGATCGTGTGGTTCACTTCGTGGGTCAGCAGGGCATCGGTGCCCGAGATCAGTCGGGCGCGCGTGTTGAACCCGCTCAGCGTCAGCATGCCGTTGCCGTCGAGGCCGGAGTGACTGTCGATGAATATGCTTGTGACCGCCCCCGCATTGGTCGGGTTCACGACGATCCAGCCATCGTTGAAGATACCGTCAGCGCCGATCGTGAAGTTGCGACCTCCCGGGATCTCGAACGCGGCGTCGGGGTTGTTGATCACAAGGCCCGAAACTCCGGGGTTCACGTTCAGAGTGACCGTGTAGGGCCCCGCCAGACCGAGGATCGCCCGGTCGGCCGCCGTCGGCACCATCGCGGGCGACCAGTTTGCCGGGGTGTTCCAAACACCATCGACGGGCGAAGCCCAGGAAACATCCGCCGCCTGAGCGAGAGAAACCGCCCAGCCCGAGACACACGCGAGCACCACGGTGCGATACATAGCTTTTCTCCTCCAACCTCGGCCCAAACGCCCGCGCTCCCTGCCCGGGCTGGCACAAAAGGCCGACTAGGCAATGTAGCCCAAGCCGGGGCGGATGCCGCATGAAATCTTGCCTGCAGGCGGAATTCTCAACCGCTGGCAAGGAAGGATGTGAAACTGGATAATGAGTGCCTCCCTGGTTCACTGATTCGCGTCCGAATCTGGGCCGGGCCCCCTACCGGAACCCTGAAACGCTCCCCATGACCAACCAGACAGGTTCGACCGGATCCAGCGAACGCGTCGCCGGAAACTGCCGCTTCATGTTTGCCTTCGACGCCGGATTCCAGATCGATCTGGACGAGGCACGCAAACTCACCGCGGACGCCACGCCCTACCAGATCGTTCGCGGCCGACGCCCGTCGCCGGGCTGGTTCGGCTATCAGCCGGCCCCGCTCCGGCTGCTCGTGAACATCGGCAGCGTCGCGATCGGCGACTACGCCACGGACGCGACCGTCGAAATGATCGTGTACGACTTCGGTGCGATCCTCGTCACCTTCAGTATCCCGTTCGAATGCCCAGTAGACCGCCTGACCGATCTCGGCCTGGCGTTGTACGACAACGACGACCTCCAGTCACATGCGCGAACGGGCGTGAGCGCGGTCTTCGAATCCATCCACAGTTCCATCGAGCGCCCGAACCTCCGCGACATCGTCGAAGACTATTGCGTCTTCGCGATCCGCGAGCGCGACGGGGAGGAGCCCCCCACCGCGTTTCTCGATCGACACGCCCAGTCGCTCGGTCGCGCGATCGAGGCCGAGGCAGGGGAGCTCGGCGAAGACCAGCTCGCCCGCACGCTGGGCGGCCGGATGTCCTACGGCGTGGACGATCTCGCGGTCATCGACTGGAACGCCGCCATCCTGCTCGACCCTGAACCGGACGATCTCATCGCCGTGCTCCAGCACGCCAACGTCGAGCTGCTCCAGCTCCGCATCCTCGACGAGGAGCTCGACTCCATTCTCGATCACTCCGATGAACTGCTGGCCCGCTTCGTGAACCGGCGCTGGTACCCGCTGTTCAAGGACGAAGCGCTCGTCAGCCGCTTCGCCATGGTTCAGACCGACGCCGCGGTCCTCTTCGAAGGCGTGAACAACGCGATCAAACTGATGGGCAACCAGTACCTCGCGCGCGTGTACCGACTCGCGTCGGAGCGCTTGTCCCTCCCCGCGTGGCAGTCCAACGTGCAGCGCAAACTCGACGCGGCCGACGGCGTCTACCAGCGCATCACCGACACCGCGGCGACGCGCCGGCTCGAAACGCTCGAAGTCGTGATCATCGTGCTGATCGCGATCTCGATCGTGCTTCCGTTCGTCGTGAAGTACTGATCAAAGGCAAGCCTGCCCGAACGCGCTGAGCACCGCATTCAGATCGGCGAGGTCCACGATCCCGTCGCCGTTGGCGTCGCCGTCATCAGTCTGCTGCCCGAAGCCCGCGAGCACGAGGTTCAGGTCTTCGAGGCCGATCTCGCCGTCGAGCGTGACATCGCCCGGGCAAACCGAACTGCGACACGCCCAGCGCGCAACGCCGTCCGCCTGCTGCGATCCCGCGGTCGAGAAGCCGCCACCGACGAACAACGCCGAACCCGCACCGACACTCGACACACCGAGCGCCTCACCGCCGTTCCCGCTCAAGCCGAGGCCCAGACGCGACCATTCCTGCCCGTCCCAGCGCGCGATGCCGGTTACCGGAAGCAGATCGAACGTGACAATGAAGTTGCCGGACGCGTACAGCGCCGGCCCACCGGCCTCGTTGACCACCGCCAGAGCCTTCACTTCCGACGCCAGCCCCGATCCGACCGCGGACCACTGCTGCCCGTCCCAGCGTGCGATCCCGGGAGACGCCACACCGGCAACGGATCCGAACCGCCCCGCAACGTAAAGGGCTTCACCGTTGCCATCGTCGAACACCGCGAGCGCGTTCACCATGTCGTCGGGTCCGGCAACGCCGACCGGCGACCACTGCTGCCCGTCCCAACGAGCCACCTGCTCCACCGGCACACCGCCCGCGATCGAGATCAGCCCGCCGGCGTAGAGCGCCGGACCGGTCCCGTCGTCGAATACTTCGAGCGTGTTCACGACGCCGTTCAGCCCCGAGCCGAGCGGAAGCCAGGACTGACCGTCCCACTTCGCGATGCGCGACACCGGATCACCGCCGGTGCTGGCAAACAGGCCCGCGGCGTAGAGCGCCTCGCCGGAACCATCGTCGAACAGTTCGAGCGCGTACACACGGTTGTTCAGGCCGTCGCCCAACGCGCTCCACGACGAGCCGTTCCAGCGAGCGACGCTGTTCGCCGACTGACCGCCCGCGGTCGAGAAGAAGCCGCCGACATACAGATCGGGTACCGACGAGACCATCGCGTACACCGTGCCGTTCGTCCCGCCCGACAGGCCATCCCACTGCTCGCCGTTCCAGCGTGCGACGCGCGACGCGGCTGCGCCTCCGGCGTTCTGAAAGTTGCCGCCGGCGATGACGGCGCCGTCGTAACCCGCGATGGCGAACACCGAACCGTCGACACCGCCACCGAGCCCACCCCAGCCGCAGTCGCTCGGCGTCCCATCGCCGCAGTCGCTGACGCGGAAGTTAGAGACGACGTACGCCGCGTTGTTGATCGAGAGCGCATTGAACGCGGAGGACTCCACACCCGTCGGCACACCGCCGTTGAGCACGTTCGGATTCGAGAAGTGAGGGACCCGGCTCCCCGGCGCGTAGGACATGACTGAGCGCCGGAGCTGGCCGCCGTTGGTCGTCCATCGCCAGCCGAACGAATACGGGAACAGCGGGTTCGAGCCGGCGTTGTCGATGTCGTGCTGGCAGCCCATGTTGTGGCCGAGTTCATGCGCAAAAGAGAGGTTGCCGACGGCGCAGGAGTAGCGCGTCACGCTGAACCCGAGCGATTCGAAGCCGGGGTCGAGGTCCTGCATGAGGTACCCGATGCCGCACGCGCCGGTGCTGTTGCTCAGCATGGCCACGAGATCCGCGTCGAAGATCTCCCGCAGTTCGAGCGCGTCGGGGACAACGCCGGTGCGCAGGTTGCTCAGATCGGTTCCGAAACTGCCCGACTCGCTGTAATCCACCTCGGCGAGGTGCGCCAGTCGAACGGTCGTTTGCACACCGCTGTTGAGATAGGCCTGATTCGTCGCCTCGATCGCCGAGACCGCGAGCGCCTGGATGGACGCCGTCCCGCCGGCGGCGTTCCTCGCCGCGGGCGTGTACACCACCAAGACATCGATCACCGTGCCGTCGTCCTCGCAGCCGCGCGCGACGACCGTGCCGTTCTGATTCGGCACGATGTGCGAGCGGGACCCGTGATCTTCTTCGCAGGTCGCGCACGGTTCGAAGCCGGTGGGGTCCAACTCGAACACGCCGTGCAGACCGGACCGCTCGTCGACCGGGCGAAGTTTGTAGAGCCTGCCGTCCCCCGTCCAGAAATGACCGACGAACGCGTCACCGCTGCGAGCCAGCGTGTACCACGCCGCCGGATCCCGGCCGTCGCCGAGAAGACCGGTGAACGCGGTCGTCGTCCGGCTGTAGTACGACACCCGATCGAACCGAAGATCGACGCGGACATCGTCGAACAGTTGCAGGGATACAGGCTGGTCTTCGCTGCGCATCGCGTCATCGAAGGCCTGGGTGTCAATCAGCACGGCCCTCGCGCGATGGGCGTTCGACTCGGTGTGGTCGAGGAGGTCTGCCCCTTGGGGCGCGCTGTGCAGGAGTGGCTCCGCCGCCGCCATCGCCGGGGCGAGAGCGGATCCCAACACGCCCGCGAGAACCATGTGACGAAAGAACTGGGAAACGCGAGAGGCACTGGGCATGGGAAACTCCGGTGTTGGGGAACTCCTTCCACCATAGAGCCGATCTTTCCACGGCCCAACCGACGCGACGAGCCATAAAACAGCCCTCACGGCGTTCGCGGGTTGACCCGAAGCCAAGCAAAGCCGCTGATCACTCGCAAGATGTACCGAACGCCGCCAATACAGCGTTCAGATCCGCCAGGTTCACGATGCCGTCGCCGGTGGCATCCCCGGTGGGCGTTGCCTGCCCGAAATTCGCGAGAACCAGGTTCAGATCGGCGAGGTCCACGGAACCGTCGTCGGACACATCCGGTGGGCAAGCGGGCGGGTTCAACAGATCGGCGAACTGCTCGACATCGCTCGGGCCGACAACGAAGTCTCCGTCGAAGTCGAAGAACTCGCACCCCGGTGAAACCGGCGCCGAAGACTGCCCGCCGAGGCAACCGGCAAGCAGCGCCTCGTCCGCGTTATCAACAACTCCGTCGCGGTTCCCATCGCCCAACCACTCGGGAGGAGGAACGGTCCAGACCGTGTTCGCTGGAATGTTTGTAAACGACCGCTGCGTGCCCCCCACCCAACTCACCACGAGAGCATCCGCCTGCGAGCGGGCGTCGAGCCCGAAGTGTACGACAAACTCGTCCTGCGACATGTAACTCGCGCCCGCGTGGACCTGCCGACGCTGCACCCCGTCTGGCGTGGTCAAGACGAGTCGCGCTCCGATGCCCTGCGTGTCGGCACCCTCACCGATCACGCGAATCCGGGCCCAGTTGCGCTGCGACCCTTCGTTGTTCACGAACAGCCGGATCGGTGACTGACCTCCGGAGCGGATCGACGAGTGCGCCATGTCCAGGTCGCCATCGCCGTCGATGTCCGCAAATGCGACGCAGAAACTTTGGTGGGGGAAAACGACATTCATGCCCAGAGCCGGCCCGATATCGGCGCACGGCCAGCCGGAAGCGCCGGAAAAGATCCGATCCGGAAAGACCTGATCGACGACATAGAGTTCAAGATTCCCGTCGTTCGTCAGGTCGACGAAATTCGCTCCCCAGCACGATCCATTGACGGGAACCCCGGCCTCGATCGCCGCCTCGGTGAAGACACCGGATCCATCGCCGAGCAACAGCGAATTCCCGCCCGGAGTGTTGGTGCAATACAAATCAGCATGACCGTCGGCGTTGAAGTCGCCTATGGCGACGCCCATCGAGTCGATGCAGATGTCCGCTCCGGACCCGCTGCTTATCTCGATGAGTTCCCCGCCGTCGTTCCGCCATAGCCGGTTGCGATACCCGATGTTGTTGCAGTTCGAGTAATCGGTGGACATGTACAAATCGAGATCGTCGTCGGCGTCCATATCAAACCAGACCGCCTGGAATGTCAGCGCATCGTCGTCGCCAATCCCGAACTGCGCAGAAACATCTTCGAAGGTCCCGTCGCCGCGGTTGCGCATCAATCGGTCGCGCTCCACACTCGTCAGGCCGGTGGATCCCGTGCGATTGGAGATATAAAGGTCGGGATACCCGTCGCCGTCGTAGTCGCCCCACGCACAGCCCGTCGAATCGCCGGGATCATCCACACCAGCGACCGGCGCGACGTCCGTGAACGTCCAATCGCCGTTGTTGAGCAGAAGCATGTTCGGCTGGTTCCAGATTGAGACGTAGATATCGATCCGACCGTCCGCGTTGAAGTCAGCCCCCGAAAGGCCGGCGGGCGCACTAAACGCCGCGACACCGAGACCAGATGTGCGATCGATGAAATGGCCCGTGCCGTCGTTCTCATAGACCCCGATTCCGGACGCCCCGCCGGCGACGATGAGATCGGGACTGCCATCGTTGTTCAGATCAGCAAACATTGCGCCGTTGCCGAACGCCGACGATTGCACCGCCTGATAACCGATGCCTCGCGTCAACGCCTCTTCGGTGAACGGCTGCTGCGCACCCGCATCCGCGACCAAGGCCAAGGTCGCGACGAACACGCTGGCGCTCGACATGCTGACTCTTTTCGCCCGCACAGCGACACCCCCCGGGCGTGGCCCGGGAAAACTGATCGAGTTTCGGGCGGACCCCCACGATCCTCCCTCAGTGTCAATCTACTCCCGTCCACATCCGGTTCCAAACAAAATCTTTGAAACCAGCACGGCGGATGAGCCCGGATCGTCGAAGCCGTTCAGGGGCACGAAGCGCCGAACGCCGCCAGAACAGCGTTCAGATCCGCGAGATCCACTACGCCATCGCCCGTGGCATCGCCGTTGGGCGTTGCCTGCCCGAAGTTCGCGAGCACCAGATTCAAATCGGCGAGGTCCACGGAACCGTCGAAGTTGACATCCCCGGGGCAAGACGAATCGCCGTCGGTGCTCACCCGCAGGTTGTCCAACGCCCACGACTCGTCGTTGAGGTCCTGAACACCATCGCCGTCGAGCCGGAACTCGATCACGACGGAGTCGGCGGTGTGCGGGATATCCCGAAACGCGGGCTCGATGTACATGTCGTACGCGCTGTCAAGGTAGAACTCGCCCACAGTGAACCCCAGAGGAACCCGACGCGCGAGCTCGCCGCCGGCCGGCGGCTGGTAGCTCTGGATCTGCTCTTTGAGCGCGTTGGCAAAGGACTCGTTGAACACCTCGACGCCGTCGACCGTCACGATGAAGAAGTCGCCCGCGGGAGGAGTGCCCGTCCCGTCGAGCGAGTCGATCGCCGCGAAGAGAAACGCGATGTCGATGGTCGAGTGCGTGGGCAGGTCCGTCAGTTCCACCCTGACCGTGTTCTGCGTCGGACTCCGAAGGAAGAGACCCGTGAAGGTGTTATCGCCAACCCCCAGATCCGCGTAACCCTGAACACCCGTGAGAAACGCCGCTCCCAAGGTGATCTCCGGACCGACCGTTCCGTCATCAAAGTCCGACTCGTACGGCGTGCCCGCCTGAGCGAACCCCGCGAACGCGAGGACACAAACGACCTGTTGAATGCGCATGGCTACCTCCTCAGCCTGATCGCTCGCGCGTGCTGGTGCGCCGCGTACCGCTCGATCCGCGCGAACCTCCACCGAGTTGAGCATATATCGAGATCCGGATCAGCCAATGAGAATTCGAGCAGAACTGTCCTCTACGGGCCTCAACGGCCAGGAACGGCCGCCGCCTCGGAGCCGGAGCACGGATCAGCCGGCTCGGCTGTTGCTGGTGTCGACGCAAAAAAGCGACCCGTTCGGGTCGCCTTCTTTGGATCCACAATGCTCGGCTCGGCCTCGCTCAGCCCTTGCGGCCATCCTTGAACGCCTTGATCGCGTCCTTGAGCTTGCCCTCGAGGGACTTGTCGATGGCCTTCAACTGGGCGAGTTCGTCGCGGACGGACTTGCCGGCGCCCTCGTTGAAGTGCTTGAGCAGTTCGACTTCGAACGCGGGGACTTCCGACGGCTTGATGTCGTCGAGGAAGCCGCGGGTACCGGCGAAGATGGAGATGACCTGGTCGATCACGTCCATCGGCTGGAACTGCTTCTGCTTGAGCAGTTCAACCATCCGCATACCGCGATCGAGCTGGGCCTGGGTCGCCTTGTCGAGTTCGGTGCCGAGCTGGGCGAACGCTTCGAGTTCGCGGAAGGCCGCGAGGTCGAGGCGGAGCGAGCCGGCGATCTGCTTCATGGCCTTGATCTGGGCGTTACCACCCACGCGCGACACCGAGATACCGACGTTGATCGCGGGACGGACACCGGCGAAGAACAGTTCGGGCTCGAGGTAGATCTGGCCGTCGGTGATCGAGATCACGTTGGTCGGGATGTACGCCGAGACGTCGCCCTCCTGCGTCTCGATGATCGGCAGCGCGGTCAGCGAACCGCCGCCGTTCTCGTCCGAGAGCTTGGTCGCGCGCTCGAGGAGGCGCGAGTGCAGGTAGAACACGTCGCCGGGGTAGGCCTCACGACCGGGCGGGCGGCGCAGCAGCAGCGAGAGCTGGCGGTAGGCGACGGCCTGCTTGGAGAGGTCGTCGTAGACCACGAGCACGTGCTTCGGGGTCTTGCCGTCCTTGCCCTGCCACATGAAATGCTCGCCCATCGCGGTACCCGCGTAGGGAGCGACGTACTGCATCGGGGCGGGGTCGGAGGAACCGGCGTTGACGACGATGGTGTACTCCATCGCGCCCGCGTCCTTGAGCTGCTGGACGACGCCGGCGACGGTCGATTCCTTCTGGCCGACCGCGACGTAGATGCAGACGACGGCGCTGTCGGTGCCCCAGTTGCGCTTCTGGTTGATGATGGCGTCGACGCAGACGGCGGTCTTACCGGTCTTGCGGTCGCCGATGACGAGTTCGCGCTGGCCGCGGCCGATCGGGATCATCGAGTCGACGGCCTTGATGCCGGTCTGCATCGGCTCGGTCACCGGCTGCCGGTCGGCGATGCCGGGGGCGATGATGTCGACGGGGCGGCGGTTCTTGGCGTCGATGGCCGGGCCGCCGTCGAGCGGCTCACCCAGCGGGTTCACGACGCGACCGAGCAGTTCCTCGCCGACGGGCACGTCGAGCAGGCGACCGGTCGAGCGGACGGTCGCGCCCTCGCGGACCTTCTTGTAGTCGCCGTAGACGACCGCGCCGACGGTGTCGAGTTCAAGGTTCATGACCTGGCCCATGACCGAGCCTTCGTCGGTCTGGAACTCGAGCAGTTCACCGGCCATGGCGTTCGAGAGGCCGTAGATCTGGGCGATACCGTCACCGATCTCGATGACGCGGCCGACATCGGAGACCTCGAGCTGCGTGGAGTACTGCTCGATCTCCTGCTTGATGACGCTGGTGATTTCTTCGGTCTTGATCTTCATCGGCTGATCCTGTCGGTGTGGGGCGGTCTAGAGAAGCCCCGTTCGATCGGGAGTGGTTGGTGTGGTCCGGGTTACGCGTCGTCCAGATCGCTGAGGAACTGGTCGGACGACTTGGTGCGGATGGCGGCGGCGCCGTCTTCCTTGATGAGTTCGGTCATGTTGCGGAGCGAGGTCTGGATCGAGTCGTCGAACAGACGATCGCCTATCTGCATCTTCACGCCGCCGATCATGCCCGGCACGGTGTAGGGGTAGATCACCGGCTCGCGACCGGTCGCGGTCTCCAGGCGGGCTTTGATCGAGGCGATCTGGTCGGCCGAGATCGGCTCGCGGGTGTAGACATTCACCTCGATACGCCCGAACTTCTCCTGCACCATCTCTTCGTACGCCGCGACGATGGAGAGCAGGCGGCTCAGGCGCTCCTTGCGGTTGAGCACCTGCAGGAAACGGAGCAGCAGTTCGCTGATCCGGCCCTCGAACATCGAGCTGAGAGATCTGGCTCGATCGTCGGCACCCAAGATCCGCGACGACAGAAACTCGCTGAGCTGCGACTCGGCGCGGGTCAGTTCGACGAACTCGTCGAGTTCCGCGGCGAGCGACTCCAGGCGAGACCGACCGCCCTCGGCTTCGGCGAGCTCGAAGAGGCTCTTGGCATACACCTTGTCCACCGCCTCGGGCGGCGATTCGAACAGTGGCACGTCGTGAGTCCTTTCAGGAACCGACCGGTCAGAGACCGGCCGAATTGCTCAGGCCGAAGCCCCGGCGTACTCGGAAGTCACCTCGGCGAGCGTCTCGTCGATGAGGCGGGAGTGGTCGGCGGCATTGACTTCGCGCTCGAGGATCTTCTCGGCGATCTTCACCGCCAGCTGCGCCGACTCGCGGTACAGGTCCGCGATCGCGGCACGCTTGGCGGCCTCGATGTTCCGCTTCGCGGAATCGCGCATCTGGTTCAGTTCGGCCTCGGACTTGGCCTTCAGATCGGCGGCGAGACGGACCTGCTCGGCCTTGGTCTGCTCGATCATCTTCTCGGCCTCGGCGCGGGCCTCGGCGAGCGAGGACTCGTAGTCCTTCAGCGCCTTGTCCGCGTTCGCACGCGACTTCTCGGCCGCCTCGATCTCGCTGCGGATCTTGGCGTCACGGGCGTCGAGAGCGCCGGTGATCTTGGGCCAGATCATCTTGTTGGAGATCAACAGCGCCGCGACGAACACGAGCAGCGCCGCGATGAAGTTCGGGACGTTGAACAGCGTGGGCTCGGTACCCGCAGCCGCTATGAGAGAAACCATCGAAGTCATGCCAAAGAACCTCTTCGAGTCATTCGACAGCCCGGCCGGTCTACGGGCGGGCGATGAATCCCGTCCCGCCGGCTCTCACCGCCGGGACGAGTGATCTTGAAACGCGGGCTCAGCCGGCGTTGGCGAGCAGCGCGACGACGACCGCGAACAGCGCGGCACCTTCGACGAACGCCGCGGTCAGCAGCATGCCGGTGGTGATCGAGCCGGTGGCCTCGGGCTGGCGAGCCATGGACTCGACCGCCGAGCCGCCGATGCGACCGATGCCGAGGCCGGCGCCGATGACGGCGAGGCCCATGCCGATACCGTAGCCGAGGCCCTTCATGCCACTGCCGGCCGCGACAGCGGCTTCGCCGGAGGCGGCAGCGCCTTCAGCGCCGAGGGCGGTGCTGGAAAGAAGGGCAACGCCCGCCGCAGCGACGGCACCCATACCGAACATCTTGGACATCTTCATCTTTACACGCTCTCCGAAAATCTGTGCCGTCGACACATGCGACGATCAGGGAACTCAAACTTGAAACTCCTCCCGACCGGAGACTGACCGGACGGGGGCACACATCAAACCGATTGTCTTACGCCGCTCCGAGCGCCGAATCCTCCGGCACCGCGGTACCGAGGTGGGAGTCGTACTCCTCGTCGTGCTCTTCATCGTGGCCGTGATCATGGTGGATCATCTGGGCGATGAAGACCGTGGTGAGGAACATGAACACAAACGCCTGAAGCGTCGCGACGAATACTTCGAGGAAGAACACCAGAATCGCGCCGACGAACGAGACGAGCACGATCGGCGACGCCAGGAAGAAGCCCAGCCCACCGATCGACATGCCCACGAAGCCGATGATCGCCGCCAAAAGCACGTGACCGGCGGTCATGTTCGCGAACAGACGAATGGTCAGCGCGGCGGGCTTCACGATCGCGCCGATGATCTCGACCGGAATCATGATCGGGGCCATGTACCACGGCGCGCCGCCCATGAAGTGGTGCAGCCAGCCGCCGAGGCCGTTGGCCTTGATGCCCGCACCGTTCCAGATAAGGAACGCGATCAGCGCGAGCGCCGCGTTGGTCGCCAGGCGACCGGTCGGCGTTCCACCGATCTTCGCGAAGCCGGCGTCGCCCCAGAGCGAACCGATCAGGTGCTGAAGGTCGAGCAGCGGCACGAGGCCGAGCAGGTTGTTTACCCAGATGAAGAAAAACAGCGTCAGCAGGAACGGCAGGAATCGGTTGGTCTGGTCGCCGAGCTGCGGCTTGATGAACTGATCGCGCAAGCCGAGAACGACTACCTCGACGACCTGAGCGAACCGCCCTTTTGTCATGTAACGGTCGTTGCCTTCGGACTCCGGACCCACCGCGATCGCCTTGGCGGCAACCGACATCAGCCAGAGGTACAGGCCGAAAGCGATGAACATCGTGATCGTGTTCATCGTGAGGGCGAACGCCGGGTTGTCGCCGACGATCAGCTTGTCGAGCGTGTGCTCCAGCGGGCTGGCTGCCAGAGTCGAGAAAATCAGGTCTGAAGCGGGCATGATCTCGAGTGGTCCTCTCGGGGTCGCTTCTGAAAGGGGCGGGCGGTTTCGTCAGTCACTCCGTGCGACGCGAAACGCCGCGAGAACGATGCCGAAACAAGGGGTACAGGGACCGGGCGGGAGCCTCCCGCGCGGGGGCATAATGTATAGAGATTCGCCGGAGCGTGCTGGCTTCCGACGGGCCGAAATCAAAATCAGGAAGCCGTTTCCGCCCGCTTCTCGCGCATCCGCTTCTCGAGCGGTTTCGCGACCGACTGGAACACGCTCACCTGCACCAGTTGAGCCACCAGGAACGCCGCGGCACCCGTCAGCCCGAGGGGAGTCGGCGTCGCTCCGGTGCCCTTCCAGACCACGACCCCGGCCCCGACCGTCGCCATAAACGAGAACAATTGCCCACCCAGAAGCAGGTTTGCCCACTGGTTCATCGGTCGGGCGATCCACGGCAGCACCGCCAACGCGCCGATCAACACCCCGATCGCCGCGGCAATTCCCCCATACAACGCGGAAATCGGCTGGCTCGCCCCGAGCGCGATCGACACGCCATAGCCGATTCCCCCCACCACCACGCAGGCAATCGGGCCGGCACCCAGCCATGCCCCCAGAGGCAGTTTCAGTTCGGGCAGATCAGGCATGGGCTTGCGCGTCGCATCCGTCATCGATTCGTGTCCTCATCAGGATCGAGCGATCGCTCGGCATCGCGGAGATCCCGCTCGATCCGGTCCTTCTCGGCCTCGGGCCAGTCGAGTTCGACCTCATCGAGGTCCTCAACGTCCAGGTCCTGCTGGCTGAACATGTTCACGCGACCCGTCGGACGGGGCTTGCCCCGTTTCGCCGCGACCTCACTCGAGGCCGCCTTCGGATCCGCTCCCGGCGTGTCGCGTCGGACCTGTCGCCGGGCCTCCTGACGCTGGAGCTTCTTGACCTCTTTGAAGAGGTTGTATCCCCCACCAACGAACCCGAGACCGGTCAGCACCAGCGTCCACAGCGGGGAGGAGCCCTGCCATCGATCGATGAAATACCCGATCACCGCGAACCCACCGATCGCGGCGCAGAATTCGATCCCGATCACCGCCGCGCCCCAGCCGGCGGAGATCGGGCGGTCGGATGACGGGTTCGGCAAAGGCACGGCTGGGCTCTGGTCTGGGGTTGAATGGGGTTCGGGCTTCCCGCACCACGATACTCATCTCCCCAACCCCGCGAGAGATCGCCTCGCATCCGGCCGATGCACGCGTAGTATTGATCATCCGTGTTCCGGGCACTCTTCCGGGCGGCGTCCCCTCTCCAGATCGGCACCACTGACGCGTGTTTATCCCCGTTCTCTATCTTGCGCTTGTGTGGATCGCGGTCTGGAAGTTCCGCCGGCGCTGGCAGTCCGCGGTGATCCTGCTCATCGCGCCGGTTCCCCTGCTGGTCGCGACGAGCATCCTGAGCGTCGCGTCGCGATCGCCGAACGCCGGTGATGTTTCGGCGAACTTCTTCATCCAGAACCTGATCGGCTTTGGAAGCGTGCTCCACCTGCTCAGCGGCGCCTATGTGCTCATCATGCTGCTGGTCGGCACGATCATCGCCGTTGCCAAGCCGTCGAAGAGCCGCGTCCCCTGCAACCGCTGCGGCTACGACCTTGTCGGGACCCACGAACTCGTCTGCCCCGAATGCGGCGGTCGGTTGAGCGTCTGCGTGCAGGAAATGCGCATGCAGGCCTACATGGCAGATCGCGAGGCGAAGACGTCGGACGACGATCCCGCGAGCGCGCGTCCAACGACAAATCGTCCGCACCGCGTGCCGCCGCACCTGACCGGCTCGACGCCCCAGCGCGAACTCGTCAAAGCGAAACGCTGATCCCGCGTTCAGTCTTTCTTCAGACGGTTGCCGAGCGTTGCGATCCCGAGCGTGGTGGCGAGGCCCGCACCGATCAGCAGCACCGACCAGACGACCTGCATGGCCGTCGGCGCGAAGAAACTCAGAGGCCAGTCTTCCTGCGCGATCGTCGCGAGGGTCTCGTCGCTCACGACCTCACCCTTGATGATCGATCCGATCACCGGCTGCACGCCCTCCTGAAACGGCCACAAACCGAGCACCGAACCGAGCAGCAGTCCCATGAGCACGCCGAGCGTGAAGCCCTCGAACCGCTTGAGCATGAAGCGGATCAGGTTGCTCACCCCCGCGATCCCGATCACCACTCCGAGGCCGACGGGAACCACGACCACCCACTCGGCGAGCACCGCCGCGAAGTCGCGGGCGCTGATCGCCTCCTTGACCCGATCGATGGAAGCGAGGATCGGGACGTATTGCCCGAGCACCAACAGCAGGTAGCCGCCGGACAGGCCGGGAAGAATCATCGCGCTCGCACCAGCGAGCCCGGCGAGCAGGAGCATCGCGAAGTTGGTCGACCCAGCACCGCTGGTCTTGAGGAACACCATCAGCGCCATCGCAGCGATACCGAGAACCGCGCCGAAGATCGAGGCCCGCACCTTCGCCTCGCGCTTGCGATGTGCCTCCCCGATCATCGACCAGATCAGCGGCACGCCGCCGAGCGTGAGCCCGATGAACAGGCTGTACATGATCCATCGCTGATCGACGACCAGGTCCTTCACCGGACCAGCGAGCAGCACGATCGACAGCGCCGCCGCGGCCACCACGCTCCCGAGCAGCACAAGCGAACGCAAGTGAAACCGCAGGGTCGAGGCCTCGGCGATGGCGTTGATGAACGGCTCGTAGACGCCCGAGGCGAGCAGCATCGTGCCGCCGGAGATGCCCGGCACGAGGTTCGCCAGGCCCATGAGCACGCCGCCGATACCGCCTCGCACCACGAGACCGCCGAGCGGCCCGTGCGGCGTGAGGTCCGGCTCCGGATGCGAGTGCTCCGACGGCGTCGCCGGCGAATTCTCTTGGCGGGATTCGGTCATGAAGGAGTCATCGGCGATTCAAACGCAGCGATTCAGAATGGGAAGATCACGCCCGCACGAACATAGAGCGAGTCTCGACCCGGATTCTCGTCAGAACCGGAGGTGGAGGCGTTCGAATAGTGCTGCCAGCCGACGCCGAGATCCAGGCGAGCACCGACGTCGCCGCCGAATCGGTCGGGGAGTTCCAGCGTGACGCCCACTCCAGCCCGCGGCGTGAAGTTGTAGTCCGTACCGTCTTCGGGGACCGGGCCGCTCGAGAGCATGAAGCCGATCCCGATATCGCCGTAGACGCTCCAGCCACGATCGCGGTCGGCGAGGAAGTGGTAGCGGAAGCCGAGGTCGAAACTGCCAGACGCCTCGTCGTCCACCTGCTGATCGTGGAACCAGCCGGTGAGGGCGAGGTTCAGCTCGAAGTCCTCTGCGAGGAAGCGGTGATAGGTGAACCGGAGGCTGTAGTCTTTGTTCGCCGCGTCGTCGTCAACCATCCCACTGGCGCTGACGCTCCACCAGGTCGACCCACTCGTCCCGAACCTTGCGGAGACGGCGGGGTCGAGCAGCGCATCCGAACCGTCGGAGCGGTCCTGGACGGACCCGAGCGACATCGCGCCCGCCAGGCCGAGCGAAAACTCCGGTGCGGGCGAGGCGAACGCCGAACCGGACAGAACGAGCACAGCGGAACCGGCGGCCAGAGCGGAGAGAGGCAGCGAGTGAATCATGGCGCAAACGGTACCCAAGGCTCGCACGCCTCGCACGCGGCCCGAGCCGCGATCCGACGCGTCAGGGTACGCTGGTGGCATGCCAACGCCTGACGACGACCGACTCATCCGCATCGAGGAACGCCTCGGCTTCGCGGACCACACGGTGGACCAGCTCTCCGGCGAACTCGCCCGAGCCTACACCCTGATCGATCGCCTGAACCGACGAATCGCGGATCTCGAGCGCCGGGTCGGCGTCGTGGAAACCGGCGCGAGCGAGACCGGAGGGACCGATCCGCTGGAACTGCCGCCCCACTCGGCCGGCAACCGCGCCGAACTGGAAGAATCGAAACGCCAGTCTGGTTACACCCCGGAAGACTGACCCCGTTCGGCCGATCGGCGCTACTCGATCCGCGGGTCCACCCAGCGGTACAGCACGTCCACGACGAGGTTGAGCAGGATCAGGATCGTCGCGAAAACGAGCGTCACGCCCATGATCACAAACAGGTCCTTGCCCTGCACCGCGTCCACGAAGTGCTGGCCCATGCCCGGGATGTTGAACACCCGCTCAACGACAAACGACCCGGTCATCGCGAACGCCGTCGCCGGCCCGAGGTAGCTCAGCACCGGCAGAAACGCGTTTTTGAGCGCGTGCTTGAGGATGACCTGACGCCGCGAAACGCCTTTCGCCCGCGCGGTGCGGATGTAATCGGCGTTGAGCACATCGATCATTCCCATGCGCGTCAGCCGGGCGATATACGCCGCGAACGGCAGACTCAGCGAAAATGCCGGCAGGAAGATGTCGCCGATGCCCCCCCACTTGCCGACGCTGCCGATCCCCAGCCAGACCGGAAAGGCGATCAGCAGCACGGTTCCGATGACGAAGCTCGGCAGACTGATCCCGACCAGCGCGATCACCAGCGTGCCCAGGTCGGCCAGCGAATTCGGTTTGACGGCACCGATCATGCCCGCGACCAGCCCGATCACCACCGCCATGAAGATCGCGCTGAGCCCGAGCACCACCGAGACCGGCAGCGAGTCGGCGATGATCTCGTTCACGCTCCAGTTCTCGTTGCGGAACGAAGGCCCGAGATCGAACACCACATTCTGGCTGACATCACCGCCGTTGAGCCGGTCGACGACCCAGTGCGCACCCGTCGCGTTGTAGATGTACTGGAGATAGAACTCCATGGGGTCGTCGAGGTTGTACTGCGCGTTGATCGCGTCGAGCACCGCCGCGGGGGGCTGACGCCCCTCGTCGTTGATCACCGCCTCGCCGGGCAACGACCACGCGAGCAGGAAGGTCACCGTGTAGAT
>JANSXG010000128.1 GCA_024743075.1 bacterium | reverse complement strand
GCAGCTTGATCTTGCGCAGGCCGAGCATGGTCTGGTAGGTCGAGCCGAAGGTGACGTACTTGGTGCCGATCAGGCCGACGTGCTTGCACTGGTTGGCCTCGATGGCGTCGGCGACCAGCCCGATCATGTTGATGAACGGCAGGGGGGAGCCCGCCTCGGCGAGCTGCAGGGCGTGGTGGGTGGCGTTGTCGGGGAGCACGCAGAAGTCGGCCCCGGCCTTCTGGAGGACGGTTGCGGAGTCCCGGAGCATCGCGCCGACGGTCGGCCAGTCGTCGGCCTTGATGGCCTCGACGTAGCTCGAGAACGGCAGGTTGTGCAGCGTGATCGCCGGGCGTTGGGCCGGATCCGGGATCTCCGAGGCGCGACGCCCGATCGTGCGATAGCAGATCGACGAGCCCTCGGGGCTGACACCTACAATTCCGATGTGCTTGGCCAAGGTGCCTCCTCCGTGAGTCTCGGTCGGGACCCTAGGGTAGCCGAGACACGCGTGCTATTCGAGCGAAATCGCCGCTTTGCACCGGCTTGCCAGTAGTCTACCTGACGCGGGGTATTATTCATGAGTTCCGATCCGTTCGACATCCTGGGCATCGAGCCGGCCTTCCCGGTGGACGAGGCGGCGCTGCGCCAGGCGTGGCTGAAAGCGACCGCCAAGCACCACCCGGATCGGGCCCCGGACCCGGAGGAGGCCCATCGCAAGCTGGCTCAGGTCAACGAGGCCAATCGCACGCTGTCCGATCCGGAGCGGGCGGCGAACGCCCTGCTGACCCGCCTCGGCGGCCCCACGCCGGACAAGCACAAGGCCCTGCCCGACGGGATTCTCATGGAGATGCTCGAGGTTCGCGACCAGCTCGAGGAAGCCAAGCGGTCACGCGACCCGGAAGACATCGCCCGGCTCGAAGCCTGGGCCGATCAGCAGCGCGGCATGTGGATCGAGCGGGTGGACGGGCTGTTCAGGGCGCACGGCGAATCGGACGACCGACGCGACGAGATCCGGGAGTCGCTCAACGCGTGGCGGTACATCGAACGCCTCATCGAGCAGCTCGACCCGGACTACTCACCGGCGCAGGCGGACTTCGGGTGAGGCGGGGCCGTTTCCCTTTCCCCCCGGACCCCCTGATCTTGCCTTAGTCAGAAAGCAAAGCCGAGACCGTGCTCTGGCTTTCTTTCTGACTGACAGACTTTTGTAGTAGTCAGAAAGAAAGAGCGTCAGCAGAGCCACCGGTAGCGGGGGGCAATCGCGCTGCGAGCCTTGCCTGACACCTGATCAACGGGGCGACTCGCTTTGCGGGTGGATTCCGAGTCCGGCAAGGACCTCGGGTCGCCCGACCACGGACACGACGATCTCTCGGTCGTCGAACTCGCTCCAGATGTCGATCAACGCGGAGTGCTCATTTTCTAGCACGACGAGGATGTGTGTTGGAACGACGCGTGAGGTGGCGTCCCAATTCACATTGATGATGCCCTCGATGATCTGCGTGGTCGGTGCTTCGCGATGCATCAGTAGCGGGATAGCGTAATCGCGCCGCATCGCGGCGTTCACCGCGTGCGACTCGTCGCAGGTCCACCTGGTTGCGCCGACGTACCTCGTTCCGTCGGCCTGAGGATGCTCGACCTCTATTGGTGCCGCGTACTCGAACGCGATGTCGCCACGGGCGAGCGACTTCCAGAGTCCGCCAATCCGACGGCGAATGAACTCTCGGTCGGTATCCACAGCCCGGACAGACGCGATCAGCCACGCGTCCCAGTCGGCTTCCAACGAGGGCCGGAGCGAGTGCAGCGCGGAATCGAGACAGTGGATGCGCGCCTGATTCATGTCGTCGATTCGATGGCACTCCCAAACGCCCGCTGCCAAGGGGACCGACGGATCGCCCTGCAGTACGCGGCAGTCGTTCGGACGAAAGACGTCCGGGACATAGGTGAACTTGACCGGTTGCTGCATGCTCATCTGTCCAATTTCGTTGTTGCCGCTGCACGACCGAGGGTGTCGCTGTCGGTCGCGCATCGCCGAGTCAACCTGCATCCAGCCCGAAGTCCACCGACCGTGCCTGGTGCGTAATCGCTCCGGTGCTGATCCGGTCGACTCCGGTCAACGCCACGGCGCCGATGGTCTCGAGGGTGATCCCGCCGCTGGCTTCGAGCCGGATGCGGCTGCCCGCGCGGTCTCGCCTCGCGACGGCTTCCCGCAGCGTGTCGGGGGGCATGTTGTCGAGCAAGACGATGTCGACGAGGCCCGGAGAGGCCTGCTCGGCGGCGAGGATTGTCTCGAACTGTTCCAGCGAATCCACCTCGACCTCGACGAACTGCAGCGTGAAGCGGTCGCGGGCGGTCTTGAGTTCGCTCAGGATGCCTTCGAGGCCTCCCGTCGCCATGGCGATGTGGTTGTCCTTCACCAGCACGGCGTCGTACAGGCCGATGCGATGGGAGTACCCGCCCCCACAGCGCACGGCGTACTTCTCGATCAGGCGATGGCCCGGCGTCGTCTTGCGAGTGTCGAGCAGGCGGACGCGATGCGGGTCAGCCCCAGCGGCTCGGATGGCTTCGGCGTACGCGTCGGTGAGCGTGGCGATGCCCGAGAGGCGCGAGACGAGGTTCAGCATGGTCCGCTCGATGCCGAGCACCGCGCCCCGCGGCCCCGACAGCTCGCCCAGCAGATCGCCGGGCTCGACGCTGGCGCCGTCGGTCACCGCCGATCGCCACGCGCACGAGCCCTTGCTGAATGCGGCGCAGATCAGCGGGACGAATGCAAGCCCTGCGGCCCGAGCGGGCTGGCGGCTGCGCAGGCGCGCGGTGACGCGTGCTGCGGAGTCCGCCTCGGGCACGCAGACCAGCGACGTGACATCGCCGGTCGTGCCGAGGTCTTCCTCGACGCAGAGATCGAGCAGTCGTTGCACATGTCCGCTGGCGAGCACGCGTGCGGCGTAGTCGCTGAGCGACAGCGTGTTCCAGTCCGTCGCGGGTTGAGCAGAAGGCGTGGGGGAGGCCATGGCGATCAGACCGATCGGATGCGCTCGATGGCGCCCGTGGTGCTGCGCCCGGCGAGCAGTTCGACGAGGGCGATCTCGCCGCCGTAGGACTCGACGATGTCGCCGCCGACGACCTGGTCTTTCGTGTAGTCCGCGCCCTTGACGAGCACATCGGGCCGGAGGGTCTCGATGAGTTTCAGCGGCGTGTCTTCCTCGAAGACCACGACCACGGCGACCGATTCGAGTTCGCTGAGAACGGTGACGCGATCGTCTTCGTCGTGGACCGGGCGTTCGGGGCCCTTGAGGCGCCGGACCGATTCATCGGAGTTGAGGCCCACGACGAGCAGGTCGCCGTGCTCGCGGGCCTTGCGGAGCAGCGAGATGTGACCGGCGTGGATGATGTCGAAGCAGCCGTTGGTGAAGACGATCTTCTTGCCCTCGCGCCGGGCTGCCTCGATCTCGACGCGGGCTTCGTCGAGCGTGCGACGCTTGCCGATGAGGTCCTTGGCCTGCACGAGCACGGAGTGGTAGATCCGCTCGAAGGGGATGGGCTGAACGCCGAAGACCTCGACCTCGAGGCCGGCGGCGGCGTTGGCGAAGCGGACCGAGTCGGCCCAGTCGATGCCGTTGGCCCGGGCGGCCATGAGTGCGGCGAGGACCATGTCGCCCGCGCCGGTGACGTCGTAGACCTGCCTGGCGATGGTCGGCACGGCGCAGGGCTCGGCACCGCGCTCGAGAAGCAGCGCGCCGTCCCGATCGAGCGTGAGAACGACGGCTTCGCAGTCGAGCTGGGACGCGAGGCGTTTGGCGAGCGCGGCGTTGTGCGATGCACGCTCGTCGGTGTTGCCCTCGGTCAGCGTGGTCAGCCCAGTGGCCCGCTCGGCCTCGGTGCGGTTGGGGGTGATCGCGGTGCAGCCGGCGTACTTGGTGTAGTCGTCGATGGACGCGGGGTCGATCAGGATCGGCTTGCCCGCCTCTCGCGCCGCTTCGATGACGCGCCGGCACAGGTTGGGGCAGCACACGCCCTTGTTGTAGTCCTCGATGGCGACGACGTCGGCATCGGGCAGCGCCCGCGTAAACGCCTCGACGATGCGGTCGACGATCTCGTCGGCAAGCGGCTTGCGCGACTCGAAATCGACGCGGAACATCTTCTGCGGGTGACGGTGCTGGGCCAGGCCGATGAGGTTGCGCTTGACGGTAGTCGGGCGGGACGGGTCACGGACCAGGCCGGCGGTGTCGATGGCCGAGTCGGCCAGGGCCTTCGAGAGCAGGTCCGCCTCGCGATCATCGCCCATGACGCCGAAGCAGCGGACCTCGGCGTGCATGGCCACGAGGTCCATGCAGACGTTGGCCGCCCCGCCGGGGGTCTCGACGGTCCGCCTGGCGGTCAGGACGGGGACCGGGGCGTCGTTGGTGAGGCGCTCGGCGTCGCCGTAGACGAGCTGGTCGAGCATGAAATCGCCGACGACAAGCGCTCGGATCGGCTTCCAGTGAGCGAGTTTATTCAGCAGTTCATCCACGAGGGGATTGTAGCCGATCGGGCGAGGCCGCCGCCTTCAGCAGGGCATCACGCAAGTCGCCTTCTCCGTCGCGCACAACGATCGTAACTTCGGCCACCAGCATGCGGTCGAGCAGCGGATGGTTCAGTCGCTCGATCTTCACCCAGTCCTTTCGGGTCGTCAGGATCACCCCTTCCGGCGAGGCGCGGCCGAGGCGGTCAAGATCGGTCCGCGACCAGTCGTGATGATCGGGCATGATCATGTGCGAGCGGCTTTCGAGCCGGTTGCGTCGGGCCATCGCCTCGAACGCGCTGGGATTGCCGATGCCGCTGGCGAGGGTCACGGTCTCGCCTTCGAACCCGGCCGGCGACTGCCGGCGTCCCTCGAGATCGATCAGCGCGGTCCACGCGTGTTCCGACACCACAACGCCGAGCCGTGGGAATCGCTCGTGCAAGCGGCTGGTCATGGCTTCAAGCCGCCGCTCGTCGACACTTTCCGCGTGCGTCAGGATCGCGATGTGCGCTCGGTCCAGCGAGTCCACGGGCTCGCGCAGCCACCCGGCGGGCAAACAGCGGTCGGCGAAGACGTCACGCGTCGCGTCCAGAAGAACGATATCCAGGTCGCGATACAGGAAACGATGCTGGAACCCGTCGTCGAGCACGATGCACGAGCAGCCGTGCGTGTCAATCAGTTTCGTCGCGCCCGCCACCCGATCCGGTTGAGCGGCCACCGGAGTGCCCGGGCAACTCGCTTTGTATTCGAGTTCTTCGTCCGACTTGCGACCCGCTCCGGCCTTGTAGCCGCGCATCGCAATCCCCGGTCGGTGCCCGGCCTCACGCAGCAGGCGCACCACCATCGCCACGACCGGCGTCTTGCCGGTGCCGCCGACGCTGAGGTTGCCGACGCTGATGACCGGGCGATCGACGCGTTCGACTCGCCTGCCGGCGTCGAACGACCGGTTGCGCTGCGCGACGACGCGCCGGTACACCGGCTCGACGAGGGCCCCGATCGGCATCGGCACCGGTGGGCGGCTGCGACGGTCTCGACTCACCGGACCGCCTCCCGGTCGGGTCGGATGCCGAGGCGCTCGAGTTCGGGGAGCAGTCGCTTCATGGGAAGTCCCATGATCGAGGTGTCGTCGCCCGAGTACTCGATGGGCCAGCCGTCGGCGATGCGCTCGTGCAGGTTGTACGCGCCCGCCTTGCCGGCCCAGTCGCCGGTGGCGAGGTAGCGATCGATCTGCTCGGCGGAGACCGCGCCGACATGGACCTCGGACCGATCGACGAACCAGGATCGTTCGCCTTTGGCGTGGAGGCAGACGCCCGTGAGCACGCGATGCGTGCCGTCGGTCAGTGTGGTGACGATGCGCCGGGCGTCGGCGGCGTCTTTCGGCTGGCCGAGGATCTCGCCCTCGCGCTGAACGACGGTGTCGGCCGCGAGGACCACACCGGACTCACGCTGCCCATCGCCGAGGTGGTCCCAGACGGAACGGGCTTTCAACCACGCGAGCGAAGCGACCCAGCCGGTTGCTCCGACGCGCCCGCGCTGGAGCTCGCCATCGTCGATCGGCGGCTTCATCGCGCTGTGGGACAGCCCGTACTCGGCGAGCAACTGGCGACGCCTCGGGGACGTGCTGGCGAGGATCAGTCGGGGCGTCTGGGTGGTCACGGGACGGTGCTTCCCGTCGGTGTGTGTGATTCGAGAATCGGTCGCAGTCGCTCGATGACTTCTCCGACGGTGATCCGCCTCATGAGTTCCAATCCGGCGTGTTCCTGCTTGTGGCTGATCCCGCTGAGGTCGGGTGCGTGCTGCAGCACGCTCTCATCGCGGTGGTAGGGACCGACCCTGCGGGTGTCGGTGGGGCCGAACAGCGCGACGATTGGCTTGTCATAGCCGACGGCCATGTGCAGGGCGGCCGAGTCGTTGGCGAGGACCGCGCCGCTATCGCTGATCAAGTGCATGAGCCCGCCGATCGAAGTCGCGCCGATGAGGTCCGTCACGCGGCCCTCGCCGGCGAACTCGTCGGCGAGGGCCGCGCACTGGTCGCGTTCGGACGAGGCTCCGACGATGGCGATCGTGTGCGCCGTGTGGTCGAGCACCCAGCGAGTGACCTCGGCAAAGCACTCGATGGGCCAGCGCTTGCCCGGCCAGCGGCTGGTCGGGGCGATGACGAGCGGGGCCGCGCCGAGCAGTTCCGCGGGGAGTTCGTCGCGTCGGTCGGGCGGGGCGTAGAGACGCATGTCCTCGACGACCGGCACTTTGATCGCCCGGACCAAGTCGAGCATCCGATCGACAGTGTGCGTTGCACCGCTGGGGCGGACACGGCTGTTGTAAAGCAGCCACGCCAGTTCGCGGGCGTCGGCGTGACCGACGCGGGTACGGGCACCGGTCAGGCGGGCGAGCAGGCCGCTCCGGGCGAGGCCCTGGCAGTCGAGCACAAGGTCGTAGTGCGGCTCCCGAAGCGATCTGATCAGTTCACGCAGCTTGCGACGCGCCCGGCCCGTGTGCAGCCGGCCGAGCGATAGATCACGCCGGGCAAAGGGGACCGCGTTCGACAGGTCGGGATGAGCGCGGATGGCGTCGGTGAACTCGGACTGGACGAGCCAGTCGATTCTCGCTTCGGGGTAGGCCCGGCGCAGGCTGACGAGCACGGGGACGCTGCGACAGACATCGCCGAGGGCGCTGGGGCGGATGATGAGGATTCGCTCGAATGCCATCGACCCGACAGGGTACCCCGAGGCCGCGCGGGAGTGGGCCGTGTCAGACGGTGGTGACGCGCATCACCTCGGAGACCGTGGTCAGGCCGCGACGCGCCTTGACGAGGCCGTCGTCCTGGAGTCGCGAGAGCACGCCGTCCTGGAGGCCCTGGCGGGAGATCTTGGCGGCGTTGGCCCGGTCCATGACCATTTCTCGGATGGGCTCGTTCACACGCAGCAGTTCGTACACGCCGACGCGGCCTCGGTAGCCGGTCTGAAAGCAGTTCTTGCAGCCGGCACCCCGGGTGAGTTGTTCGCCCGGCTCGAGCGAGACGCCCTCGGGCAGTTCGGACGCTTCGGGGGTGTACTTCTCAGCGCACTGGTCGCAGACGCGCCGAACCAGTCGCTGGGCAAGGACGCCTTCGACCGACGAGGCGGCGAGATAGGGCTCAACGCCCATGTCGAGGAGACGGGGGAGCGCTCCGCAGGCGTCGTTGGTATGCAGGGTGGAGAACACAAGGTGGCCGGTGAGCGAGGCCTGGACCGCCGCTTCGGCGGTTTCCTTGTCGCGGATCTCACCGATCATGATCACATCGGGGTCGTGACGCAGGATTGAGCGGAGGCCGGCGGCGAAATCGAGGCCGACCTTGTGGTTGACCTGAATCTGGTTCACCCCGCCGACGTGGTACTCCACCGGGTCCTCGACGGTGATCGCTTTGATCTCTTCGGAGACGATGCGGTTGAGCGAGCCGTAGAGCGTCGTGGACTTACCCGAGCCGGTGGGACCGGTGACGAGCAGGATGCCGTGTGGTCGGCTGATCAGTTTGTCCCATGTGGTGACGATGTGCTCGGGCATGCCCAAGTCGTCGAGCGTCATGAGCACGGCCGACTTGTTGAGGATGCGGAGCACGATGCCCTCGCCGAACAGCATCGGGATGACGCTCACGCGCAGGTCGAACTCTTGGCCTTTCCGACGCACCGTGATGCGCCCGTCCTGTGGTTTGCGCTTCTCGGCGATGTTCAGGCTCGCCATGATCTTGATGCGGCTGACGATTGCCGAACCGAAGCTGTGGATCGTCGGCGGGACATTCGCACGCTGGAGCACACCGTCGACCCGGTAGCGGACCGACAATTTGTTCTCATAGGGCTCGATGTGGACGTCGGTCGCGCGGCTGTCGATCGCCTCGAACAAGAGCTCGTTGACGAGCTTGATGACGGAGGCTTCCTGGGCCGCTTCTGCTTCGCTGGCTTCGGCGTCCAGTTCATCGTCGGCAATGTCCGTGTCGCCGCGTCCGCGCGACATGGCTTCGAGCGTGTCGCCGCCCACGCCGTAGTGCGTCCGTATGAAGTTTCGGAGTTCCTCTTCTTCGGCGAGCACCAGTTCGATGGGGCAGCCGACCATCAGGCGGAGTTCGTCGAAAACGCTCAGGTCGAAGGGGTCGGCGGTCGCGACGCGGAGAGCCCCTGGTGAGCCGTTGGAGGCCGGCCGTCTCTCGATCGGGACGCAACGCTGGCGGAACACGATCTGGGGCGGGATCGCCTGAAGCACCTCGTCCGTAACCGCAACCTCGGTCAGGTCGATCACGGGCAGGTCGAATTGTTCCCCGATGGCGCGGGTGACCTCGTCGTCGCGGACCATTCCCCGCTTGACCAGCACCTGATCGAGACGCTCGCCGGTCTCCCGATGCTCCATCAGCGCCATTTCGAGCTGCTCGCTCGTGATCAGGCCTTGGTCGAGCAGGATGGTGGCGATTCCCATGGCATTCCTATCGTATCAACGCACCCCGCCGGATCAGCCCGATGATTTCCGGAGCGTCGTTCTCAAGCGATGGCCGTTATCGGGCTTGCTCAGGAAGTGCCCGCAACGGGGTAGGTCGCAGAGGTGCGGTCGGTTTCCCAGACCGTGACCTCGTGCAATGAACACGTACCGCCGAACGCGTCACGAGATGCCGCCTCCAGCCGCCGGTAGAAAACCTCGGCGATGTTCTCGACCGATGGGTTCACGCCGCCATCGGTGTCGAACTCGTCGGTGTCCTCGTTGAGGTGTTTGTGGTCGAACGGATCGATGACGACCTCGTCGACGAGGGTTTCCAGAGCGGCCACGGTCACTGGCTGGGTGGCCTTGGTGTCGACACGGAAGGCGGTCTCTACACGGTAGTTATGACCGTGCCCGCTGGGGTTGTTGCACCGTCCGAACACGGATCGGTTCTCCTCTTCGCCGAGCGACGGGCAGTGCAGCCGGTG
>JANSXG010000050.1 GCA_024743075.1 bacterium | reverse complement strand
GACTTCCCCGGAGTGTCGCTGGTTGGCGTGATCAGCGCGGACACGGCGCTCGCCACGCCGGACTTCCGCGCTGGCGAGCGAGCGTTCCAGCTGGTTGCGCAGGTCGCTGGCCGGGCCGGGCGGGCATCGTCGGGCGGTCGCGTGATCGTGCAGACGATGGAGCCGGAGCACCCGGCGATCCTCGCGGCGTCGCGGCACGACTACCGATCGTTCGCGGATGCGGAACTGGAGTTCCGACGGGCGTTCGGGCTGCCCCCGGTCGGGCGGATGGCCCGGTTGATCTTTCGTGATCAGGATCCGGAGAAGGCCGGCAGGCGAGCGTGGGAAGTCTCGCGCGAGATTCAGGCGATCCGGGCTGACCCGGCGTCGGGGCTCGCGGAGTTGAACACCAAAGGCCCGATGGACGCCCCGATGGCGCGCGTCGCGGGGTTCTATCGCGTTGCGATCGAACTGCTCGCTCCCAGCGCGGGGCAGATCCAGCGTGTGCTGACGGCGCTGCGTTCTCGAGGGCTGGTCAAGAGCGATGCGAGCTGCGCGGTGGATGTGGATCCGATTTCGATGCTGTAAGCATCACCAATGAAAAAGCCCCGCGCGTGCGGGGCTTGACCGATCAATCGTGAACGCTCGGCTCAGCCGAGGTTCATGGTCATCAGGAACTCGGCGTTGGTCTTCGACTTGCTCAGGCGGTTCTTCATGAGCTCCATCGCCTCGACGACGTTCATGTCGCTGAGGACCTTGCGGAGTCGGTAGACGAGTTCGAGTTCCTTGGGGTCGAGCAGCAGTTCCTCGCGCCGGGTGCCGGAAGCGGCGACGTCGATCGCGGGGTAGATGCGCTTCTCGACCAGCTTGCGATCGAGGTGCAGTTCGCTGTTACCGGTGCCCTTGAACTCTTCGAAGATGACCTCGTCGGCCTTGGAGCCGGTGTCGACCAGCGCGGTGCCGAGGATGGTCAGCGAGCCGCCGTTCTCGATGGCGCGGGCCGAGCCGAAGAACTTCTTCGGGCGGGTGAGAGCGCCGGAGTCGATGCCGCCGGACATGATCTTGCCGGTGTTGGGGCTCGCGGCGTTGTAGGCGCGGGCGAGGCGGGTGATCGAGTCGAGCAGGATGACCACGTGCTCGCCGAACTCGACATAGCGACGGGCCTTCTCCATGACCATCTCGGCGACCTGGACGTGGCGCGAGGAGTGCTCGTCGAAGGTCGAAGCCACCACCTCGACCGATTCATCGGTGTTGCGCTTGAAGTCGGTGACTTCCTCGGGGCGTTCGTCGATGAGCAGCACGATGATCTTCACGTCGGGGTAATTCGTGCTGATCGCCTTGGTCATCTTTTGCATGAGGACCGTCTTGCCGGTGCGCGGTGGGGCGACGATCAGGGCACGCTGGCCGCGACCGATCGGCGCGACGAGGTCTACCACGCGGGTCTCGAGGACGTTCGGCTCGGTCTCGAGCACGAACCGCTCCTCGGGGTGGAGCGGGGTCATGTCCTCGAAGATGGGAAGCTGACGAGCGACCTTCGGGTCTTTGCCGTTGACCGAATCGATGCGCACCAGAGCGAAGAAGCGCTCACCGTCCTTCGGCGGTCGGATGACGCCTTCGACCTCCATGCCCGGACGCAGCCCCATGCGCCGGATCTGGCTGGGGGACACGTAGATGTCCGACGGGCCGGCCATGTACGAGTCTTCCGGCGAGCGGAGGAATCCGAAGCCTTCGGGCGCGATGTGGAGCGTGCCTTCGCCGAACATGATCTGGTCCTGCTCGGCGCGACGACGCAGGATTTCCATCATGAGGTCGGTGCGGGGCAGTTTGGTCGCTTCCTCGATGCCCTCTTCTTCGGCGAACTTGTGCAAATCCTCAACGGGCATCGCCTGCAGTCTGGACACATGCAGGGCGTGTTCGGCAGCTTCCTCGTAGCCGTCGCTTTTGGCGAGTTCTTCGAGGGCTCGGGCTTCGCGTTCGAGATCGTCCTCGTTCGGGAGGACCGATGACGGAATGCCCGAAGAGCCACGGTTGTACTTGTGCCCGCCCTGCTGACCGGGGTGTCCGCCGCCGCCTCCACCGCCGCCCTTTTTCTTCTTCTTGCGCCGGCGCCCGCCGCCGCCCTGATTCTGGTTCTGCTGGTTCTGCCCGCCGCCACCGCCGCCGGACTGGTTGTCGGAGCCTTGGCGGTTGCGGAGGTCATTGGACTGGCGTCCTGACCCCGATTGGTTGTCCTGCTTGTTGTCCGAACCCTTGCCCGAGCCGCCGTCGGGCTTCGATTCGGACTTCGCCTCCGGCTTCGGCTCCGGCTTTGTCCGAGCCTTCGGTTCGGTCTTCTTGGATTCGGCCTGCGTGTCGGCTGACTTGGAGGGTGACTTCGACGAACTGCGCGTCTTCGACTTCGCAGAGTCCGGCACGGATTCGAGCAGCGACGCCGGCGCCTTCTTCTTGGTCGTTGTCTTGCGGGTCCGCTTCTTCGTCACGGTCTTCGATGCACTGTCGGCAGAATCGGCCATCGCGCGTTGTCCTCGTGTCGGGTGCCCGGGGCGCTGGAAGCAGCGCGGGCGTCGGAAATGGGGGAACGAAAGGGGGGACGTCGTGGGGCGTGGCTCGGAGCGCGTTGTCTCGCGGCCAGTCCCTTCATTGGCGTTGTGGAAACTGAGGCGGTACCCGAACGCAGGAACAGCGTGAGCGGGATCTTCAGTTCAAAGTGCGATGAGGCTCGGGACTCGCGAAATACCGCGAACGGTCCGGCGCGGTCAGTATCCGGCAGACCTCACGCCAGCAGTGTAGCAGAAATCTCGGCTATCCGGTCGGCAAGGTCGCTTTTTCCTGTTGGGTTGTCGACGACGAACCGACAGCGGGTTCTCTTCTCCTCAACCGACATCTGCGACGCCTCACGCGCCCGCAGGTCGGTTTCCGACCAGTCGCGATGCTTGCGAACCCGCTTGAGGCGGGTCTCGAACGGGGCGTCGACAAACACGACCGCATCACAGGCCCCGTCCTGGCCGGATTCGAACAGCAGCGGGGCATCCAGCACGACGCCGGGCGCACCCGCATCCCGGGCCCGCTGCCGAGCCTGTTCTCGGGTCAGCAGCACCATCGGGTGCAGCAGGCCTTCGAGGCGCTTCCGGTCGGCCTCGTCGGCAAACACGATGCTCGCGATCGCTTTGCGATCGAGGTTGCCATCATCGCCGAGCACTTTTTCACCCCACCAATCGACGAGCGTGTCGCGGACCGCGATCGTCGACAGGGCCCTACGGATCTCCGCATCGAAATCCACCACGAGCCAGCCGAGGTCGCCGAACAGACCGGCGACCTTCGACTTCCCCGAACCGATCCCGCCGACAATGCCGAGAACAACCGGCGCTGCGTTCAGTTGAGCGGGATCGGGCATCAGCGGATCTTAGCGGGATTCCGCGACCTCGAAGCGGTCGAGCATCATCACCTTGTCCCAGGCGGCGATGAAGTCGTGGACCATCCGCTCGTGACCGTCGTCGGCCGCGTACACCTCAGCGAGGTTGCGCAGCGTGCTGTTGGAGCCGAAGACCAGGTCGCACCGGGTTGCGGTGTACTTGGTCTCTCCGGTCGCGCGGTCCTTGATGTAAAAGCCCATTTCCATCTTGTCGGCGGGCTCCCACATGTAGTCCATGTTGCACAGCGTCAGGAAGAAGTCGTTGCTGAGCACGCCCGGACGCTCCGTGAACACGCCGTGCTTCGAGTGGTCGAAGTTCTGGTCGAGCACGCGGAGGCCGCCGACGAGCACGGTCCACTCGGGAGCGGAGAGCGTCAGCAGGTTGGCCCGATCGAGGAAGATGCGCTCCGGCGCGACGTCCATGCGGACCTTCATGTTTACGTAGTTGCGGAACCCGTCGGCGACAGGCTGCAGCCAGTCGAAGCTCTCGATATCGGTCTGGTCCTGCGTGCAGTCGGTTCTTCCCGGAGTGAACGGCACGGTTGCGTCCACGCCCGCATCCTTCGCGGCCTTTTCAACCGCGGCGCAGCCGCCAAGCACGATCAGGTCGGCCAATGAGACTTTCTTGTTGCCATTCTGGGCGTCGTTGACCTCGCTCTGGACCTTCCGCAGCGTGTCAAGCACCTTCGACAGTTCCTCCGGGCGGTTGACAGCCCAGTTCTTCTGCGGGTCGAGCGCGACGCGAGCGCCGTTCGCGCCGCCGCGCTTGTCCGAATCGCGGTAGGTCGAGGCCGAAGACCACGCCGCGGAGACCAGTTCGGAGACGGTGAGTCCCTTGCCGAGGATGGTCTTCTTGAGCGAAGCGATGTCAGAGTCGTTGATCAATTCGTGATCGACCGCGGGGATCGGATCTTGCCAGATCAGGTCTTCCTGGGGGACTTCGGGGCCGAGGTAACGGGACTTGGGGCCCATGTCGCGGTGGGTGAGCTTGTACCACGCCCGCGCGAAGCAATCGGAGAAGTAGTCGAAATCTTCGAGGAACCGCTCGCAGATCCTGCGGTACTCCGGATCGACCTTGAGCGCGATGTCGGTGGTCAGCATCATCAGTTCGTTCTGCTGATCCGGCTCGTGCGCGTCGGGCGTCTTGGGTGCGTCCGCGTCCTTGGGCTTGTACTGGATGCCGCCGGCGGGGCTGCGCGTGAGCTCCCAGTCGTACTTGAAAAGGTTCTCGAGGTACGCGTTGTCCCATGCAATCGGGTTGGGCGTCCACGCCCCCTCGATGCCGCTGGTCATCGCGTACTTGGCGTAGCCGCTGCCCTCGCGGTTCTGCCAGCCCATGCCCTGCGCGCTCATTGGAGCGCCCTCGGGAGCCGGGCCGATCTTGTCAGCCGGCACCGCGCCATGGCTCTTGCCGAAGGCGTGACCGCCGGCGATCAGCGCAACCGTCTCTTCGTCGTTCATCGCCATACGCGCGAAGGTCTCTCTGATGTCGCCGATGGACGACTCAACATCGCCATCGCGGTTCGGCCCTTCCGGGTGGACGTAGATCAGGCCCTGGAAGCTAGCCGCCAGCGGCGCTGCAAGGTCGTAGTTCTCGTCGCCGGGTCCGCCCGTCCACCGCTTGGTTCGGGTGACCATCTCACCGGGGTGCGAGCCGGGCTGCACGGCGTGGCCGTCGCGCTCTCGAGCGAACTCGCCGACCGCCTTGCCGTCCCAGAACTCGTCGCCGAAGTACATGCCCCGATCCGGCTCCCACGTATCGATGCGCCCGCCGCCGAAGCCGAAGGTCTTGAACCCCATCGCCTCCAGCGCAACGTTACCGGTGAGGATCATCAGATCCGCCCAGGAGAGCGAAGCGCCGTACTTCTTCTTGACAGGCCAGAGCAGGCGTCGGGACTTGTCGATGTTGCCGTTGTCGTCCCACGAGTTGGTCGGGGCGAATCGCTGCAGACCGGTGCTCGCGCCGCCGCGACCGTCGGCGATGCGGTATGTGCCCGCGGCGTGCCAGGCCATGCGGACCATCTGCGGGCCGTAGTGGCCGTAGTCGGCGGGCCACCACGGCTGGGAGTCGGTGAGGACCTTGCGGATGTCGGCCTTGACCTGATGGAGGTCGAGCTTCTTGAACGCTTCGGCGTAGTCCACATCACGCAGGGGGTTGGCCATCGGCGGGTTCTGGTGGAGCAATTCAACCTGGAGGCGGTTGGGCCACCAGTCGGAAATCTGCGGGCCGGAGCCGTACGCGCCGCCGACGCGGCCGCCACGGAACGGGCACTTGGAGGCGCTCGCGGACTTCTCAGCGGTGTTCTGGATCAAGGTCTGGTCCTTTCTGAGTATCAGCAAATCACTGGGTATTGAGGGGTGGGGCGCAGTTCCGACACCCCGGTGGAGGATAGCGCGGTCGCCGGGCTCGGGCCCTCGCGTGACCGACTTTCTGGCCCCCAAAGGTCGGGCGAGTCGCCGCGCCCAGCACACCGAGAACGGCTCCCGACGACGCCCGTCTCCGCGGTATACTGACTTGTCTGAACAACCGGTCGCGGGTGTAGTTCAGTGGTAGAACGTCAGCTTCCCAAGCTGAATGTCGCCGGTTCGAGTCCGGTCACCCGCTTTTTCCAGGTCTTGCATCAGCAGGCACATCCGAGGCGCACGCGATCCTGCGTATGCGCGGAGGCCATCCCATGCCGACGACGACACCCGAGCACGACGAACGCATCGCGAAGATGACCTTCTCTTCGGTCTACCCGCATTACGTCGCAAAGGTCGAGAAGAAGGGGCGGTCTAAAGATGAATTGCACGAAGTCATTCGCTGGCTGACCGGCTTCGACGACAAGAAGTTGCAGAAGCAGATCGACGACAAGGTGACCTTCAAGGAATTCTTCAAGCGAGCCAAGCTCAATCCCAACGCGCACCTGATCAAAGGCGTAATCTGCGGGTATCGCATCGAAGACATCGAATCCCCGCTCACGCGACAGGTCCGGTACCTCGACAAGCTCGTGGATGAGCTGGCAAAGGGGCGGAAGATGGAGAAGATTCTGCGGTCAGAGGGTTAGGACTTTGAGCGCGGCTGTCGATGTCGTCGCGATGGGCTGTGGCATTCCGTTCGAAATCGAAGACTGAGTTCAGGTGTTGATCGCAACCGTCGGGCTTGGTCAGGTGTTCTCGATGACGACTTTCCCCATTGCTTTGCCGCTCTCAAGGTGTGCGTGCGCATCCGAGGCTTGATCGAGCGCGAATCGAGATGCATCAAGAACGGGTGACAGAGCACCCGATTCAACGATCTGCTTCACGATTCGAAGGATTTCGGCGTGTTCTTCTCGCCCGGCATCGTGGATCATTGGGATCAGCATGAAGACGATGTGCAGCGTCAGACCTTTCAAGTGCGCGCTCGTGAAGTCTAAGTCGCACATCGTTGTTGTGGTTACCACATCACCGTTGAGTTTCACTGCCTCGAACGAATTCAGCATGTTCCGGTCGCCGACGGTGTCGAAAACCACGTCGAATCCCGTGCCGCCTGTGTGCGTTGCGACATAGTCTTCAACGGACTCGGCCTTATAGTTGATCCCGGTCGCTCCCAGGCGTTCGATCAATTCGAGCTGGGGTGCTCCTCCACCGGTGGAGTACACCTCGGCACCAAGGTGCTTGGCGAGTTGCAGCGCGACATGTCCGACGCCGCCGGACCCGCCGTGGACCAGCACCTTCTGTCCGGGCTTCACGCCCGCTCGGGTCACCCCTTCATACGCGGTGATCGCGACGAGCGGCAGGGCGGCCGCCTCCCGCATCGACAAGTTCTTCGGTTTGTGGGCCATGAGCCGGCTGTCAGCGCAGATGTACTCCGCGAGCGTGCCGGGCAGGTCGCCCAGTCCGCCAGCGCACCCGTACACCTCGTCTCCCGGTGCGAAGCCAGACACTCCCTCTCCAACCGCTTCGACCGTACCTGCGAAGTCCATCCCGAGGATCGCGGGTGTCTCAGGGGCGAGCCCGCCCGCTTTACCCATCTTGCGAATCTTCGTGTCCACCGTGTTGACGCTCGACGCGGCGATTTTGACCAGAACATGGTCCGGCTTTACGGCGGGCTTGGGCGCCTCGCCAAGTTGCAAGGGAGCACCGTTGTCGTACGAGTTCAGGAGTACCGCTTTCATGAGAGGTCCTTAGATTCAAGTAGTGAGAGCGTGTGGTGAATGGGTTGGATGTCGTGTTGCTAGTCAGCGGGCGTGGCGACCAGTGAGAACGCGCCTTCGCCGCGCACATACAGCCAGTACGCTTCGGGAGCCGACAGGGTGATGGTGGACTCGGATTCGCCCGTCGCACCGACGAAGCTCCCCGGTTCGAGCGCCAGCGCCTCTAGATCTCCGCGCTGATGGAGCCTCGGCTGGCCTTTGATGACCACCGCGCGGAGCATGGGGTCGTCGCTTTGCAAAGTGACCGTGAAACCCGATGGCACACGGACCATCGCCCCGCTCGCGGACTCGTCCTGAGGATCGCCCCACAGGTAAGAGATCTTCGGCCCCTTGCCCGGCAGCACGCCGGTGGGCAATTCGATTCTGTTGCTGCTGGACGCGTCGAGCCACACCATATTGCCCGCGTGAAGACTCAGCGCACGCTCGCCGGTGTCCGAAGCCTCTTCGGGGGGCATCACGAGGTACGGCCCGTCCTGAATCTCGATGTAGGCCAGTCGTCCACTCCCTCGCGCCGCGGTGATGTGGACTTCGCCGGCCGGCTGGGTCCAGTATGAACCGGCGGGCATCCACGATTCTTCGGCCTCGGGGTCGTCGTTGTGGATCAGTCCGTCGATCACGATGCCGCGATAGGTGATGTTGTGAATGTGTGGGGGCGAGGAAAAGCCGTCCCCGAATCGCACCAGGAATCCGGTTGCACTGGAACCGGTGCGGTCCCCCCAGAGGTCCCCGGCTCGAGGCCCGGCTTCGCCCCGGGCCGGGTTCAGGGCTCCCCATTGCACATCTGAGGTTGTGACCACCCTCAGATCAGGGCCGAGGTGTCCGGCCCCGCTGGCATCTTGGTGCGTCGCGTCCATGCTCGCGCACCCGCCGAGCAGAAGCACCGGGACCGGTGCGAGCACACGAAGGAAGGGCCAAGTCGAACTTGAGGAAAAGGTCTTCGTCATCGCAGGGTTCCCGTCAACTGCGGTCGAAACGGTTCGGTTCTCTCGAACGAGCGAGACCGTACGGCTATGCTTCGCATTCAACAAGTACCCACAAAAATGTAAGTATGAAGATCTTTGAAGTACGGAGTTCAGCATGGCGCGGAAATACAACTGGAAAACTGGCTGTGATGTGGAAGCGACGCTGAGCGTCATCGGCGGGCGATGGAAGCCCGTGCTCCTGTGCCACCTGCTCGGTGGAAAGAAACGCTTCGGTGAGTTGTGTCGCCTGGTGCCCAACGCCACCGAGCGGATGATCACGCTTCAACTCCGCGAACTCGAAGCGGATGGAGTACTCGCTCGCCATGTCTATGCGGAGGTGCCGCCGCGCGTGGAGTACGAGATCACCGAGTACGGACGCTCGCTGGAAGCCATTCTGAATTCAATGCAGGCGTGGGGGCGCGACTTCAAAGCGCGTCGTCTGGCTGCGGAGGGGCAAGGCGTGTAGCGCCGCACGAACGTGCGTCGGGCAGCCGGATCGCGTCGTGAGTGCCTGAGCTCACCACAAGCCTGCGGTTGTAGCGCATCGCTCCACCGAAGCTTGGTTCGGTGACGCGAACTGCCTCACACCGTGGTGCCCGTTGCGAACGCGGCGGTAGGCACCCAGTTTGGCTTACCCTGTCACCATGCCCACATCACTCTACCGGCTCCGCCTCGCGTTCCTGTGCCTGCTCTCGGTGCTCGCGCAGGGATGTCGATCGACATTCACGCCGCTCGAACGCGGCGACCTGCTCCGCTCGGCTTCGTTCAACGGCACCTACTCCCAGCCCGTCACGCTCGACTACTGGCAGTATGTGCCCGACGAAGCAGATGCCGATGAGCAACTCCCGCTCCTCCTCTTCCTCCACGGTGCTGGCGAGCGCGGCGACGACCTCAACAAGGTCCTCGCGTGGGGACCTCCGAAGCGGATTGCCAATCCCGGCGCCACCGGCATCTGGGCCGACTTCCCGGCGATCGTCATCGCTCCGCAGTGCCCGGACGGTCGGTGGTGGGACATCAACGCGCTCATCGCACTGCTCGACCACGCCGAGCGTACGCTGCCCGTCGATCAAGACCGTATCTTCGTCACCGGGCTCTCGATGGGCGGCTACGCGACCTGGGCGCTCGCCGACCGCCAGCCCGACCGCTTCGCCGCCATCGTGCCGATCTGCGGTGGGTATCCGCATCACCCGTATGTCGCGAGCACCACGCTCGCCTCGATGCCCATCTGGGCGTTCCACGGCGATGCCGACGACATCGTGCCGCTCCGAGCCACGACCGAGCCGATCGAGGCCATTCGGCAAGCCGGAGGCAAACCGAAACTCACCGTGTACCCGGGAGTGGGACATGTCTCGTGGGTCCCGGCCTACGACACACCTGAACTCTGGGAGTGGCTGTTCGAGCAGCGACTCCGTCCGGCTCGATGATGCACGCCCAAGTGCTTCGGCAAAAAACGACGCGGGCGACGATCCGAAGACATACGATCGACCATGAAGTTCGAATCCATCGATCGAAGCATTGCCGGTTTCATGCACCGCTACGGCCACACGGCGCTGCGGTTCTCGCTGGCGATCATCTTCATCTGGTTCGGCATCCTCAAGCCCTTGGGCCTCTCGCCCGCGGAGGAACTCGTCCTCCTGACGGTTGACTGGATGCCGCTGCTCTCGCCCGAGTCATGGCTCGCGGTGATCGGGTGGTGGGAGGTCGCGATCGGCGTGCTCTTCCTGTTCCGCCCGACGATCCGGTTCGCGATCGCGCTGCTGGCGATGCAGATGGTCGGCACTTTTATGCCCCTTGTCGTCCTGCCGTCGGTCACGTTCCAAGACGGGCGCATCCCGTACGGCCTGACGATGGAAGGCCAGTACATCGTGAAGAACCTGCTCATCATCTCGGCGGCACTGGTCATCGGTGGGACCGTGCGACAGGCCGGCCGGGAGCAGCGATCGTGACCGAACGGCACCAGCCCCAACACCCTGCAATCTGCAAAGAGGCGGTTTCAGCGACGCAACAATCGTTTGATCTTGCATCGAGCGGTAAGGCTCCCTCTTCTATGAAAGGAAGACAACGATGATTCGCGAAGGTACAGAAGTGAAGTGGAAGTGGGGCAGCGGATACGCAACCGGCACCGTTCAAGAGAAGCACGAGGAACAGATCACCAGACAAATTGAGGGCTCATCGGTGAGCCGCGACGGGACCCAAGACGATCCCGCGCTGGTCATCAAGCAAGACGACGGTCAGACGGTGCTGAAGCTCCAAAGCGAGGTGCAGCGGGCCGATTGAGCGGCGGTGTCGGCAGACTGCCGATCGTTCCGCGGATCAAGAGGTGGGCGCCACGAAAAAACAGCGGAACGCCCTGACGAGCGTTCCGCCGTCCTCTCTCCGGCGTGATTCGAGTGCCGGTTACGGACAGACCGCCCCAAACGCGCTGAGCACCGCGTTCAGGTCCGCGAGGTCGATGACCCCATCGCCGTTCGCATCGCCGAAGCAGGTTGGGCCGGAGGCTTCGGGTTGGAACTCGAACGCGCCCATGTCGATGTAGTACCCGAACACGGGCACGCCGGTCGCGCCGCTCTCCAGTGCGTTCACAACGCGCGGCTCACCATTGAAGTCGGTGCTCAATGCACCCGGCCACGCGGTCGAGTCCGCGGCGTCGATCCCCGGCGAACCGTCGACAAGACGAAAATCGCCGCCAGCCCGGTTCACAAAGAGCGGCTCATCGCTCGAGTCCGCGCCAAGATTGCCCACGCCCGCGAAGCCGCCCTCGACGATGCTGTGCGTCGCCACGTTGCCCGACGCCGGGATCGGGTTCGGTCCGTTGTCCCAGGCGATGCAGTTCCGCAGATGCGCCGACGACGCGCCCACAACCCCGTCGAGGTCCGTATCCGTGAAGTTCCCGACGAATGTGGAGTTCCGCACGAGGATGTCCTGTGCCGCGTACAGCGCGCCGCCGAACGCGGTGGCGGAGTTCTCGGTGAACAGCGAATTGTTGATGACCGCGTCGGTCGTCGAACTGTTGTAGACCCCGCCGCCACGCCCTTCGGTGTCCGCATCGCCGGCGGAGTTGCCGTCGAAGGTCGAGTCGAATGCCAAGAGCTGGTGACCGCTCGCCGATTCGATCGCTCCGCCACGCACCAGTGCCGAGTTTCCAAGGAACTCACAACCGTCGATCGACGAACTGCCGCCGATGAGAAACGCGGCTCCGCCCCGATTCCCGCTGACATTTGAGACAAACGCGGTGTTGGTCATCGTGGTTGTGGAGTTGTTGAGGTAGAGCCCGCCACCGTTCGATGTGGCTTCGTTGCCCTCGATCACTGTGTTCTCAATGGTCAGCAACGACGCGTTCGCGTAGATCGCGCCGCCGATGGTGGCGAAGTTGTCGGTGATCACGCCGTCACGGAATGTCACGTCCGCGCTGTCGATGTAGATCCCTCCGCCTCGTTCGCCGGGCGCGGCATCCGTCGCCTGACCGTTCGTCAGTGTGAATCCCTCGACCACGCTGCCGTCCGCCGACGATCCGAGGATCGTGATCACCGGATCGAATCGGCCGATCGCGTCGATCGTGGTGACCGCCGCCCCGCCGGAACTGCGGAGGGTCAGCTGCTTGCCGAGGAAATCGATGTCCTCGAAGTAGGTCCCCGGCGCGACCACGATCTCATCGCCGGCCGAAGCCAGGTTGACCGCGATCTGAATCGTCGGGAAGTCGCTCGGGACGTTGAGCACATCGGCGTTGGCAATCGACGGTGGCGTGAGGCCCGCCGCGAGGGCGAGAAGGATCGGCTTCGTGAGCTTGCTACGAGTCATGTCTGGTTCCTCCTGAGTGTGCCGGTCGGTGTCCGGCGGGTTCGAGCGGCCCCGCGCGGGGTGCCCGTGGAGCAGGGCGATATCCGGACGGAGCGCGCCCGATCCGAACGGCCCGATCCAGAAAATCCAGCGTTCTTTACAAATCGTCGGGCGCGTCCGGAGCAAACCGCGCCCTGACCGAGGGACATCCCGAGCAACGCCGGATTCGCAGGCCGATCCGAGAAAGGAGCCAGTAGCATGGAAGCGGTCCCGATCGGGTCGGAGAGGCAGGCGTACTTGAAACAGCAGGAAGCAACCCGGCTCCTGAACCGCGCGTCGGATGGGGAGATCGCCGCCGCGGCCGATCTGCTGCCGCTCGTCTATGACGAATTGTGCTCGCTGGCCGAGTCGTTCTTCCGCAACGAGCGCCGCGACCACACCCTGCAGCCCACTGCGCTCGTGCACGAGGCCTACGCCCGGCTCGTTGACCAGTCTTCGATCGAGTTCAAGAGCCGCAACCAGTTCTTTGTGCTCGCGGCCAAAGCGATGCGCAACATCCTCGTGGACCACGCCCGCGCCCGGAACCGATTGAAGCGGGGGGGCGGCGGCAACTGGAAGGAAGTCACCATCGGACAGATCGAGCGGGCCATCGCGGACGCGAACGGTTCGGACGAGGTGTCGTCCGGGGCGGACCTGGAGCGCGTCCACGAGGCCCTCGCTCGGCTACACGCCCTCGACGAGCGCAAGGCGCAGCTCGTCGAACTCCGTTTCTTCGCCGGCCTCACCCTCGAAGCCGCATCCGATGTACTCGGCATCGCGCGATCGACCGCCTCCGAAGACTGGCGCATGGCCCGCGCCTGGCTGCACCGCGAACTCCGGGAGACGCCGAGCGAATGAGCAGCCGCTTCGCCGAGATCGATCGCATCTTCCGCGGCGCACTCCGCATCGAGCCCGACGGACGCCACGATTTCGTGGTGCGTCAGTGCAACGGCGACCGGGAACTCCTGAGCGAAGTCCTCGAACTGCTCGAAGAGGACGAGGCGTCGGTCGGTGCCGGCCCGCTCGACCGACCCGCCCTCGGCGATGGCTTCGCGCTCTCTGACTTCGCGCCCGGCGACAGCGGCATCCAGCCAGCGCTCCCCGAGTCCATCGGCAAGTACCGCGTCAGACGACTGCTCGGCGTCGGTGGCATGGGCATCGTTTACGAGGCCGAGCAGTCCCACCCGCGCCGCACCGTCGCGCTCAAAGTGATTAATGCCGGCGTCGCCACGCCCGAGATGCTTCAGCGCTTCCACCACGAGGCCGAAGTCCTCGCCCGGCTCCAGCACCCCGGCATCGCTCAGATCTACGAAGCCGGCACCTTCGACTCGTCCGACTCCGAGCAGCTTTCCTCCGAGCGGCCCTATTTCGCCATGGAACTGGTCCACGGTGAGCCCGTGAATTCGTTCGTCTCGAAGCGCAACCTCGGCGTTCGCGAGCGCCTGGAAGTTATTGCGGGTATCTGCGATGCAGTGCAGCACGCGCACCAGCGAGGCGTCATCCACCGCGACCTGAAACCGGGGAATATCCTCGTCGAAGACGCCGTCGACGAACCCACCGCCGCGCAGGACACGGCGCGCAGCCGCGCCGGTTCGGTCTCACGACTGCGCGCACAGCCGAAGATCCTCGACTTCGGCATCGCCAGAGCGACCGACCACGATCGCCAGACCGCATCGGTCCACACGCAGGACGGCCAGCTCCTCGGCACGCTGCCCTACATGAGCCCCGAACAGGCCACCGGGCAGTGGGACGCGGTTGATACCCGCAGCGATGTGTACACCCTTGGCGTCATCGCCTACGAGGTCCTCGGCGAGCGGCTCCCGTACGACGTCCGTGACCAACCCGTCGCCGCGGCGGTCCACACTATCTCGCAGCAGCCGCCCTCGTCGCTCAGCACGGTTGACCGACGCCTCGCCGGCGACGTCGAAACCATCATCGGCAAAGCGCTGGAGAAGGATCGGTCCCGGCGCTATCAGTCCGCCTCCGAGTTCGCGTCCGACATCCGGCGATACCTCGCCGACGAACCGATCCAGGCGCGCCCCCCGAGCGCGCTCTACCAACTCCGCAAGATGGCCCTCCGCCACAAGCCCGTGGTCATCGGCGCGTCCATCGCGGGCATCGTCGCTATCGCCAGCGTCATCGTGATCTCCCTTGCGCTCGCATCGTCCATCCGGGACCGCAACGACCTCCGGCGCCAGACCGCGATCGCCAACGCCGTGAACGCCTTCCTCAACGAGGACATCCTCGCCGCGGCATCGTCCGATCTCGAGGACCGATCGAGCGTGACCGTCCGCCAGGTGCTCGACGAGGCCTCGGAAGCGATCGAAGCGGGGCGATTCGACGACCAGCCCGCCGTCGAGGCCGCGATCCGTCTGACCATCGGGCGCACCTACCGCGATCTCGGCGAACTCGAGCGTGCCGAGCCGCATCTGGAGGAGTCGCTCGACCTGCACCTGCTGACCTACCCTCGTGAGAGCGAACCGGTCACGACCGCGATGAACGAGCTCGGCAAGCTTTACAGCGCGCAGGACCGCCCCGAAGAGACCATCGCCCTCTGGACCGAGGTCCTTGACCTGAAGCGGAAGGTCTTCGGCGAGTCGCACCAGACCACAATCATTTCCATTTCAAACTTGGGGTCCATCTACCGAGAGCAGCGCCGCTACGCCGAAGCCCTCCCGCTCCACGAGGAGGCGCACCGGCTCGCCGTCCGCTACCTGCCACCCGACAACGAATGGCGCATCGTCTCGACCCGTCACCTCGCGAGCATGTACCGCGATCTCGAGCGGTACGCCGAGGCCGAGCCGCTCTTCACCGAGAGCATTGACGCGATGCGCGAGCACTTCGGCCCGCACCACAACGAGACGCTGCGCGCCATGAACAGCCTCTCGCTCATGTACCAGGATCTCGACCGCTACGAGGACGCCGAGCGCATCCTCCGCGAGATCCTCGCGACCTTCCTCGAACGCGCCGACCCCGGTCATCCCAACGCCCTGGCCTACCGGCACAACCTCGGTGTGCTCCTGCTCCGAACAGACCGCGAGGAGGAAGCCGTCGATCTCTTCGAAGAGAACCTGCCTCTGATGTACCAGACCCTCGGGCGAGGGCACCGCGGCACGATCTTCACCTCCATGTCCCTCGCCGAGGCCTACGACGACCTCGACCGCCCCGCCGACGCCGACCGGATGCTCGCGAGCGTGCTCGACGACTCCGAACGTCTCAACGGTGAAGACCACATCGAAACCCTGCGCATCATCGAGCGCACCCTCGACGTCTACCTCGACCGCCAGGACACGCGGAATGCTCTGGCGACCAGCGAGCAGCTACTCTCAAGAGCGACCGGCGCACTTCCAGAGAACGACCTCAGCCTCGCAGGCTTCTTCGTTATGCGTGGAGAGGCCCTTGAGCTTGACGAACAGACCGACGCCGCGATCGCGCCGTACGAACGGGCTCTGGCGATCTACGAATCGTTCCACGGCCCCGACCACCCGCGCACGACGAACACGCGGGACACCATCAAGCGTCTGCAAGGCAACCGATGAACGGTGTGCTCAGCCATTCGGGAAGACCAACTCGATCCCGTAGCGATCGCCCAGCGCCTTGACCTCGGTCAGGTCCGGCGGGAACGGCATCTTGCCCATTCCTATGTAGAACTCCGAAGCCGCACCCGGCGTGTGCTGGATCAGCAGCCGACCTTCCGAGTTGCCCGCGTTCGTGAACGAGCGAACAGCGCCCCGCCGGACGTGCGCAAAGTCCCCAGGCCCGACGCGACGCTCCTCGCCGTTCACCGTGACCACGAACTCGCCTTCCAGAACGAAGAAGCTCTCGTCCTCGTGGTGATGAATGTGCGGCGGAGCACCATTCCCGGGACGCACCCGCTGTTCCGCGAGCGCGAACGCCCCGCCGGTGTCCGCGGCGGTCGCGAGGAATCGCATCGGGTCCCCCATGACGGGGTGGACCTCACCCTCGTTGTGCGAAACAAAGCGAGCGGCCTGAGAAGGAGCGGTCGTCATCGGAAATCCTCCAGCGCGGTGTGGCGCAGCAGAAGATTGTCTCGAGACGGTCGCGAACGATCAAGAGGCCCGGTTGCCGGACGAACTCAGTTCTCTCCGTCCGCGCTCTCATCCGCCGGCTCGATCCGGATCAGCTTCCCGTTCCGCTCGTCCGTCAGCACGTACAGGAACCCGTCCGGCCCCTGACGCACGTCGCGGATCCGCTCGTTGAACTGCATGTTCTCATGCCCCACGACTTCGTCGCCGTCCATGATCACGCGACGCACCTGACGGAGCACCAGCCCGCCCGCGAAGAGGTCGCCCTGCCACTCCGGGAACTTGTCGCCCGTGTAGAAGGCGAGCCCGCTCGCCGCGATGCTCGGCGTCCAGACAACGAGCGGATCCTTCATCCCCGGCAGCGAGGTGTGGGGGCTCACGCGCGGTCCGCGATACTCGTAGCCGTACGTCGCGAGCGGCCACCCGTAGTTCTCGCCCGGCTTGACGACGTTCAATTCGTCACCGCCGCGCGGCCCGTGCTCGGTCACGTAAACCGTGCCCGTCTCCGGGTTGATCGTAAGCCCCTGCGGGTTCCGGTGCCCGTACGAGTAGATCTCCTGTTTCGCATCGATCCGCGCCTGGAACGGGTTGTCCGTCGCCGGCGATCCGTCGTCCATGATCCTGAGCATCTTGCCCCAGTGCACGCCCATGTCCTGCGCACGGTCCTGGCTCGCGCCCTCGCCCACGCCGAACAGCAGCGTCCCGTCGGGGAGGAAGACCATACGACAACCGAAGTGGAAACCGCCCGACTTCGCCGGCTCGGTTGTGAACAGGATCTCCAAGTCCGTCAGCGCGTGATCGGTCAGCTTCGCCCGTGCGATGCGCGTGTGGTTCCCGCGCGAGGTCCCGTGCGAATACGACAAATAGATCCATCCGTTCTCTTCGTACTCCGGGTGGAGAATGACATCCATCAGCCCGCCCTGACGCTGCGCATAAACATCCGGAACGCCGCCGACCGGATCAGGGTGCAGCGTCCCGTCCGCTTTGAGCAGCCGGATCCGCCCCGGGCGTTCCGTGATCAGCGCCGACCCGTCCGGCAGCCACGCGATCGCCCACGGATGAACCAGACCGTCCACCACCTTGACCGGCTTCCAACCCGTCGTCCGCGGCACATCGGTCCCGATCTGTTCGACCGGACCCTCCAGCAGCGGTAACCGCTGACCGAGCGAAGCCGGGCAGGCGATCAGGATCAGAGCAAGCATCGCGACGGTTGTGTGGAGCATCTTCATGCCGCGATTCTAGACCAACACGCCCGCGGAGAAACATCTCACAGATTCTGACAGAAATTTGGAACATTCTCGTTGACGCCCGCGTCTGCCGAATTATCTTCCCAACTCCAGTCGGCGCCCCGAAGTCATTGCGCCGTTGTACGACCCCATCAAAGGCCCCCGTCATGTTCGCCCGCAGTTTCCTCCATCCCCATCCGCTACCCCGCGTCATGCGCGCGTGCGGTCTCCTGGGATGGTCGCGCGCCAACAACCGGGCCCTCGGCTCAGTCACGCACTGACCGGCGTCCTGGACGCACGCCCCGCACCACAACCGAGCCCGCTCGCCTGACGCCCCGCGCGATCCGTCCGCCCCGATCGCGCGAACCGTCTCCAAGTCCCGTTCCAGCGCCGCCAGCGTCGGCGATCGCTGTCCCTTTGTTCCCATCCACGAGGAATCCCATGATCCCCACATTGCAAGCGGCCCAGGTCGGCCAATTGGCCCGGGTCCTCGCCCCTGACGACTACGCCGTCGGCATCTACATCGCCGTCCTGCGCGTGCGTGTCGAGTTCATGCCCTGCGGCATGTTCGGTGAAATCAGCGCCGATGCGCAGCCGGTCACCGTCTCGCTCATGCCCTACGACGACGACATCCCGGCCGTGATGCAGGTCATCGAGTACTGCCTGCCCTTCGTCTTCGTCCGCAAGCCCTGCGGCAAAACGATGACGCTGGACACCCGGCGCTACGCGCTCGTCCAGACCAGCGAGCAGTTCGGCAACGCCGTCTTCGCCGAAGCCAAGCGCCTCAGGCGCGAAGCCGAACGCAAGGAGAAACGAGCGAAGAAGAAGGCCAAGTCCTGACTCGGCCCGCACGCGCCGGGCTCGTCGGAAATCGACGCGCCCGGCTTTTCTGAGATTTCTGTGTCATCCCCGCCCATACCGTGTCCCTCCACCGCCCCCGTTCCCGCCTGCCTCTCCGGAGGAGGCCAATCCGGCCTCGCACATCACTCAGGAGAGAACCACAATGCAGACCACAAACTCCCGGGCCGCCCGAGCCCTCGCCGTCGCCGCCCTCCTGTCTACCGCTCCGGCCACGCTCGCCGGCCTCGGCGATTTCTTCCTGCTCAACAACAGCAGTGCGGGTCTGTACCGCGGTCAGGTCGGCGTCGACAACGGCGAGGGACTCCTCGGACCGCTCCCGATCGGCTCCTGGTACGACCTGGCACCTGGCTTCGACCCGTCAGCAGTGTTCGCCATGCGCGGCCACACGCTCGTTTCGCTCAGCACGACCGACGCCGCGCAGATCACGAGCGTCTCCCCCGACCGCGAGTTCATTAACATCGCGACAGACACCGCGACATCAACGCTCTACGCCGTCACCTCCGGCGTCCCCGGAACCTCTCAGTTCGGTGAGCTGCTCACCGTCGATCCGGTGACCGGACAGACGACGACGATCGGCCAACTCGG
>JANSXG010000009.1 GCA_024743075.1 bacterium | reverse complement strand
TCGGTGATCCGGGTCGACACCGCCCCACTGTAGTCGGGCGTCGGCGGATGGTGCGGGGTCGCGATCAGGCCGCGAGGCGACGGAGGCCGTCGAAGACGTTGCGAAGTTCTTCATCGCTGGCCTCGTCGAGCAGCAGCAGCTGGCGGATCTCACCCTCGTCCTGGAGCGTGAGGTTGATTTCTTCTGAAAGCAGTCGCTTGCCGGCCGCGTCGTTGATGTAGACGGTGACGAGCTGATCGACCGCCCGCTCCATTTCCAACTGCAGGCCGCCGGCCTCGAAACGCAGCACCTCGCCGAGCAGGCGCTCGTGCTCCAGAGACTCCTCACACAGGCTGTTGACCGAGTCGCCGAGATAGTGGTTGGCCTTCTGGAGAATGGCATCCACGCTCATCGAACGATCGACGATATGAGAGAACATGTCGCGTGTGGCCGTGAAGTCCTTGCCGGAGTCGAGGAGGATCTGCTCGACCTCTGCGGCGCTCAACCCGAAGAGATGTTCCGCGAGTTCGGCGAAACCGGCCTCGGCGATGCTGGCGGGAAGATCGCTGTTCTCCGGGGACATCGGGAGCGATCCGGCGAAGTACGCGATGGCGTGGAGCAGGGACGGCCCGTCGTACGAGCCGTCGGTCTCCTCGACCGGGCGGGCGGGGCTGTGGTGCAGGCAGATCGGCTTGGCCAGCACGCTCGGGAAACGCCAGAGGCGACAGAGGACCGCGGCGACATCCACATGAGTGAACTCGAAGTGCTCGAACTCGTTCTTCAGCCGCAGCGCGGGCGGCATCTCCGGGGTCACGAGTTCGGCGTACTGCTCGCCCGCAAGTCGGGGCATCATGGGAACGCCGGAATCACTCATCAGCCCGATGATGAACGCCTCGCCGGAAATCGACTTGTCGAACCGCTCCGCGAGACGCAGGGCGAACCATGCCCGAAAGAGCGAGACGGTCCACTGACGCTTGAACCCGAAGGCGCTTTCGTCGGCGGCCGCGGCTTTCGAGAGGTGGAAGCCGAGAGCCATGGCCTTCAGGCGGTCCATGCCGATGAGCACCATCGTCCGGTTCAGGGATGTGACCGGCTTGCGCTGGGCGTAGTGAGCAGAGTTGGCGAGCCGGAGCAACCGACCCGTGAGGGCCTGGTCGGACTGAATGACCTCGGCGAACTGGTCGATCGTCGACCGCTCGTTGCTCACGAGTTCCATAATCCGCAGCGCGACCTCGGGCAGGGTCGGCAAGCTCGAATCACCGAGCTTGCGGCTGAGCCGCTCGTGCAGATCAGCAACCTCCCGGCCTGACATGTCCTGTCGTCGTTTCACGCGCTGCGCCCCGTTTCGCCACGATGCCCACCTGACCCGCCGGGCCAGGGAATCTGACGTACCCACGCTGAATCGGCGTTCCGCTCGCCGCATTCGAGTCTGAAAGGCAGATTGGAGGGGATTTCATCGTTCACCGATCCGGCGCAGGCCGCATCCGTTCGGAAATCCATCATGCCCGATAACCCTGCGACAACCGTCGACGGATGCCCGGCGTACTCGCGATCGGCCGACCGCTCGTGATACACTCGCGCCATGGAGCCAGCAGACGGATCTGCGACACATCGGACGAGCGAATCTGGCCAAAAGCCGGCTCCGCGCCCCCACTCGATGTCCCGGGTCATGGCTTTCATGAACCAGAAAGGCGGCGTGGGGAAGACGACCACAGTCGTGAACCTCGCCGCGGCGCTCGCGGAACTCGGCAAGTCCACCCTGATTATCGACATGGACCCTCAAGCCCATGCCACCCTGCATTTGGGTGTCGAGATCGACGAGGACCACCTCTCGGTCTATGACCTGCTCCTCAGTGCTGAAACGGACCCCGTTGATGCGCGTCGAGCGGTGGTAAAGACCCGCGAGAACCTCGGTGTGATCCCGGCGGTCACAGATCAGGCGGCGGTCGAAACCGAACTGGCCAACGCGCCGCAGCGCCACCTCCGCCTTCGGAACGCGATCCAGCCGCTGCTCAGCGAGTACGAGTACGTGCTCATCGACTGCCCGCCGTCGCTCGGGCTGCTGACGCTCAACGGGCTGGCGGCGTCTCGCGAAGTGGTCGTACCGATGCAGGCGCACTTCCTCGCGCTGCAGGGTGTCGGCAAACTGCTCGAAACGGTGTCGTTGGTCGCGCGGGAGATCAACCCGAAACTCCGGGTCAGCGGCGTGGTGCTCTCGATGCACGAAGAGAACACGCGCCTATCGAAGGAGATCGTGGCCGACCTCGAGCAGTTCTTCAAGGACTCGCTCCAACAGGACGTGCCGTGGAAGGGTGCCCGTGTGCTCCGTCCGGCGATTCGTCGCAACATCAAACTCGCCGAGTGCCCGAGTTTCGGACAGACGATCTTCGAGTACGCACGCTGGTGCCCGGGCGCTATGGACTACGCCCAGCTCGCAGCGAACATCGCGACCGAGTGGGACCGCTTCCTCGAACGGCGCGGTCTCAGCGGCGGGCCTCAGCAGGCGGTGGAACCCAAACCGGTCGAGCCGTCGCCGGCGACCGCCGGTGAGCGCACCACGTGACCGGTCACGAGCCGCGCGGACGCCCCCGGGGCTGGGCAACGCTCGCGTTCCCGGTGTACGCGCTGGTCCTCGCCACGCTGACGCACTGGCCGAAGCTGCGGATCGAAGCGCCGATCGAGCGTCCGGACATCATCGTGCACGCGACCGCCTTCGGACTCTGGACCTGGCTCCTCATGGCGACCAGCTGGCTAGGCCGACCGCTCGGAGCCAAGAGCGTGTTCCTCGCAACGATCGCCGGGGCGTGCGTCGCCACGGTGGATGAGGCGTCCCAGGCGCTGCCCGGTCTGGGACGCACGGTCGATCGGTCGGACCTCTGGGCGAATCTCCTCGGCGTGGGGTCGGTCGGTCTCATCGCGGCTCTCTGGTCCCTCTCCAGATGGCTCCGTGGGGCCCGGCACAACACCGGCAGCCGGTCGCGAACCGAACCAGCCGAACCCGACGACGACTTCCTGAACCATGCGCGCACCTTCGCGATGCTCACGCTGGCGAGCCGCGTTCTGGGACTGACCCGCGACGCGGTGATCGCTCTCGTGTTGGGCGCGAGCGCGATCGCGTCGTCGTTCTTCACCGCTTTCGTTATTCCGAATGTCTTTCGACGGCTGTTCGGCGAGGGCGCTCTGACCGCCGCGTTTGTGCCCGAGTACACGCGACTCTGTCGCGACGATCCACCCGCGGCGGCCCGGTTTGCCTCGCTGACGAGCGGTGCGCTCGCCGCGGGTCTCGGCGGGTTCGTGATCCTCGCGGAACTCGTGCTGCTGATCGTGCTCGGATCGCTTGAAGCCGGCTCGACGAGCCACGATGTCGTCGTTCTGACGATGATCATGCTCCCGTTCATGCCGCTGGTCTGCGTGACCGCGCTGCTCGGAGCGATGCTGCAGGTCCGAGGACGCTTCAGCGCGCAGGCAGGAGCACCGATCCTGCTTAACGCCTGCCTCATCACCGCGGCCTGCGCGACCGGCGTCATCCTTGACTGGTCGCTCCCGGACATCGCGATCGCGCTCGGGGTCTCCGTCACGGTTGCCGGCGTGCTTCAGCTCATCTGGTGCCTGCTCGACCTGCGCGGACTTGCCGGCTGGACGAGCAGCACGCACGACGCCCGTCCGCGACTCAAACTGATGCTGAAGCGGATGGTGCCGGTGCTCATCGGCCTCGGAACCGTCCAGATCGGGGTGCTGATCGACGCGCTCATCGCCGGCCTGCCGGTCATCATGAACACGCCGGAAGGCCAGCGGCTCATCTTCGGCGGTGCCGACGGCGTGATCTACCCGCTCGATACCTCGTCGGCGGCGGTTCTCTACTTCGGACAGCGCCTCTACCAGTTGCCGCTCGGCGTGTTCGCAATCGCCATCGCGACGGCGGTCTTCCCGGCGCTCGCGCGGACCTCGGACGACGCCGAGCAGTTCGGGAAAACGCTCCGGCTCGGCCTGCGAACCTCACTGTTCATCGCGATCCCGGCGGCCGTCGGCCTGGCGCTCGTCGCCGAACCGCTTGTCGGCGCGGTCTACGGAGCGACCGGTGAAGGCGGGCTCGCCTCGGAAAGCGCCGAGCGGGTGCGATGGATCCTGCTCGCATACACCCCGGCCATCATCGCGGCGAGTATCTCCCAGGTGCTCACCCGCGCGTACTACGCCTGCGACGACATGCGGACACCGATGCGGATCGGCATCGTGATCGTGCTGTGCAACATCGCGCTCAATATGGCGCTCATCTGGCCGTTCGCCGAGGCAGGGCTGGCGATCGCCACGAGCGTCACGGCGTGGGCTCAGGTGATCGCGCTCGCGTGGTTCGCCAAACGACGCATCCGGTCGCTGGCAAGCACGCCGCTCATCACGCGCGAGGCGACCGTTTCGGTCACGCTCACTGTCACCACCTCGGTTGCGCTGGCGATCTGCGTGTTCGGCGTCGGGCTGCTCTGGCCGTTTGACGCTACCGGCAGGCTCGGAAGCGCAGCGCTCGTGTTGTCCCAGACCGGTGTGGGGGCTGCCGTTTATGCCGGGCTCGCGGTCGCGCTGAAGCGCACGGAGTTGCGCGCCGTCCTCGCGCGATAGAGCGGGTAGGCCACAGGGACCGCGTGATTTTCACCGGCGCGGGTGAAGCCGTGGCCGCCGCCGGTCGATAGTCGCGTCCGGAGGCCCGTCGCCAAGGTCGCGTCGAGTCAGCAATCCAGTGATCGGGCGCAGCGACGGGTATGTCACCCTCGCTCGAACAACCCCGTTCCCAGGGATCTCGCGGATGGCCCGAAACCGGGTCACCCGCGATTGCGCAGCCATCCGGAACGATTCGGCATACAGTTTCCCCGGTTCGCGCCCGAGGCGTTCATCCAAGGAGACTCATTATGGCCATACGCTCGATCATCCGTCGTCCGGTTTCCGGCATCGCCCTTAGCCTGCTCGGAGCAGTCTGCTTCGCCGTGGCGTCGTTCAGCCTCCCTGGCTGCAGCACCATCGAGGGCGTGGGCAAGGACATCCAGCACGCCTCGCAAGCCACTGCGGACGCAATCAACGGCGACAAATGAGATCCGCCGGACGCCGAGCAAGTCGAAGGCCCCGGCCAACCGGGGCTTTTTCGTGCGCATCCTCCGATTCGCCTCCCCCGACCCACGCCCGTCGCCGATAATTCCGGTTGTCTCCAAGCCCGTACCCCCTGATTCTGGATTGAGCCACCATGCTTCACGCCGGACAAGCCAACATCCGCAGTTTCCGCGTCGTCCCGAACCTCCCGAAGCAGCTTGAGCCGCTTCGCGAGATCGCCCACAACCTCTGGTGGACATGGCACCCGGAAGCGGTTGAACTGTTCGTTCGTCTGGACCGCGAACTCTGGGAGAGCACCGGGCACAACCCAGTAAAACTTCTGGGCAGCCTCGATCAGCAGCGCCTCGAGCGCATCGCGCAGGACCGCTCGTTCCTCCACGCGCTCAGCCTGGTCCATTCGCGGTTCGCCGAGCACAAAGAGCGTGCGACCTGGTTCGATCGTCAACACGCCGATCTGCTCAGGAGCCGTGCGGGCTCCGATGAATCGGTTCGCATCGCCTACTTCTCGGCCGAGTTCGGACTCACCGAGTGCTTCCAGATCTACTCCGGCGGTCTCGGCGTGCTCGCCGGCGACCACCTCAAGTCATCCGCCGAACTCGGGATCCCGCTCTGCGGCGTGGGCCTGCTCTACCGATGCGGATACTTCCACCAATACCTCAACGCCGACGGCTACCAGCAGGAAACCTACCCGGACCTCGACTTTCCCAATCAGCCGATCCGCCGCCTGATCGACCCCGAAACCAACGAGCAGTATCGCGTGAAGGTCGAATTGCCCGGTCGCGAGGTGACCGTCGGGATCTGGCAGTGCGACGTCGGTCGCGTGCCGCTGTACCTGCTCGACACGAATTTCCCTGAGAACAACCGGGCCGACCGCGACATCACCAAGAACCTCTACGGCGGCGATGTCGAGATGCGCATCCAGCAGGAGATCATCCTCGGCATCGGCGGCACGCGCGCCCTCGCCAAGATCGGCGAGCGCCCCACCGTCTACCACATCAACGAGGGGCACGCGGCGTTCCTGAGTCTCGAACGCATCCGCACCCTCCGCGAACAACACGGCGTGAGTTTCGAGGCGGCACGCGAGGCCGCCGCGGCCAACAACGTCTTCACGACCCACACCCCGGTTCCCGCCGGCATCGATCGCTTCAGCCCGGATCTCGTCGAGCGTTACCTCGGGCACACGCTCGCCGGGCTCGGCACGAACCTCGATCACCTGCTCTCGCTCGGTCGGGCCAATCCGTTCGATCGCGACGAGTTCTTCTCCATGGCGATTCTCGCGCTGCGCTGCAGCCAGTTCGCCAACGGCGTCTCCAAACTGCACGGACACGTCTCGCGCGACATGTGGCGCCACATCTGGCCGGAGGTGCCCGAGCAGGAGGTCCCGATCGGCCATGTGACCAACGGGGTGCACGCCCGCTCCTGGATCAGCCGCGACCTGAGCCAGATCTACGACCGCTACCTCGGTCACGAGTGGCAGCTCGACGCGATGGACCACAAGCTGTACAGCGCGGTGAACGACATCCCCGACGAGGAACTCTGGTCGTTCCGCCAGCAGCGTCGACAGTCGCTGATCACATGGTGTCGCAACCGCATCCGCACGCAACTGACCGAGCGGAACGCGACCCCCGACGAGATCGAGACCGCCACCGGTGCGCTCGATCCCAACGTCTTCACGATCGGCTTCGCGCGCCGCTTCGCCACCTACAAGCGAGGCACGCTGCTCATGAGCGATGTCGATCGCCTGCGTCGCCTGTTCACAAACCACGATCGCCCCGTCCAGTTGCTGATCGCCGGCAAGGCCCACCCCGCCGACCGACCCGGCAAGGAACTGATCCGCGAACTGGTCAAGCTCAGCGAGTCCGAGCCGGCGTTCCGGCGCATCGTGTTCCTCGAAGACTATGACATGGATGTGGCGCGGCGCATGATCCAGGGCTGCGACCTGTGGCTGAACACGCCCCGTCGCGGCATGGAGGCATCGGGCACATCCGGCATGAAGGCCGCCATGAACGGCTGCATCAACTGCTCGATCCTCGACGGCTGGTGGGACGAGGCGTATCGCCCGGAACTCGGCTTCGCGATCGGCAAAGGCGAGTACTACGACGACCACGCGATGGAAGACGCCATCGAAAGCCGCGCGCTGTACGACCTTCTTGAGCGCCAGATCCTTCCGGAGTTCTACTCGCGCAACCAGTCCGGAGTGCCGAAGACCTGGATCGCGCGCGTGAAGGCGTGCATGCGCCACCTCACCCCCGAGTTTTCGACCAACAGGATGGTCGCGGACTACACCGATCAGTACTACGTCCGGGCCCACGCCATCGGTCGCGATCTGCACGCCGAAGGCTTGCGCGGGGCGACCGAACTCAGCCAGCAGGTCGGGCGATTGCGCCACCTTTGGCAGCAGGTGGCCGTGAAACGAGTCGAGACCGACGCGACCGCCTCGATGCCGATCACCTCGACCGTGCGCGTCAACGCGTCGATCCAGCTCGGCGAACTTGGACCCGACGAAGTGCGGGTGCAGCTCTACACCGGCGAGGTCACCTCGCTCGGCGACATCGTGCACGCCGGAACGGTCGACATGAGGCCATCCGGCGGCGCAGACGAGCACACCGGCCTGCAGCTGTTCACGGGAGAGTTCCGCCCGACGGGCTCCGGGCGTCGCGGCTTCGCGGTGCGCGTCGTCCCCCGAGACGAGCGGATCGTCGGCACGCTCATCCCCGGTCTGATCACCTGGGACAAGGACGCCCCAACGGTGCGCATCGGCGAATCGAACCCCGCCAAGTCAACCAGCCCGGTGACCGCGTCGACGACGTAATCACACAAACGCCGCGACGCTGAGCATCACCGCCATCACGAGCGCCACAACGGTCTTCAGCACGGTAGCGAGCAGCCGACCGGTAAACGCCCCGGTGCCGATGCCGCGAAGGTGCTTGAGATCGCGACGGTCGGCGATCGTGAACTCAAAAACAACCGCTCCGGCACCGGCACCGAGCGCCGAGCCGAGAATGGTCCCGATGATCGGCACGGGGAGCAGGATTGTTCCGAGGATCGCGCCGACGATGCCGCCCAGCACCGAGGCCACGACCGAGCGCTTGGACGCCCCCATCGCTTTCGCGCCGGCCCCACCGGCCACGAGCTCCAGCAATTCACCGAGACCGGCGAGCGCGATCGCGATTCCGATCGTCCACCACGAGAACGGGTCGCTGTCCATCGTCAGGTTCAGCAGCATCGCCATCAGCACCATGAGCCAGGTGCCGGGCAGCGTCAGCAGGACAGCAAAGACCAGCAGGAAACTGGAGAGCGTGAACAGGATGGCGATGACGATGTCCATGGCGAAACCAGCAGGAGCATAGGGCCCTCACGCCCCATTGCTGGGATCCCCGACGAGCGCGTTTCGCTCAGGGCTGCTGGTCGTCCTCGGTGCCCGAATCAGCGTCCTCGTGCTCGTCCTCCTCGGCTTCTTCGCGAGCGGCGCGGAGGCGCGGGTCGGACTCTTCCATATCGAGGATCCACTCTTCCAGCGGCTCGAAGCGAAGCAGGTCGAACTTGTGAGACTCGCCCCCCTTCAGGTCCAGCGTGACGAAGAACTTGTGCCACTTGGATTTATCGACGACCTCGATCTCGTCGGGCGTGATCGTCTTCCCGCCGGGAAGGATGAGCTTGTGGGCTTCCGGCTCGTAGCGGTAGACCGTCGACTTCGTCTGCACGATCCGGAAGACGATGAACAAGGAGCCGAGGTAGCCGGCGGCGCAGATCAGCCACTGCACGGCGATGTCGGCCTGCGACAGCGGCTTCGGCGCCGACGCGCCCTGCAGCGCCGACGTGAGTTCGGCGTGCTTCGCGGCGGGGTCCACGAACACCGTGACCGTGTCCTCGCGCTGTTCCGCGCCTCGGGCGGCCATCTCCTGATTCTGCTGAGTGAGGCCCGTGAGCTGTTTGCCGTGAATCGGTTCGAGCGACTTGAGCCAGCGCAGCCGGAACTCCTCAAAGTCGTTGAGCTGGTCCCGACGCGCTTCAAGATCGGCGAGCGCCGCTTCGGGGTCATCGACGTTCACTCGTCGCGCGATCGGGAGCACTCCGATCGTGTTGGCGTGGCCGAGATACTCCGCAAGCATGAACTGACTGTATCGCTCACCCCGATTGGGATAGATGACCGCCGCGTCGAGCAGCCCCCACGTGCCGAGCCCGAAGCACACGATCAGGAAGATCACCATCTTGCGCATCCAGCGCGGCGCGACCCTCGTGCGGATGGGACCCGTCGCGCTTGTCGGCTGTTCGGCGTTCGGTTCAGTCGTGGGGTCGGCCTGGTCGGTCATGGGGCGCGTGTCCTCTTGGCGTGGCGAATCGCGTACGCGGGGTCGTACCGGGTCGATATCGACCGGTTCAGGGGAACGGGTCAAAGGCGGCCGCTGTTATCGCGCCTTTCGCGACGCGGAAAGACAGGTTACTCCACATCCCGGACCTGCTCGATGGCCCCGTGCCACCAGTCTTCCGCCCATGCTTTTCCGAGGGGCGTCGCCATGATCTTGTCGAACCCGCCGTCGTCGACCTTCCGGCTGGGGATCTCGGGCAAGCCCGAGGCCGCTCGACCGGGGTTTCCGCCGCCGATCCGGGATCGACCCACTAAATGGTGGGTAAGCCACAAGGAGTGGGTCATCCGGGCCCGTTCTCCGGCTTCGATGAGGACGCGTCGGCTCAGGATACGACGAAACATGGAGATCCCTCCGACCGAACACGCCGCCTGGAGATGCGGACGAACCCGGTAAGAGTCTGTGGAATAGGGGCCTGCGCCCGTCCGTTCACTGTACGGATGCAACCGGTCTTGGACCAGCCTTGTATCCCCTCTTCGAATGACCGAACCGGGGAGGCCCCGGGGAGAGAAAGGACAGACCACCATGGCACGCACAGAATCACGCTCCGGCCTTGCTTCACGCGGCGTTCGCGTCGTGCTGGCGGGTGCCCTCGCGAGTTCGATGGCCTTCGTTTCCGTCGGCTGTAACAACGCCGGCGAAGGTGCCCTTTCGGGCGCCGCGCTCGGAGCCTTGGCGGGCCTCGGCATCGGCGCCCTCTCGGGCAACGAAGGCGACGGTGCTGCGATCGGTGCGATCTCCGGTGCGGTCGGCGGCGCGATCATCGGCGACCAGAACGCCCGCAACGAGAGATACAGCCGCAACCGTCGCAGCGACTGGTAAGCCCCCGCGCACTCATCCGAATCACACTCTCGGACCTCCTCAACACAGCACGCCCGGCATCGATGCCGGGCGTGCTGTCTTCATTGGTCAACTGAGTCCGGCTCGGTCGGTCAGGACGCCTTCTTCGCGGCCTTGGCGGCGGCTTCCTTCATCGCGGCGCGACAGGCTGCCTCGAGCGCCTGGTGCAGTTTCTCGTGCTCGGGACAGGTCCCGAGGAAGTCGAGCAGCTGACCGACCTGGTCCGAAGCGTCCCGGCTTGTGTCGACGCGCATGATCGCGGCGTCGCCGAGCGCCTCGCTCGCGTTCTGCATCCACTCGACGGTGACCTCATCCTCGTCTTTGCGCCCGGGGGGGCGGACTTTCGTCCGCACCGTCTGCGGGCCGATCATCACGATCGGCCACTCGCCCACGCTGGTGCGCGGCTCGCGCACGACGACGAGCACCGGCACGCCCTGCTGGTTCGCCCGTTCGCGCAGGTCGCGACCGTCGGCGCCCACGAGCAGCGGTTCGAACAGGTAACAACCGGCCTCGACCTGCTCATCCTCCTGAAGCAGTTCCTGGTCCGCCTCGTTCAGCCGGATGACCGTGCTGCACTCCAACGCTTCCAGGCGCTTCTGGCGTCGTGCTTCCTGGAGCGGAAGCACGATCCTCGCCATCCGCTCGAAGTCGCCGGCCTCGAAGGCCGTGTTCAGGGCTTCCAGAGCGAGGCGCTCGCACTCGAAATACTCGGTCTTCGCGAGTGCTGCGGAGGCCTGCTCCATCAACTGGTCGATCTTCTCGGATTTACTTGCTTTGGCTTTGCTCGACACAACGTCCCCGCGTGGATAGGGCGACACCGTCGGTGTCGCGGGAGTGATCAGATGCTACGCCCTCAAGCCGCCGATGCGCGGCAGCCGGCCGCGAGATCGCGCAAGACGGTGGTCCAGGCGTCGGCCTGCTGGTCCATGTCGTAGGCGAGAATGTCGGCGAGCGTCGAGAGGTCGCGAGAACTGATCGCGTCCCGGATCTCGCCGAGACGGGTGGTCAGTTGAGCAGCGAGCTGCTCGAAAGTCTCTTCGCCGTTCACGTGCCCGAGCTCGATACCGTTCACCTGACGCGAGAGCGTGATGCACTGCTCCACCTGCTGCCAGATGTCGAGCACATTCGACAACTCGGGCATCGCCCGGGAGAGTTCGCCGAGTTGGATCTGCTGAGCGATCGCTCCCTGCTTTTCCTTGCTGGACTCCAGGTGATCGGCCGCCTCAAGCAGCGTCACGCGGACCAGCGAAACCGGGTCCGCCGAAGTGAACCGGATTTCGGCGGCGAAGGGCTCGGTCACAGGGGGGTCGGCGAGCTGGGCGTCGGGAACCGGCTCGCCGTCAGCGCTCACGCCGATCAGCAGGCGATCGCCGGCCTTGGCGGCCGCCGCTTCGAGGGCCTTCGCGAGCGTGCTTCCCGAGTCATCGATGAGTTCGTCGTCGAGGTAGATGCGCATACGGGCGTTATCGGTCGGATTCGGGGGCGGCTTCGACAAACCCGAGCAACCGAATCGAAATCGTTGATCGGCATCGGCAGCCGATCGGTTGGGGCGAGACCAATCGTCCGAATCGCCTCGTCGTCATCGGGCCTGCCGGGGGCTATCATCGGAACCGGCCCGATACGACGGGCGAGAACCCTTGATTTCCGATTCGCCGACCGAGGACCAAACCCCTATGCACCTGAGGCATTCCGACCACGAGCACGGCCCGAAAGAGGTTCCAGTCCGGTTCATTCTTGAGGATCCGCAGGATCTGACCGGTACCGACAAAGTCGAATGGGAGGTCATGGCCGCCAAAGGAGAGCACCTGCTCGAGGTGGCGGTCGAGAACGGCATCAATATCGAGCACGCCTGCGGTGCCGTGTGCGCCTGCTCAACCTGCCATGTCTACGTCGAGCAGGGGATGGACGAGGTCTCCGAGCCGACCGAGGCCGAGGAAGACCGTGTGGAAGAGGCGCCGGGCCTGCAGATGAATAGCCGTCTCTCGTGCCAGTGCGAGATTGAAGGGAAGGGCCCGATCGTCGTTCGGGTGCCCGCGTGGAACCGAAACGCGGTCAAGGAAGTCCCGCACTGACGGTATCGGTTGCCGGTAGTCTTCCGCCGAATCGAGGGATTCTCAGGACGTCGAAGGCTGTTCTCTGACGCAACTATTTTGCAGCCCGAATCGCGGATTCCATGGCCGAACAGGCGTTTTTCTGCCGGACCATGCAAAATTATGGGTCTATTTCTCACAAGAATCTTGCTTTCAACCCGGCAAAGTGTGAAGATAGGCAATTGGCGTTGTTGGGGGAAAACCTGCGACAGCGTCAACTCTCTCTCTTCTCTCAATGGTCTACCATTGGTGCAAACGGCTGCGTGGCGACGCAGCCGTTTGTATTTTTGGCGCCGGAGGTCGGACCGATGGATGACAAACTGCACTGGCTGGACGTCGAACTGATCGCCGAGGAACTCGTCGAGGAGTACCCGGACCGCGATCCCGTCGCGATTTCCTTCCCCGAACTGCGCAAACTTGTGGAGTCGCTGGACGAATTCGAGGCGCGTGAGGGCCACCCGTGCAACGAGCGGATTCTTGAGGCCATCCAGGCGAACTGGATCAAGGAAACGCGTGACGCCGGCGGCTACGACGATGAAGACGACGACTGACCGACGGAACATGCCCCGGACCGGGCCCGGTTGCGCGCGATCCGGTCGTAGGTCGCACGGGACGCGTGGCTGATGCCCGGCACATACAGCAGCAGCGACGGCAGGAAGCCAAGCGGCGTCTGGAGCAGGGCCCGACGGACCGCCGGGAAGCCGACCATCGCCTTGCCGCGGCGCGTGCGCATCGGGATGCCGAGCATCGCCTGATCCATCGGGACGGGGAGTTCCTCGATGGGGACCTTGATCATGTCGCGGAAATCGAGGCGCGAGAGCCAGTCGAGTTTGCGAAGGATGCCGGTCGTGCGTGTGCACATGCCGCACGCGCCGTCGTAGTAGAGGGTGTCGGGCTCGGGAGCATCCATCACTTGTCATTGAAGCAGGTCCGAGACCAGCCGACCACCGAAACACCCCCTATCGTGAACGTATGCAATCAACTTCCGTTGCTCTCATCGGTGCTGGCCCGATCGGCATTGAGATGGCTGTCAGTCTGAAGCGGGCCGGGGTGGACTATGTCCACTTCGAGGCCAAGCAGATCGGGTCCACCATCGCGTGGTGGGCACCGCAGACGCGGTTCTTTTCCTCGCCCGAGCGGATCGCGGTCGCGGGCGTGCCGTTCTCGACCCCGACCCAGGACAAGGGAACGCGCGAGGATTACCTGAACTACCTGCGCAACGTCGTCGAGCAGTTCGACCTGCCGATCTGTACGGATCACCGGGTGGACGACGCCAAACGCCTCGACGATGGGTCGTTCGAACTCAGCGTGAGCCACCGCGGAGGACGCTCGCGCTGGAAAGCCGACAAGGTCATCCTCGCCATCGGCGACATGCACGAGCCGAAGATGCTCGGCATCCCCGGCGAGGACCTCCCGCACGTGAGCCACTACTTCGAGGAGCCCCACTCCTACTTCCGGCAGAAGGTGCTGATCGTCGGCGGGCGCAACAGCGCCGTTGAGGCGGCGATCCGCTGCCAGCGCGTCGGCGCGGATGTCGCGATCAGTTACCGGGGCGGCGTGTTCACGAAGAAGATCAAGTACTGGCTGCGTCCGGAGCTGCTCGCGCTGATCGATGCGGGCAAGATCGTCTACCACAAACGGACCATACCGATCGAGATCACGCCGAACGAAGTTGTGCTCGCGCCGGTCGACGAGAGCGGTGAGCGCCGAGGCGAGACATTCAGTGTCGCAGCCGACCGTGTGGTGCTCATGACCGGCTACCGCCAGGATCCGACACTGTTCGAGCAACTCGGGGTGGAGCTCGAAGGCGAGCGCCTCGTGCCGCGCGTGGACGAAGAGACGATGCAATCGAGCGTCCCGGGCGTGTACATCTGCGGCACGGCGGTGGCGGGCACGCAGGCTTCGGGCGTGGAGGTGTACATCGAGACCTCGCACGTGCACACGCGACGCATCATCCGCGACATCACCGGCGATGAGAGCGCGGATGCGGATCTTGAGACGCCGGTCTATGCGTTGCCGGAGAGCTGAACGCTTCGATCAGAACAGGTAGCCGGCCGACCGTACCGCCCTGCTGCTTTCGAGGGCTGCGCGGCACAGCGTCTCGAAGGTGCCGAGTCGGGCCATGGAATCTTCTGGATCGTCGGGGCCGGGCTTGAGCAGGGCGTACTTCCCGTTCGAATCGAGTTCCCAGGCGTGACGTCGATCGTGCACGCCGGCGAGCAGGATATCGCTGAGTTTGCGCCGGGCGTCGCGATCTTCGACGGGGGTCACGGCCTCGACGCGGTTGTTGAGGTTCCGGCTCATCCAGTCGCCCGAACCGATGTACCACTCTCCATCGACAGGGTCCTCGCGTCCGCACGCGAAGTGGAAGATCCGCGCGTGCTCGAGGAACCGTCCGACGACCGAGACGATGCGGATGTTCTCCGACAGGCCGGGCACGCCGGGGCGGAGGCAGCAGAAGCCGCGGACGATGCAGGTGATCTTCACGCCGGCCTGCGAAGCCTCGTACAGGCGCTTGATGATGCCGACGTCTTCGAGCTGGTTCATCTTGGCGACCACGCGCGCGGGCTTCCCGGCGCGGGCGTTCTGCACCTCGCGATCGATCAGCTCGTAGAAGCGCTCGCGCATGGTCACCGGCGCGATCAGGAGTTTGTTGTAGTGGCGGTTCAGTGAGCGCCCGGTGAGGTAGTTGAAGATGTTGATCACATCCTCACAGATCGCTGGATCGCAGGTGAGCAGGCCGCAGTCGGTGTAGAGCTGCGCGGTGCCGGGATGGTAGTTGCCGGTGCCAACATGGGCGTAGGAACGGAGGCGATCACCCTCGCGGCGCACGACGAGCGAGCACTTGCAGTGGGTTTTGAGGCCGATGACGCCGTAGGCGACATGCACGCCGTGCTTTTCGAGGTGTCGGGCGAAGCGGACGTTCTTGTCCTCGTCGAAGCGGGCGCGGAGTTCGACGAGGCAGGCGACCTGCTTGCCCTCTTCCGCGGCGCGGATGAGCGAGTCGATGAAGGGCGAATCTCGCGAGGTGCGATAGAGCGTCTGCTTGATCGCCAAGACGTTCGGGTCCTTGGCCGCGGCGGCGATGAAGCGCTCGACCGACGCCGCGAACGACTCGTAGGGGTGGTGGACAAGGACGTCCTGCTCGCGGATGGCCGAGAAGATGTCGGTGTCCTCGTCCCGCAGTCTGGGCGGCACGACGCCGGTCCACGGACGCTGCTTCAGGGCGGGGCGATCGAGGGCGATGATGTCGGTCAGGTCCTGGTACTCCAGCAGGCCGCCCCGGACATAAACATCCTCGTCGTCGAGTTCGAGTTCTTCCTTCAGCAGCGAGATGATCGGATCGGATGGCGTGCTCGCGACTTCGAGGCGCACGACGGAGGCGAAGCGGCGCATCTGCAGTTCGGCCTCGACGTGTTCGAGCAGGTCTTCGACCTCTTCGCCCTCAAGGTCAACGCCGGTCGATCGGGTGACGCGGAAGGGCATGATGTCGACGATCTGCATACCGGGGAAGACCGCGTCGAGGTTGTGCTGAATGATCTGCTCAAGCGAAACCAGCCGGATCTGATCGGCGTCACGGAGCGGGCCGATCTCGCCGCCGTCGGGCGGGACGCTGACGATCCGTGGGAGGGCGTCGGGGACCTTGATGCGTGCGAAGAGCTTGTCCGATGATCCGGGTTGGCTGACGAGGATGCCCAGCGACTCGGACAGGTTTGAGATGAACGGGAACCGGTGGCCCTGGTCGACCGCGAGCGGCGTGAGAATGGGGAACACGTTCGTGTGGAACCATTCGTCGACGCGCTCGCGGTCGGATGGCTCAAGGTCGGCGTATTTTGCGATGTCGATACCGTTCTCGCGCAACGCCGGGAGGACCAGATCCTCGAAGCAGCGGGCCTGCATTTCCTGCAGTTCCTTGACCATCGCGCGCGCCGCGTCGAGTTGCTGGCGGACCGTCATGCCGTTGTGGGCGTGAATCTCGTAGCCCGACCGGAGGCGTCGTTTGAGCAGGGCGACGCGCTTCATGAAGAACTCATCGAGGTTGCTCGCGCAGATCGTGAGGAACTTCACGCGTTCGAGCAGCGGTGTGCGTTCGTCGGTTGCCTGGCCGAGAACACGACGGTTGAACTCGAGCCACGACAGGTCCCGGTTGAAGAACTGGGACGGATCGGAGTCCGGGTCGATGTCGGCCGGCACCGAGACGCGCGTCGCGAGTACGGCAAGCGGATCCTTCGTCGAAAACACATCGCCGGTGCCCGAACCGTTGCTCCCGGCGTCGCTGCTCGGATTGTTCTTGTGCTTCTTCTTGCTGCTCATCGCCTGCCCCGTGCGCCGGTGCGGCGCGAACGGGCATTATAGATCGCCCCGGACCTCATCGATCAGTTCCGAGATCAATCGCCATGTGTCCTGCACGTGCTCCTTGGTGGTCAGCGTTGCGCCGATCGCGAAGCGTACGGCGTAGCGAGATCCGCCGTCCGGGTGAGGGAGCGTGGTGTGGGTGAGGTAGGCCTTTCCGGAGTCGTTGACGCGCCGGAGCAGTTCGCGGCTCAAACGTTCAGATTCTGTGAAATCTGATCCTCGCACGGCGAAGCAAAGCAGGCTCAGCGACCTGGGCGTGAGGAGTTCGACCCGGTCGTCGGCCCGTATGACCCGCTCCAGTCTCTCGGCGAGACGACAGTGCAGGCGGATGTGGGCTCGCAGGCCGCTCGCGCCGTAATGGCGCAGCACGAACCAGAGTTTGAGCGCCCGGAAGCGCCTGCCGAGGGGAACATGCCAGTCGCGGTAGTCGATCACCGCGCCCTCGTCGCTCGCCCGATTGCGCAGGTACTCGGGGACGATGCTCATCGCGCTGACGAGCTCGTCGCGCCGGGCCCGCCCGTTGAGCCACATGAGCGAGCAATCGAAATTCGTCAGCAGCCACTTGTGCGGGTTGAACGAAAAAGACGACGCACGCTCGATGCCTTTCAGCATCCAGCGGTGCTCTTCGCACACCAGCGCGCTGCCGGCCCACGCGGCGTCCACATGTACCCAGCAGTCATGCTCGGCGGCAATCTTCCCGATCGGTTCGAGCGGATCAACGGCGCCGCTGGAGGTCGTGCCGAGCGTCGCACCGACGAAGAACGGAGTGAGCCCTGCATCGAGGTCGGCTTGGATCGCGTCGCGCAATCGGTCAGGGTTCATGGCCAGCGTTTCATCCGTGCCGACGAGCCGGACCCGATCTCGCCCGATGCCGCAGACCATCGCGGCTTTGACGATGGATGAGTGCGCCTGGGTTGATGTGTAGGCGACGAGGTCGGCCTCGGGATGCTTGCGCTGCGCACGGTCGCGGGCGGCGACCATGGCGGCCAGAGTCGCTTCGGATGCCGTCCCCTGAATGACCCCGCCGCCGTCCGTGCTCGTGAACGATTCGGGCAACGCGATCAGACGGGCTACCTGATCGAGGACCGCGGTCTCGACTTCCGTGCAGGCCGGCGAGGTCTGCCAGAGCATGCCTTGGACGGCGAGTCCGGTCGCGAGCATGTCGCCGAGGATCGCCGGGAACGAACTGTTGGCGGGGAAGAATGCGTAGAAGTTCGGGTGCTGCCAATGAGTGAGGCCCGGCATGACCAGTTCTTCGAGGTCGTGCAGCATGGCGTCGAACCCGGACTCCTGGAGGGGTGAGCCGGCCTCCGAAACACGCTTTGGAAGAACCCCCGCGATTTCACCCGGCTTCGCGCGCGAAAGCACATCCGGCCGACCCGCGGAGTTCAAGCGTTCGTAATAGCCCGCGATGTAGTCGACCATCCGGTGGCCGAGTTCGCGGAACTCTGCGGGGGACATATGCGCCGGCGCCGGTTCCGGACCCGGGAGCGGTGGAACGGGTCCGGAAGCGATCTCTGGCTCGTTGTTTGCCATAGGACCACGATACGCTTTGGAACAGCCACGGTGTACACTCGACACGGAACCACCGCTCATGAAAGGGCCCGCCATGCGACGCCAGCCGATCCGTTCGCTTCTTGTGACCCTGGGGTTCGTGCTTGGCTCCGGGGCCATAGGCCCCGCCAGCCACGCGTCCGCTGCGCAGGACGAGCGTGCCAGCGGCGCGACGGTCACTCTGCTCGATGCGGGGCATGGAGAACAACGCGTGCTGCGGTGGGCGCCGCAGGTTGGTGTGCCTGTACGAGCTCGGATGAAGATGGCGATGGAAATGTCGTTGGCGTTCGACGGCAACCCGATGCCGCCGGTGAACCTGCCAGCGTACGTCTTCACGGTCAGCGCGACCGCGGGTGAGCCCGACGATCAGGGGCGCTACCCGGTGGAAACCGTCTACGAGTCCGTCGAACTCGAAGGCGATGTCGACCCGATGGTCCGCGATGCGATCTGGCGTGTGCTTCGCCCGCTGGAAGGCACGAAGCTCACCTTCGTCACGGATTCGCGTGGATTCGTCACCGAAACGAACGCCGCAGACCTTCCTGAGCAGATTCTTGATTTGCTGGGCGGGGCGAACGGGGTGCGACGGATGGTCGAATCGCTCTCGCAGCCGCTCCCCGAGGAAGCGGTCGGTCCCGGTGCGCGTTGGCGCGTCGAACAGTCGCTGACGATGCCGAACGCCCCCACCCTGAAGAACTCGGTGGTGTACGAACTCGTGCGGCGCGAGGGCGACACGATAGAAGTGAAGATCACGGGCGAACAGACCGCGAGCGAGCAGAAGTTCGACTCCGGAGTCCCGGGCGCGCAGACCACTCTGAAGCAAGCGAGCGGCAGAATCGAGGGCGAGTCGTTCATGCGTCTGGACCGCCTGCTGCCGGTCCGAGCGGTGAACGAGGGATCCACGAAACTCACGTTTGAGATCGTCGAGCGCGGGATCACGCAGCTCATGGAGCAATTCGTCTCTGTGCGGTTTGAGGTCGAGCACCTGGACGAGGGCGGCGCGAAGCCGGTCGATCCGGACGACGCTGGGTAAGCAGTCGGTCCGGCTCGGAATCAGCCGAGTCGGTCGCCGGGTTTCGGGTCGCCCCGGTCGTCGGGTGAGATCAGCGCGACGCCGTTGTCGGTGTACACGCCGAGCGTCAGCACCTCGCTTTTGAATCCGGCGATGCGCATTGGCGGAAAGTTCACTACGCACATCACGCGGCGCCCGATGAGCTCCGCCGGCTCGTAGAACGCCGTGATCTGTGCGCTGGACGACCGCTCGCCGAATTCGCTTCCCAGATCGATCCGCAGCGCGTACGCCGGCTTCCGCGCCCCTTTGAGCGGTTGAGCGTCTCGGATGATGCCGACGCGGATGTCGAGTTTCTGAAAATCCTCGAAGCGAGCGATCTCTGGCTTGGTCGTCATGTCCGGTCCAAAACAAAGATCGCCCGGCCGCGAAGCCGGGCGGGGTGATCGAAGGCGAAGGATCAATCCGAGAGCTTGCCGAGTTCGTGCTCGACCGCTTCGACGAGCCGACCAACGGTATCCGGGCCGAAATCGAACGGCAGGTCGGCCGCGCTGAAAAGGTCGGGCAGTGGCTTGGAACCGCCGAAGCCAAGCGCGTGCTTGTACAGACGCAGCGCCTCGGTTTCGCTGCGGACCAGCGAGTGCAGCCAGATGCCGAGGGCGCCGAGCTGGGCGATGCCGTATTCGATGTAGTAGAACGGATGCCCGAACAGGTGGCCCTGTCGCTGCCAGGTCCACGCCTCGGCGTCTTCGAGGCCGTCCCACGACACATCGTGCCCGAAGCGACGGCTGATTCGCAGCCAGGCTTGCTTGCGCTCGTCGCGCGAGTGGCCCTTGTTCGTGTAGATCCAGTGTTGAAACGCGTCGATGGTCGCGATCCAGGTAAGCAGAGCGATCGAGCCTTCCATCTGCGCGCGCCTGGCGCGGTTCGCAGACTCTTCCGTCTGGTAGTACTCATCCCAGTACGGCATGGTCATGAGTTCCATCGTCATCGACGCGACCTCAGCGAACTCGGTCGGGTAGTCGCGGTAGCCGATGAGCGGCTCGCTGGCGCAGAGGAAGCTGTGGAACGCGTGCCCGGCCTCGTGCACCATCGTCTCGACATCGCGGTGCAGTCCGGCGGCGTTCATGAAAATGAACGGCTGACGCGAGCGGTCGCGCATGTACTGATAGCCGCCGAACGCCTTGCCCTTGCGCGAATCGAGGTCGAAGTTCGGTCCCATGTTCTCGCCCATGGAATCGAACAGCTCGCCGAGCTGCGGGTCGAGGCGATCGAACACGCGTCGGGTCTTCTCGATCATTTCCTGCCCGGTGTCGAACGGGCGGAGCGGCTCGCGTCCTTTCTCGTCCACGGCGAGGTCCCACGGGCGGAGGACATCTACGCCGAGATTCTGCTTCCGCCGCGCGTCGAACTTTCGAGCGAACGGCACGACGTGCTGCTCGATGGCGTCGTGGAAACGCTCGCAGTCGGCGGGGGTGTAGTCGAAGCGGAGGTAACGCTCGTGCTGGTAATCCCGATAATTGTCGAAACCCGCGTTGGTCGCGAGTTGCTGACGCTTCTCGACCATCTGGTCGAAGATGTCCTCGATTGCCTCCTTGTCCGCGAGGCGACGGTCGGCGACACCCCTCCACGCGGCTTCGCGCACCGCACGGTCGTTGTCCTGCAGGAACTTGCCCATCTGCGGGATGGTGCGCTCCTCGCCCTTGAACTCGACGGTCATTTTGCCGCAGATCTCGTCGTACTTCTGGTCGAGCTTGGCGAGTTGGGTCTCCAGCGGGACGTTCTCTTCCTTGAACAGTTCGACCTCGCGCTTGGTCTTCTTGCGGAGCAGACCGTAGCGCTCGTCGTCCATCTCGATCTGCTCGAAGAGTTCGGTCTGGCGCGTGTCCAATTTGAAGCCGATGGGCTTGAGCTTCGGGGGCACCTCGTCGAGGTACGCGGACCACGCGTCGGCCGCCGACTTGTCGTCGGTGTGGCAGGTCATCCGGATATAGAGATTCGCGCGGGCCTCACTGGCCGCGGCGTCCAGCTCGCTGCGATCCAGCAGCCATCGTTCGAGTTCCTGCGCTGACGTCACCGGACGCTCGAGCAGATCGGTGTACAGCGGCTGAAGGGCATCCCAACATGCACCGTCGATCTCGGCGGGAACAAAGTCGGTCTGGATCAGGCCGTTGCCCATGGCGGCACCGGGGTTGCGCTTTTCGCGTCGTGTCATAGCTGGAAGAACTCCGAAACTGGAACAGGGCCGATTGCCCCCGAGGCCCGGGGAGTCGGTCAGAAGAGGTATCTCGTTCGGCCATGATACGCCTCAGGGCGTGTTCTGGTCAGAAAGGGCATCCACGCGATCGATCGCGCCGGAGATGCGCTGGAAACCCCCGAGGAATCTGACGGCCCGAACGGTCGTCGGGTCGTCTTTGCTCGCGAGTTCGAGCAGTTGATCGAGCACATCCGCGGCCAAGCCGACCGCCGAAGAATCCCCTTCGGCAGCGGATGCAATCGCCCGGTCGAGCCGATCGTACAGTTCCGCGAGTTCCGCCCGGACGCGCTCGGCCCGTTCGACGGTCCGACTGATCCGGTCCGATCGCTCCCGATCGATCTGCCACCCGGAGCTCCCGTAGATCGAGTCCAGCGCGGCATCGATCGAATTCGCTGCTTGCGCGATCCCGAACTCCGCCGCCTCTTGCCCGGTGAACACCCGACCGCCATGGGGATCGTCAGTGCTCGATGCGGGCTGCGTCATGCGCAGCGCGACATCGGGATCGTGGCCGCCTCGTGATGCCGCCGCCGCGACCATGAAACGCACGGCTTCCTGCTCCTCCGGGGGCAACGCCTGCCAGGCTCCCGGCCCCGCCTCTCGGACGCCGATCGCCGCTCCGATGGTTCCGTCGGGCGACACCCAAAGATCCGGAATCGTGAGCGCCACGATGGACGCCGCGGACTCCGCACGCTCGATCCACCCGATGCAATCGATGTCACGCTTGGCGAAGTAGCCGTGGATCAGGTCCGACAGCGGACCGACGCGGTTGAGCATCCCGCCCCCGGAATCGAACGCGAACACTACGGTGTCCACGCGTCGGTCCAGATCGGCAACGATCTCGGCGAGCGGTTGGCGGAGCAGTTCGGCATCGACGCCGCAGCCGACGAAGCCGTCGAGCCGGACGACCACGACCCTTGCCGGACGATCGCTCGCCGTCGACGGGCCTTCTGCGGGCGGCGAGCACGCCGAAGCTGCCAAGAGACCGACGAGCGAGAGCGCGAATCCGAAGATGGCGACGAGGGTTCGGGTCATGCGCCGTTCACCATAGAAAAAGCCCGACGCTGGTGCGCCGGGCTTTCTTCACGCTTTGAACACTCGGCACTCAGACGAGGCTGCGGAGCAGACGTTCCTGCTCGCGGAAGAACGCATCGGTGATGCCGTTGTACTTCTTGAACGAGGCCGCACGGTTGATGATCGAGCGGAGTTCGTTCAGGTATCGGCGAGCGATGCCGACCTCACGCTGACGGTCGGTGCCGCCGGAGTTGATCGCGTTGGCGAGAGCGATCTGGTATTTCGCGTACACCTCGCCCGACCGCACTTCGGCGGTCTTCACGTTGTCACGGAACCGGCGCTGGACCTCGTCGGCGACTTCGCCCACCTCGACCCACTCGCTGAGGCCCATGAGTTTGGCGAGTTCGTTCTTGTTCGCGGCGGTGCCCTTGCTGACGCCGTAGAAATCGGCATCGAGCGCGTTCAGCGTGAGGATCTCGGTAGCGGGGCTCACAACGTGCTTGCCACCTTCTCCGTCGTAGAACTTCACCTCGCCGGTCCGCTCGTTGACGTCCGCGGTGAGCAGCGTGGTGGTCTGCATAGCTCGCATGACCAGCGGGTCGCGGCGACCACGCTTGGAGATCATTTCGCCGAGTTCGAGGACTTCGAGAAGCTCGCGTCCTTCCGATGCCTTCGCACCGCCGGGGCCGCCGATGTACTGCACGGTGCCGCCGATGTGACCCTCGGGCTTCATGTAGATCTCTTCCGCGTTGAAGCTGATGAACGAGGCCGCGGAGATCGCTGATTCCACCCAAACCACCACGCGGAAATGCTTCTTCATCTCCAGGTGGATGACATCGGAGAGTGGCTTGGTCTCGGCGGTGTAACCACCGCCAGAGTCGACAACGAGCACAACGATGTCCGGTTGCTCTTCCTCAGGCAATTCGAGCAGCGCCTTCATCGAGTCGCGGAGGGCATCTCCATAGATGTACATGCCCACCATTTCCTTGTTGTTCTCCTTGTCGCCGAGCGAGATGAAGCAGACCTTGGTCGCGCCAGAGGCGATGGCCTTCTGGCGGGCCTCGCGATCTTTCGCACTGTCGCGCGACTTGGTGCCGTCGCCCGGCGTATCGACATCGCGCTCGATGGAAGCGATTTCTTCCTTGAGCACGAATTCTTCGAACTCCACGGTGCCGACCCGACGCTTCATCCAAACGGCGCTGTCGGTCTCGCGAAGGATCTCTCCCTCGTACACTTCACCGTTCTTCAGCGTCACCTTATCGAGAGCGAACACCGCCTGGGTCGCCATGACGACGGCGAGCGCCGCGATGACGAGCAGTGATGCTCCGCTTTGAATCCACTTCATAAACCTGTTCATTTCGTTCCTCGCGTGTATCTGTCAGTGAGCCTTGCTTGGGTTCAATGTTCTACGCCGGGTCACCGGCCGCCCGCCCCGCCTCCGGCGCCGCCGCCCCCGCCGCCGGGGCCGTCGTTGCCGCCGTTGCGCAGGTTGCGCATCCGGGCACGGATCTGCTCGATCATGACATCGATGTTGGCTCTTTCGTTGCCGTCGGGGTCCATGACCTCGGCGAATCGACGGAGGATGCCGCGGGCCTGCAGAAGGAGACGCTGCTGACGACCGAGGGCGGCGAGAATCGCGTCACGGCCTCCGCCGATCTGCACATTGTTGGCCTCGTCAAAGATGCGCTGGTAGTTCACCAGCGCACGCTCGACGTCTTCGGTCCAACCGTTCATGATGGCCTCGGCCTTGGTGTTCTCAAGGACCGCGTAGTTCCGGAACACACGCATACTCAGAGCGATGTCTTCGACGGAACTGGCAACGCCGTCGGCGATGCCGAGCTTCAGCGGCATGTCGTCGCGGAGGAACAGCGTGTCGTTTCCGTAGAGGACCTCGTCCGGATCGTCCTCGTACTCGTCCTGGCCGTTGTCGGTCAGGAGGATCCACTGCGGATTGTTCATGATCTCCGGGCCGGGCATTTCGGTGCTGATGTAGTACTCGGGCTCGACGCCGGTCAGCCGGACCGCGAACCAGTACTGTCCGCGAGCCATCGCCTGCACGATCGCGACGCCCAGACGCCCGTAGCCGCCGTAGACAACCAGACCTTCGGCGTGGCCCATGCGGAGCGAGATCTGCTTGAGGTTGACCTGCTCATCGCCGATGTCGAAATCGTCGAGGTCGCCGGCGAGGCCGATGACCGAGTCGGGAGTAATGTACATCTCAGGGCTCAGCCACGGCACGAAGGCCGCGCCGCCGATGGCCTGGTCGACCCAGAAAACGATGCGCCGCCCCTTCTGGATCTCATCTTTGAAGATCGGAGTAACACGCTCTGCGGCGAAAAGGCCGTCGAAGCCCTCGTACAAAGTGGTCGCGTCAAGCTTGAGCAGGACAATGTGCTTGTCGCGCTTCGTTTCGTCGACCTTGTAGGTCACGCCACCGCGCGGATCCGAGATCTCGACGAGGTCGTTGAACGTCTCGTCGACGTCCCGGAAAAGGTCGGTCAGCGGCGTCGCCGTGAGATCCTTCTCGAAGATCCCATTGAGTTCGGCGTAGTAGAAGAGCGTGGTGTCCTCATCGATGTCCTCGCCGCGAGTATTCTTGTCGGGGAGAACTTCTTCCTTCTTCTCGGCTTCGTCCTTGCGTCCCTCGGACTCGCGCGGGATGTCCCGCTTGATTTCGAGGATCTGGTCTTTCTCGTAGACCGTGCGGACCGCGGGCATGGAGCCGATCCGGACGTTCATGATGATTGTCGCGTCGGTCTCCTCAAGGATGTCCCCGCGCACGACTCGCCCATTGGTGAAAATCACCATGTCTTCGGTGGCGTCCTCATCTCCAGCGTCCTGGATCACGACGGCGGCGCTCGCGCTGGTCGTGAGCGGAGCGGGCGCTGACACAGTCATCAGCGCGCCGACGGTCAACATCAACAGAGCGTTCTTAAGCATGTGGTTGTCCAGCCTCTTGCAGAGCGAGCCGCCTGCCGGCGACGGTCAATCGGAACTCGGAGTACGCGCGGATTGCCTCGTCCGCGATGCCAACTCCACCTGACATCAATATATACACCCAACCGGGTGCTCTTGATGCAGATCCCCCCGATGCGCGGGGGATCCCGGCCAGCCGAAATCAGGCCAGCCAAGTGGAGTCTATCACACCACTTGGGCGAATCCCAAACAAAAACCACGAATCCGGTTCAATCCGGGTCCGCGAGAGCGACCTGTAGCGCCTCGTGGGCCGTCGCGGCCGAGCCCTCCAACTGCGCGTCGTAGGCTCTGGCAAGTCGTTCTTTAAAATCCGGGCCCGGACGGAGGCCCGACGCGATGAGGTCGTCTCCGCTCACCCACGGCTCGGGTGCCAGACCAATCGGATCCGAGGCCAGACTATTCCGATCGCTTTGCACGCGGGATGCGGCGTCCGGGTTTCGCCCGTTCAGCAGCACCAAAGCGCCGTCGAACCAATCGGACGCAGCCCAGCGTTTACGCTGGGAAACCGAGGCACCGGTCCATCCTCGCTCCAGATGGACCAAACCCCGCGAGATCCCCACCAGATCGTCGGTTTCCTCGTTGCTGAGAACGATCGAACGACGGAGCAGTCGGGACCGTGCAACGAGCCGATCGGACGCCTTATCAGCATTGGCTCGGCCCAGGCCCTCCCGATCATGGAGCCAAGCGAGAAGCGTGGTTGGAAAGTCGCTGCTCGAGCCGATCGCGTCCAGAACACTCCACGATGCACCGGACAACTGAACCCCTTGTTCTGAACCGAGAATAGGAATCGCGAGATTCAAACACTCGATCAGTTCGATGGCCCGTCGCCGCGCTTCGACGGGCACGCGGCGCCCGAGCATGCGGCGGAGCTCGTCGCCGATCCGCTCCGGTGATACCCCTTGAAGGTCGGCGGCGTGCTCGCGGATCGCCGCTCCGGTGACTGGCTCGATCGCAAAGCCAAAGCGAGACGCGAAGCGCACTGCTCGCAACGCGCGCAGGTGGTCCTCCGCCAACCGGTCGGCAGGGTTCCCGACCGCCCGGATGATCCCGTCGCGGATGTCGTCGAGCCCGCCAACGGTATCGATGACCCGGCGCTCAACCGGTCCATCGGCGAGGGGATCGAGGAACATGGCGTTGATCGTGAAGTCGCGGCGTTTCGCGTCCTCGTCCGGGCCGCAGAACTCGACGCTGTCGGGGCGTCGCTTGTCGGAATACGCCCCTTCACGACGAAAGGTCGCGACCTCGATCGTCGCTGCAGGGGAGGGCGATCCGGCGGTCTCCCCGAGACTCACGCGTCCGAATCGCACGATGACGACGCCGAACGACTTCCCGACGGCGTGGGCGTCGTCGAACAGCTCCAGCACCTCGTCGGGCGTCGCGTTGGTGGCGACATCGAAATCCGTGGGCGCAAGGCCGAGGAGTGTGTCCCGCACACAGCCACCAGCCAGGTACGCCGTTTTGCCCTGACCACGGAGCGCGCGCACGATCTCAACGGCCCCGCGTTCCGCGGCAGCCCGCTTGCGATCGCTGCGATGATCCGGCTCGGGGCGGCTCATGCGCCAAGTGTACTTCCGCGCTACGATCTGCCCTGATGAACGACCCTGCCCAACCGGATCAACGCCTCAGTCGACGCGACGAAGTGGCCCCGCACATCACGCTCCCGGACCCCGACAAGCGGAGGTTCCCGGTCGGCGCGGTCCTGATCGTCGCCTGGATCGCGGTGTTTCTGACCATCTTCATCGTGCTCGCACAGCTCAAGCTCAAAGGCCCGACGCCGCAGGCGCCGGGGACGCCGACTCCCCCACCGTCGTCCGCGCCTTCGGGTGATTAAGACGAAGCATCGCGCCGGCGCATGTACCAGTGCACGGCCATCGATCCGTAGATGTGCGTCTCGGGGCCTTCCGCGCCGGGGATGGCCAGGTCCATCTCGACGCGCTCACCGGGCAGCTCAGCAGAAGCCTCATTTTCGGGTTCCGGCGCCGCTCCAGCGATCGCGGCTTCGGCCGGGTCGTCGAAGTCATCGATCGTGAAGGCTGTTTCTTCGGGGTATCGACCCGCCGGCCTGGATTCCTCCGGTTCGACGGGCACCGGTCCGCCCTGATGACGCTTGCCGTCGACCATCCGATCGATGACCGGCCAAGGAGTGCGCAGGATCGCGAAGCCCTCGTCATCGAGAAGCTCAACCACGCGCGAGAACTGACCGAACACCCGCTCCCTTTGGGCCGGGTCAAGAATCATCGGGTACGGCGGATCGAAGAACACGATGTGTACCGGACGAGGGCACCTCGACAGGATGGAGATCCCCAGGACATCGCCCCTCAACACTCGACAGGTGTCGCCAGCGCCCAGCTCATCGATGTTCGACTGCAGGATCGACGCGATCTCCCGATCCTTCTCCACCATGACCACTTCGGAAGCGCCGCGGCTGGCCGCTTCAAGCCCGAAACTGCCCACGCCCGCGAAACCGTCGAGAATCGCCTGACCCTCTATGTGGCCGCGCAGCATGTTGAAGAAGGCCGTGCGCACCCGGTCCGGGAGCGGCCGGGTGACCTTCGCGTCCTTGGGTGTGCGCAGTTGCCGGCGTCGATACTCGCCGCTGATGATCCGGATCATTGGTGGCCTTCGAAACTAGAAACGGAAGACAATCGAACCGTAGAGACCCGCCGACGCGACATCCCATTCGAAGAGGTCGGCCCCGCTCCCCGACTCGTAGCGCGTCTGGAGGTGGCGGAAGCCGATCTCGGCGCCGATGTTCTCCGCCAGCTCGGCGCGGAAGGCGACGCCGATGTTCCAGGCGAACTCGGAGCCCACACCGAAACCGCCGACATCGCCACGCACCTCAACGCCGAAACCGTGGGGAAGGTCCAGAAGCATGCGTCCGCCGACGACCGGGTCGATCCAGGTCTCCTGCTCATCGATGAGCGACGGACCGCCGATCTGGTTCATCGTGTAGTCAAGATGCCAGACTCGAGCGCCCGCGAGAACGTCGAAGAACAGCCCGACGCCGTCGCGCGGCACGGAGAAGGGACTCGGCGGCGCACCGCGTCCGCCGGCGTTGTCGATCGGCATGTCGGCGAACCGATACGCCAGAAAGAGGTCGGCGCTCCAGTAGTCGATGTCGTAACTGACCCGGTCACCCGCGTTGATCGTGGTTCCGCTCGCGATGAACGATTCCGTGGCCGCCGCGTTCTCGTCCATGTTGAAGACGAAGCCGCTCGTGAGCACGGTCCATTTGTCGCGCCGGAACGCGAGTTCGTATCTCGGCGCAACCTGCACGTCCGGTTGGTCGATGATGTCGATGTCGAACTTCGAGCCGCCTCCGAGCGTCTGCTCGCCGCGCAGCGATGGGAACCAGACCGATGCGGTCGCCCTGACTTTCCACGAGGCCGCGCGATCGATGTTGAGCGAGAGGTCGCCCGCCGCCGAACGGTCCTCGGTGTCGGTCACCTCGGTCTCGATCGACTGCCCAACCGCGGTCGAACCCGTCCCGAGGAGGACCGCCAATACCATCGCGATACACTGATTCACGACCTGCCATCTCCTTGCATGTCTTCTCATGGATGCCGGGTCGAGCAACATGCCGCCGGGCGCGTACTCTACCCCAAGCCATGCACGCCGCCGCCAACGAACAACCCCTGCCGAATCCGACCCCGCAGAACCCGGGCAAAACCCGGCTTGCGCCCGGCGTATTCGTGTCGGACGCCGATCTCAACTTCGCGGCGTCGCGCTCGTCCGGGCCCGGTGGCCAGAACGTCAACAAGCGGAACACCCGGGTCGAACTGCGGGTCGCGGTCGACGCGATCCCGCTCCACCCAGCGGCGGCCCGACGCCTGCGAAAGCTCGCGGGGCAATGGCTGGTCGGCGACGACGAGTTGCTGATCGCTTCCCAGGACGAGCGGTCCCAGAAGCGGAACAAAGACGCGTGCCTCGGGAAACTGAGAGAACTGGTCATCAAAGCCCAGGTGAAGCCGAAGCCTCGGATCCGGACCAAACCCGGGCGCGGCGCCGTTGAGCGTCGCCTCCGGGAGAAGCGCGAGCACGCCGAGAAGAAGAAGCGCCGACAAAATCCCCCACCTCAACACTGATAATTTGTTATCGGACCCGTAATCACCCATCAATCAGGTGGTTTGCGGGGAAATCCGCCTCTGAAATCCGGCTCTGATGCTTGCGTGCCGGAAGGTCCCAAGTATGCTTCTGAAGCGAGAGTAAAACATTTTACTCGGCGCAAACAGGTGCTCGAGCTGATGTCGTCGAGCGTGGTGGGCTCAGTTTGAGCCACAAATGCGGATTTCTTCCCGTTGTGCCGGGGTTCTGGTGCTGCGGGCTGTTTCAGAGTGACTCGGTAAATCGTTTTACCGATGACAGATTGATCCGAAGCGGCACCGCGCCGGTTCGCTTCACGACGCCGTGGCACGCCGTGAGGTCAACGAGAGAGGCCACGATTCCCTGTGCGAGGCTCGATCCGGAAGCGCCTCACAAGAGAAACGGAGTTGAGAGATGATGAAGACCCTTTGTGCAACGGCGCTGCTTGCGACGACCGGTGCCGCCTTCGCTGGTGCGCCCATCAACGGTGCGGACTTCGACAGCAAGTACGGCCCCGCCCTCTGGAGCCAGAACATCGGCACCGGCTTCGGCAACAACGACGATCCGTCCGTCGAATTCGCCAACGGTTCCGAGATTGACGCCCTGTACGGCAGCATCTCCGGCACGACCCTGTTCCTCGGTGTCGCCGGCAACCTTCAGACGAACTTCAACAAGCTGAACATCGTGCTGGATTACGCCGCCGGTGGTCAGAACCAGTTGTCGACCGATCTTCCCAACCTCGGGAACCTCGGCGGCCTGACATTCGACTCGGGCTTCGAGGCCGACGCCGTGCTCAGCTTCACCGGTGGCAACGACCCCATCGAGTGGTATGTCGATGGCGCCCTCGTTGACGGCACCGGCGGCTTCCTCGGCGGCGGCCCCGTCGCGGGCAACCAGCTCACCGTGCAACTCGGCGGCGCGGACATCACGTTCTCGCAGGACAACTCGAACGTCGGCGGCGTCGGCAACCTCGGCGACCCGTTCGATTCGGACCCCGCCCTGGTCTCCACCGGTGTCGAGATCGCGATCGACCTCGGTGCTCTGGGCTGGGACGGCGTCACACCGATCAACATCGCCGGCTGGATCAACGGCAGCGGCAACGACTTCATGTCAAACCAGGTCATCGGTGGCCTGCCCGATGGCACCGGCAACCTCGGCGGTGACGGTGCGGGCAACTTCATCGGCAATCTGAGCGGCATTGACTTCAACCAGTTCGCCGGCAACCAGTTCATCACCATCCCGACCCCCGGCACCCTCGGGCTGGTCGGCCTCGCGGGCCTCGCGGCGATCCGTCGCCGTCGCGCCTGAGCGAACGACTTCCTCTGCCGGCCGGGCTGGAAACAGCGCGGCCGGTTTTTTCGATACCGCCGACATCGCGATCGGGGAGTGCGTTCAACTCCCTATCGGATCGAGGCGATTCAACCGAGTGCGGCACCGACCGCACGCGTCCATCACTATGGAGAGAAGATCGCCATGCCGAACATGAAAGCAGCAGCGACCGCGTCGCTCGCCGGTCTCGTCGCCGCCGCCGGGACCGTGATCGCGGCCCCGATGGTCGACGGCACCCGAAGCGCGGGTGACAACTATGGTTCGACCCCGGTCGCCGTGCAGGGTGTCAGCGTGATCGACATCGTGAACGGCGAGCCCGTCGATATCTCGATCACCTCTGATCAGTCCAACGTCGGCGGCGTCGGCCCCTTCGGTGCCGGAACGTTCGACTTCCCCGCGCCCGACAGCGATCCCGCTGCGGTCGCGACCGGTTTCGAGGTCGCGATCGATCTCGCCGAGCTCGGCTGGGACGGTTCGAGCCCGATCCGCATCGCCGGCTGGATGGCCAACGGTGGTCACAGCGTCATCTCGAACCAGGTCATCGGTGGCCTCCCGGCCGCTTCAGACAACGTCGGCGACTCCACCATCGCCGATTTCTCGGCGATCGCGGGTGACCAGTTCGTGACCGTGCCGTCATCCGCGGCCGCGGCACCGACCGTGGACGGGAGCCTGGACGCCAGCTACGGGTCGGCTCTGTTCGTGAATACTCTCGCCTCGACCTTCGTGAGCAACAGCGATCCCAGCGATGTCGCGTCCAACGGCTCCGAGATCGACGCGGTCTACGCCTACCACGACGGGACGCGTCTCTACCTGTTCGTCGCCGGCAACCAGCGCACGAGCTTCGAGAAACTCAACTTGTTCTTCGATGTCGCCGCCGGCGGACAGAACCAGCTCGTCCCGAACGACTCCGGCGTCGACTTCAATGCCCTCGGCAACATGGCCGGCCTGACGTTCGATACCGCGTTCGGTGCCGAGTACTACATGAACTACACCGGCGACCCGAGCCAGCACTACCTGAACATGCAGCTCCTGCCTCCCGGCGGGAACGGCCTCTTCGGTTTCTTCGGCGCTCCCGGCACCAAGGCCCCTGGCAACATCCAGGTGCTGTCCAACGCAAACCCCGGTGTCGGTTCTGCTCCGCCCAACGGTGGCAACGTGGAAGCCACCAGTGACCAGTCGAACATCGGCGGCGTCGCGACCGCGACCGTGGACCCCGATCCGTTCGTCTCCGATCCCGCGGAAGTCAGCACCGGCGTTGAGTTCAAGATCGGCCTGCCGGGCCTCGGCTACGCCATCGGCTCCGGCGACCCGATCCGCATCGGCGGCTTTGTCAACGGCTCGAACTTCGACTTCCTGTCGAACCAGATCATCGGCGGAGTCGCAACGACGCAGGACAACCTCGGCGGACCGGTTGGAAGCATCGACTTCAACAACTTCGCCGGCAACCAGTTCGTCAGCGTGAGCGTTCCCACCTCGCTGTCTCCGGTGACCATCAACATGGATGGCACGGTCGACGCGAGCGCCTACACGCTCGTCTACGCGAACGACGAGGGCGCGACCGGCACCCCGACCCAGTTCGGTGACTCCACCAACGGAGACCCCGATCTCGCCCAGGGTTCGGAGATCGACGGCCTTTGGATTGCGGTCGGCCTCGACACCGCGAACGACAACAAGCCGACACTGTTCGGCGTGGTCACCGGCAATCTCGAGACCAACTTCAACAAGCTCAACCTCTTCTTTGATGTGGACGCCTCAACGGGTCAGAACGAGCTCCGCAACGACAACCCGCCGATCGAGTTCAACAACATCAACAACAACATGGCCGGAATGACCTTCGACGCCGGCTTCTCGCCCGACTTCATGCTCAACTACACGGGTGGCAACGACCCGGTCGAGCACTTCGCCTCGGGCATGTTCCTCCTCACGGACGGCAACGGCACGGGCGGCAGCGGCTTCGGCGGCGCCAAGTCGAGCGTGAACCCCATCACGACCGACCTCACCTCGCGCTCCGGCTTCGGAAACAACACCAATCCCGGTATCGCCGACGCCAACGGCAGCGAACTCGACAACCTCTTCATGCGTCGTGACTTCGACGACTTCACCGGCGCGGACACGATCTACCTGATGCTCGGCGGCAACCTCGAGCCGAACTTCAACAAGATCGAGGTCTTCATCGACACCGGCGCCGGCAACGGTCAGAACACCCTCATCTTCAGCGACCTTCCTCCGGACGACCCCGAGTACGACGGCAACCCCCCGGTCGACTTCTCGGCGCTCAACCGCATGGGCGGCCCGATCGTCGTGACCGATGACAAGGGCGTGATCATCGAGATCATCCCCGGCCTGACGTTCGACGACGGCTTCAACGCCGAGTACTACTACACCTTCGCAGCCGGCAACTTCGACTCGGGCACAAACACCATCGAGATGGTCGGCAACTTCGCTCGCCTCCGCGGCGTGCAGGGCGAGTCCGACGAGGGCGAAGGACGCTTCCTCGGCACCGCGATGACCGGCGGCCTCGGCTTCTTCTCCGGTGGCGACAACCCCGGCGAGACCGCCCTGATCGACATCAACAACTCGAACACCGCCGGTGTCTCCGGCGCCGAGGACCAGTTCGGCGCTCCGGACTCGAACCCGGCCACCGTCTCGACCGGCATCGAGATCGGCATCCCCGTGTCCGACCTCGTGACATGGGACGGCTCGTCTCCGCTGAAGATTCAGGTCTTCATCAACGGCGGTGGCCATGACTTCGTGTCGAACCAGCACCTGCAGTTCGCATGCATCGCTGACCTCGGCGAACCCCGTTTCGTGAACTTCAACGACTTCGACGGCGACCAGTTCGCGAACGTCAGCTACAACGCCGGCACCGGGCGCTTCACGCGGACCAACGCCGCGCCTCCGGTCTGCGAGCCGACGCCCGACTGCCCCGGCGACGCGACGGGCGACGGCAACGTTGACCTGGCAGACCTCAACCTGGTCCTCGCCAACTTCGGACAGGCCACCGACAACGGCGACGTGACCGATGACGGCAACGTCGATCTGGCGGACCTCAACCTGGTCCTCGCCAACTTCGGCACGACCTGCAACTGACTCCGAACCGGCCGAAGGCCGCAATCGGATCGCACCGACCGACCCCGTATCAGCGCTGCTGGTGCGGGGTTTTTCGTTGCCTACGTCAGCCGGAGCGCGAGGAACACCTCGTCGAACGACTCGCCATCGATCCGCATCGCGTCCGGTTCGGTGCCCCATCGCACGAAGCCGAGCGATTCGTAGAGTCCGATCGCCTCAGGCGAACGAGCCGACACGGACAGGCCGATCGTCTCAACTCCGTCCCATGCCCTGGCCTGTTCGATGACGCGAAGGACGACGGCACGACCCAAGCCCCGCCCCCGCAGCGTCGGCACGCAGTAGACACCCCAGATCCCGGCGCGGTGGCGCATCTTCGCGTTCGGGACGCGCATGATCCCGGCGGCAGCCGCGAACTCGCCGTCGGCCTCCGGATGATCAACCACCGCAATCGCGTTGTTCGGATCGGAAAGGTACTTCACCACCTCGTCCGCCCGCTCGCCCTTGCCCTCGCCGGGCGACGAACCGAACGCACGGGGCACATCGACCAGCATCGCGCTGCGCAGGCGCGCGTAGGCCTCGGCGTCGGCGTCGGCCGGGGTCAGCAGGCGGGCGATAGGCGTTTGCATCGCGAGATGATATCGAGGCGCGGATTCAGGACCCGCTGGGCTGACCGATCAGGATCAGGCCCGAAGTGTCCGTGACGACCACGCCGCCCGGACGTTCACGGGTCACGGCGAAGGCGGTGGGATCGCCGACCGAGAGTTTCGGCGTGAACGGCACGAGCAGGCGTCCCTGTTCATCGCGCTCGGTAGCGCCGGAGATATCGAACACACCGCCGTCCACCGCGAACTCGCCGCGAGTCGCGTCGAAGATCCAGAGCTGGTACTGCTCGAGCGTCGGATCGTTTTCAGGGACACCAGTGAGTCGCAGGAAGCCCTGCTGAAGATCCGCGTTCCACAGGACCTCGCTGGTCTCCGAAACGTCTTCGGCGAGTGTGCCCTGCGGGGCGAGATCGATCTGGACGGTTCCGGGAGCGGTCGCGACGGTCTCGATCGGCGAGGGTTGCGGCAACGGAGCCGGACGGTTGAACCACGCGACCGCGGCGACGACGGATGCGGCTATGGCGGCGGCCCAGCCGAGCTTGCCCATCGCGCCCATGCCCGGACGGATGGTCGCGACCGGAGCAGGGCCTGACTCGGCCTGTGTTTGGGCCGAACCGTTGCCGCGTTGTGCAAGTCGCTGCTTCGCGTCAGCGGGCATGGCCTCATCGGACCGCTCGGCGATGGCCAACAGCAGTTCACCGAAGGTCTGGCCGATCTCGGCCTGCTGCTCGTCGGTGGCGCGGCTGCGCAGCGATTCCAGTTCGCTCGCGTCGCTCGCGTCGAGCTGGCCGAGGATCTCGTCGGCGAGGAGTTCACGCAGACGGGCGAGTTCAGGTGATGACAGTGGATTCACGCGTCACCTCCCGTCTCGGTAGCAGGAGTATCGGGGTACCCGCGCAGCGCGCCGTTCAGTCGGAGCAGGCCGCGGCGCATTCTGGTTTTGACCGTCCCCAGCGGGGTACTCGTGGCCTCGGAGATCTGCGCCTGCGTCATGCCGCCGTAGATGGACATCCACAGCGCGCGTCGCTCGTCGTCGGGCAGTCGATCAAACTCAGCCGCGGCCTGCTGCGAGTCGATTCGCTTCACTTCGGCGTGCAAGTTCGCGGGAAGCGCACGGACGGTGGCCTCGACCGCCTCGCCTCTGGGTGCGGGGCGGTTCTTCAGGCGACGCTGGTAGTCGATGAGGCGCCGGTGTGCGATCGTCGCGATGAACGCTGGCTCGGAGCCCTTCGCGGGATCAAAGCGCCCGGCGTGCTGCCAGACTTCAACGAACACTTCCTGAACGGCATCCTCGATATCTGCCTTCGCTCGGTCGAGATAGCGCGAGGCCAAGCGCCAGACGAGGTCCCCGTACTCATCCACGCAGGCAGCGACCGCGCCTTTGTCGCCGGCCGAGATGCGCTGCAGGATCGTGGACACGCCTCGCGGTTCTCCTTTCGACAGGATCGGATCCAATCGAGCATACGCCTTCGACTCCGCTATCGGTAAGAAATCTTGCGCGCCAAAAACTTTCTCTCCGGCCGCCCCGAAAGACCGGAGAAGCGCCGGGGTGTCTCGGTGCACGAGAAGATCGAAACAAGAGAGACATTCCAATGCAGATGAAACTCAGAACGAGTCGCCACGCGGTGGCGGCGGGCGCGATCGCTGCGTTCCTGGCGATCCCGTGCACGGCGCTCGCCGGCACAGCCTACGGGATTACGGAAAGCCAGACGCTGGTTACTTGGGACACGAGCAGCCCCGGGACGCTCCAGGGTGGCATCGCCATCTCAGGGCTGATGAACAACGAACAGATCCGCGGCATCGACTTCCGCCCCGCCACGGGCGAACTCTACGCCATGGGCAGCTTCAGCAACCTGTACACGATCAACCTCGGCACCGGCCAGGCGACCAGCGTGGGCGGTGGGCAGTTCTCCCCCGGCTTGAACGGGTCGACCTTCGGGTTCGACTTCAACCCCACGATCGATCGCATCCGTGTCGTCAGCGACGCCGACCAGAACCTCGTCCTGAACCCGAACGACGGCTCGTCCACTCAGGTCACCTCGCTGTTCTACGGCCCCGGCGACATGAACGAGGGTATGGACCCGAACGTTGTCGGCTCGGCCTACACCAACAGTTTCCCCGGCTCGACGATGACCCAGCTCTACGGCATCGACACCGGCCTTGACGTGCTCGTGCGCCAGGCGAACAGCGCCGGCACGCTCGAGACCGTCGGATCGCTCGGTGTCGACCTGACCGACGTGGTCGGCTTCGACATCGATGGCTCGAACAACATCGCGTACGCGACCGTGCAGGACGCGACGCTCGCCCGCTCGACGTTCTGGACCATCGATCTGAACACCGGCGAAGCCAGCTTCATCGGCGAGATCGGCGGCGGCGCGTTCATCACCTCCATGGCCGTCGTACCGACGCCGGGTGCCGTCGGCCTGATCGGGCTCGCTGGTATCGCGGGTCTGCGTCGACGCCGCTAACCCTCAATTCACCACACTTGCAGAAAGCAGTTCATCATGAAACGCACACTCCTCCTTGCTCTCGCAGTCGCTGCCTCCACAGCAACCGTCGCGAGCGCTGACCACCTCTTCGAGTTCGGCGCGATCATCAACGGCGACCAGCAGGTCCCCGCCAACGCCTCGCCCGCCATGGGCAACATGACGGGGACCTACGACTCCATCGCGAACTCGTTTACGTTCTCGTGGGACATCTCCGACAACCTGATCGGCATGCCGTCGTCGCCGGGCGCCCACATTCATCAAGGAGCCGCCGGAACCAACGGCCCCGTTCTCTTTGCCTTCAACAACCCCGACGGCACGTGGGATCTCAGCGGTTCGGACACGTGGACCGACCTGACGGATTCGCAGGTGGACGCCCTCTTCAATGGCGGGCTGTACCTGAACTTCCACACCGACGACTTCCCCGGCGGCGAAGTCCGCGGACAGATCTTCGCGATCCCGGCACCGGGTGCGACGGGGATCCTCGCCGGCGCAGGCCTGATGGCTCTGCGCCGTCGTCGCCGCGCCTGATGCGCAGGTCGCGATCCTCCGGCGGCCAGCCGTCCATCCATACGGTCTGATCCTGCGGGGGAAGAGAAGGAGCGAGGGGCCTCTGGCCTCTCGCTTCCTTTTTGCGCGCAATGTGTGAACTCTTGAACAGCGCACACCCGCTCTAGGGGATCACCCGCTCCGGATCCCGCGCATGAACGCGAATTCATTGGAGATCGCTTTTCAGCGCGCTAGGTTTTCATGAACGATTTGTTCGACCTCCGTGCGTCATGGCGCGGAGCCAACCACCCCGCACGGGTACCTGAGAGGAGACTTCCACATGGGATTCAACAAAGCAGCAGCACTTCTCGCCGCCGGAGCCGGTCTTGCCATGACCAGCGCGGCGAGCGCGGGCGGCGACGAGATCAGCTTTTTTTCCGCCGTGATCAACAACAACCAAGCGGTGCCGATGACCGATTCCCCGGCGACCGGCACGCTCGAAGGCACCTACAACGCCGCGACGAACACCTTTGAGTTCGGTTGGACGATCACGCCCGAGCTCATCGGAGTGCCGTCTTCGCCCGGAGCGCACATCCACGATGGCGACTTCGGTGACACCGGCCCGATCGTCTTCGCGTTCAACGAGCCGGACGGCACCTGGCCTCTCAGCGGTCAGGCGACATGGACCGGGCTGACCAACGACGAGGTCACCGACCTCTTCAACGGTGGTCTTTACGTGAACTTCCACACCGATGCGTTCCCGGCCGGTGAAGTCCGCGGCCAGATCAACCTCGTCCCGACACCGGGCGCGCTGGCCGTTCTCGGCCTCGCCGGCGCCGGCCTCATGCGTCGCCGTCGCTGATTTCGGCAGCACATACCACCCGATCACCCAGGGCGGCCGCGAGGTCGCCCTTTTCCATTGGCACTCGCTTCATCGCAGCGGCTACGATCAGGGTGACCCCCGATCCGGAGAATGCGCTGCCGTGATGCGTCCGAACTCACTCGCCATCCTGTTGGCCATCCTGGCGATCGGCCCGGGCACCGGGCTCGTCGGTTGCGAGGAATCGGCTTCGCGCAGCGGCCCGGCCTCGATCAGTGACCCCCGGATGGACGCCGCCGTCGCTCGCGGCACCTCGACCTTCCCGCTCTTCCTGAACGCGTTCAGGAACCAACACCCCGGATGGACCGGGTTTCAGGTCCGCTACGCCCTCACAAACGACGCCGGCTTCCGCGATTCGATCTGGCTCGACCTCCAGTCGATCAACGACAAGGCAAAGCTGGTCACACTCGTACCCGAGGACGAAGACGAACGCACATCCCGCTTCGAACCCGGGAGCGAAGTCGTCATCGACCCCTCTGATGTCACCGACTGGCTCTTCATCGACGAACACGGCACCTTCGTCGGCGGCTACACGCTGCGCGTCACGATGGACCGCATCGGAAACACCTCCGGCGACCGGGACAACGTCCACGGCGGAATCCCGTTCCGGGATCTGGACGGCCCTGAATCACCCAGCGACTGACGCGATCAGCACGGCGCGTAGAAGAACCGCGCTTCTTTGATCTTGCCGTCGGCGACCGTGTACAGGCACCACTCACTCATCTGCGCCCGCTGGCCGGCCATCGGGCCGTCGCCCATGGTCAGGTCCATCGACATCTGGCACAGGAACTGGTCGCCGTTCACAAGAGGCGTGCCGACACTCTGCTCGTGCACCGTGTTCGTCTTGCCCCAGTGCTCGCTCATCTTCAAGAGCGCCGGCTTGCCCTCGAGGATCTGGTCCTGACCGGGCATCGCCATCGCTTCGATGTGCTTCGCATCATCGGCGTACAGCTCCTCCATGGCCTCGTGGTACTGGCCGGCGGAGCAGAGTTCGTGCAAACGGTTCGCGACTTGTTGTGTGTCCATAAGCGAAATGAGAACCCAGACGCGCATCTCGATCAAGGGTAATCCCGCACGCTCGGCGAATTTTCACACCCGAACAACAACATTCCCCCGCTTCCGGTCGCTGTCCGCGCGACGGTGCGCCTCCACGATGTCCTCAAGCGGGTATTCGCTGTCGATCACCGACCGGTACGCCCCCTCCTCGATCATCGCGCGGCACCGCTCCAGTTCCTCCGGCGACTGAGGATCCACACCGCTCCGGAGCTTCCGCGTGCGCAGGCCGTTCGTCATCAACTGAACCATCTCGCGCACGCCCATCACCGCGGCGAGGAACCGGCCGTTCTCTGTCATAATCCCTTTGCACGCCCCGAGGCTCGATGCGCCGACCGTGTCGAACACCACATCGAACGGCTCGCCGACCACCGCCGGGTCCGTGTGGTCCCGCTTCGTGTAGTCGATCACCTCGTCCGCGCCGATCGACTTCACCAGTTCCGCGTTCGCGCCGCTGCACACCCCGACCACCGTCGCGCTCGCGTGTTTGGCGATCTGCACCGCGGCGCAGCCGACCGCGCCCGATGCGCCGATGATCAGCACCCGCTCACCGGCCTTCAGCTTCCCGAGCCTGCGCAGGAAGTAGCCCGCCGTCAAACAGCCGAACGCCACGCACCCCGCCTCCTCGAAACTCATCCGCTCCGGCTTCGGCGCGATCGCCTCGTCTTCACCGATCGCCAGCAGCTCGCAGTGCGTCCCGGTGTTCTTCGCGAACTTCGCCGCGCCGAACACGGCGTCACCAACCTTGAACCTCGTCACGCGCTCGCCGACCGCCTCGACCACGCCCGCGAACTCCGTCCCCAGGACCGGCTTGCGCGGTCGGAACACCCCCAGCATCAATCGCGCCGGCAGCCAGAAGACCGGCCGGGGAATATCGAACCCGCGCACGCGCGCATCGCCGCGAGACACCCCCGTCGCGCGGATGCGCACCAGCACCTGACCCGGCTTCACCACTGGGTCCGGAACCTCCTCGATCGACACCACCTCGGGCGGACCGTACCGACGCACCACCGCTGCTCGCATCCCCTGCCTCCGCTACTCTGACGATCAGTTCGAAGCGGATGGTACCGAAGCACGCGACCGACGCCGGTCCTGGCCTTCGAGGGTGTAGCGAATGGCCCCGTCGAGCTCATCATTGCTGAACAGCAATTGCGTGCTCGCGAGCGCCACCCACACCCGCTGATCCGCGTCGGCGTATCGCTTCTCACGCAGCCGACGAGTCCCCCACTGCTTGAGTTGACGCACAACCTGCTCCGGTCGTAAACCGCGCGCCGTCACCACTACGTGGACATGATTCGTGCGAACAGCCACGGCATGCAGTTTCCAGTTCTTCAGTTCGCAGTGATCGCGGATGACTCGCTCAACCAGTGTCCGTGCCTGGGTGTTCAGCACAAACGGATCATGCTTCATCCGACTTCGATTGCGAAACTCACGCAACGAGTCCGACGGCAGTCGATCTGAGTTCGGTGCGTTGTGCCGCTTATCAACCGAGCCCTCTGCTCGGCCATGAAGCCATGTGCCGTAGGTGTGCCAAGTCAGGAAATAGGCGACCGGTTC
>JANSXG010000268.1 GCA_024743075.1 bacterium | reverse complement strand
GCTGGTCGGCAGGACTTTCAGGCGGAGGAGAATGCAGGAGGCGATGAGGCCGAGCGTGCCACCAACGGCGAGGCCAAGCCACGGGCCGGACGCGCCGGGGATGATCCAAGCATGGATCAGTTCGACCTGGCCTTCGCGCACGAACCGTCGCGGGTCCAGCCCGCCGTTGGCATCGATATAGATCGCAAGACTCGGGTGGACGATCAGGCCGACGAGCCCGGCCAGCCACGGGATCTCCAGCGGGATCATGAATGTTCGTGCGTCTATCAGCGTGATCGCGACCAGACTCGCGAGCAGGTAGAGCACGACCAGCAGCATGGGCCAGACCCGGCGCAGCGGGTTCACCTCGGCCCACTCCGGTGTCCAGTTCGCGGTATCGATGAGCCCGCCGATCTCGAAGACCGAGGGGTCCATAAACCACAGCGCGAAGACCCCGCCGAAGAGCACCGCGACGAGCGTCTCGATCAGCGGGTACTCCGGGGAAATCTTCGACCGGCAAAACCGGCATCGCCCGCCGAGCATGATCCAGCCGATGATCGGCAGATTCTCGCGCCAGGTGAGGTTGGTGCCGCACTTCGGGCAGGCAGAACTCGGGAAGACGAGGTTCTCGCCTCGCGGCAGGCGGTACACGACCACGTTCAGGAACGAGCCAACGATCGCACCGAGGGCGAAGAAGAAGAAAAGCCCGGTGAGTGATGCCGCCCAGATCCAACTCATAACGAGTGAATTCTCCTGTGAGCAGCCGGATCTCCCCCGGCTGAGGGGCCGGCGTCAGAACGGAGCCGGCTCGCCCGCATCATCGGCATCCGCATCGGTGTCGCCCGAATCGTCGCCGCTCGCTTCCTTCGGCGACAACTCCGTCACGCGCAGTTCGGCCCGTTCGAGGATGCTGGCGCAGTGGGCTCGAAGGGCGACGCCCTCCTCGTAGGCATCGATCGATCGTTCCAGTCCGAGTTCGCCGGATTCGATGGCGTCGTTGATCTCCTCAAGACGCTCGATCGCCTGCTCCCACGAGAGTTTCTCGATCGACTTGGGATCGAAGGACGCGCCGGACTTGGATTTGCCTTGCTTGCTCACGCGAGCAGCGTAGCCCGTCGCGGGCGATCACTCCAGCGGACGGTCCGCTCCGAACAGGCCGAGTTGGTCCTTGCTCTCCGGCTTGCGGCCGCTTCGGGATCGTCGCCGGGCGAGCGATTTGGGGGCCGAGCGAGCGCTCAGCGGCGGGAGCACCGGTTTGGATCCGTCTCGCTCGGACGCGGCAGGCGGGCTCCCGCCGCGGACCGAAGCGACGCTCCCATCGACGAAGCGGGTGAGCAGCCCCTTCGCCTCGCTCGCTTGCTCCGCGGATCGGAGCAGATTCCCCTCGTTGTCAGAGGTGACCGTGTAACCGCGCGACAGGATGCGGAGCGGCGAGACGACCTCCAGTTCGCGACCGAGGGCCGCCAGCCGATCGCTGTGGCGCTCGATGCGCCGCACGGTGGTGTTGTGCACCTCGTCGAAGCGGTCCAGGTGGTCGGTGGTGCGCACGCGGGCGCGGATCGAGAGCTCCAACCGGTAGGACGCTCGGTCGAGTCGCTGGCGTCGGGAGCCGAGTGCGGCGCTCGGTCGGTGGCGCTGGAGGCGATCGGAAGCGTTGAACAGTCGGTGGCGCCGCGCGCTGATCGCTTCGCGCGTGGCGTGGTCGAGGGCGGTCCCCAGCCGGTGCAGGATCGCGCCCTGTTGCTCGATCGCGCGGTGTCCGTCACGCAGCGCGGGCAGGCGGGACAGCGATGCGAGGTGGCGGCGCTCTTCGGCAAGCACGCGGGTGATCCTCGCATCGAGCCGGCGGCCGAACTGCTCGGTCTGGTCGCGCAGTGCGCCCGAGTCGGGCAGGAGACGCATCGCGGCCTGCGTGGGCGTCGCGCAGCGTTCGTCGGCGATCAGTTCGGCGATGGTCGTGTCGGTCTCGTGCCCGATCGCCGCGACAACCGGGATAGCACAATTGAACACCGCTTCGGCCACGGCCCGCTCGTTGAAGGCCCACAGGTCCTCGAGCGAGCCGCCGCCGCGCGTCAGGATGATGGCGTCGATACCGAGCGAGTCGTGCTGCTGCGACAGCCAGTTGAGCGCCCTCGTGATTTGGGGTGTCGCGGACTCGCCCTGCACGCGCACATCAACGACGCAGAGTTCGACCGCCGGGCAGCGCCGGCGTGCGGTGTCGATCACATCCT
>JANSXG010000071.1 GCA_024743075.1 bacterium | reverse complement strand
GGCAACGTCAGCGGTCCGATCGACATTCAGCGAGAACCCGCTGTCGAACAGCTCGGGCAGCACGACCAGATCCCCGGGATTCAGCTCGATCCCGCCCAGCATCGACCCGACCTTCGCGAAATTCGATCCGCGGTCTTCCCACGCGAGGTCCATCTGCAGAAGGTGTGCTCTGATCATGGGCTGATCCTATGAAAACGCCCGGCCGCGGGCCGGGCGCACATCGCATCATTCGAACCCCGGAAGGCCGATCAGGACGCGGCAGAGAAACTGAGCCCGAACGCCGTGTCCATCGGGTCCACCACCGTCACCACATCGTTCGGCTGGTCCGCCCGAGGCGAGTTGTCGGGTCGGCCCGCGCGTTCTTCCTTGTAAGCCTGCATGAGGTGCAGGCGGCTTCGGACATTCGCCGCGCGGAAAAGACGCTTCAGGTGAGCGCGAACCGCGTGGTAGGTCAGGCCGGTCTTGTCGGCGATCTGGTCGTCGTCGAAGCCCTCGAGCACCAGTTCGAGCACGGCCCGGCAGTGCGGCTTGAGGCCTTTCACCCAACTCGGCTCCCGTCGCCACCCAGCAGCCCACGCCTTGGCGATGAACGGCGCGATCTTCGTAAATCGGGTCAGGGCCTTCTCGGAAAGCGGGCCATCGGCCTCGAGCGCGTTGATGGCGATGAACAGTTCGCAGCCGTCCGGGCGACGGAAGATGCCGTAGGCCTGGTCAATGATGTTCAGCGGGCGATGGAACTCGTTGTACAAGCGAGACTTCTGGTATCCGTCATCCGCGAATAGCTCATCGAGCGTGTGGATGGTGTTGCGCTTGAAACTCGAGAGTTTCGTCGCGGTGTCCGAGTCGGAGTCCGCCCAGGACGACCAGTCAAGAAACTGAGACGACTGCTCATCGGACCACGGACCCACAACGTAGGTCTGCGAAGCCGGGTGCTTCATGCCGTCGTTGTGCACCGCAACGCCGGCGACCTCGACGCCCGTGTACCGAGCCAGAATGCGGCTGACGCGCCGCAGAAGCTTGTGATTGGTCAACGCACGGTCGGCCCCGAGCTGCCCAAGCCGGAACACCGCATCGTTGAAAAGCTGATCTTCCATTGTTCTCTCCTGACGAGCGTCCCCGTCGCCTGTGGTTCGGTCCAGCAATTACTGATAGTGACAGTAGGGATTGCTTCTCGAACGCCGTCCTCGGGATGATTCCCAGTCATGCCATTCGCAATCGGCCAGCGTGATGATCCAACCGCTTCTTCAATTCAACGAAGAAAACGCCGGAATGTTGCGAAATCTTCGTGATCCGACGCCGAAAACAGTCGCTCCGAACGAACTGTACCCCAGAACCGCCACTGCGAAAAAGCCGAATGCGGCTTTTTTGCCGCATTGCCATCCTGAGGTTACCGGACGTCCCGGCCCGCTCTCCGGGTCAGCCCTTGTTCCAAGTAGAAGACCCGTAGACCGCGTTATCGCCGAGATCCTCCGCGATGCGGATGAGCTGGTTGTACTTGGCGTTCCGGTCGCTTCGCGCCGGGGCACCGGTCTTAATCTGGCCGCAGTTGGTCGCGACCGCGATGTCGGCGATCGTCGCGTCCTCCGTCTCGCCTGAGCGATGGCTCAGCACGCAGTTGAAGCCGTTTCGCTGGGCCAGATTCACCGTCTCGAAGGTCTCGCTCAGCGATCCAATCTGGTTCACCTTCACCAGCACCGCGTTCGCGGACTTCTCCCGGATGCCACGAGCCACAAACTCCTTGTTGGTGACGAACAGGTCGTCGCCCACGAGTTGCACCTTCTCGCCGAGCTTCGCCGTCAGGCTCGCCCACCCGGGCCAGTCGTTCTCCGCCAGACCGTCCTCGATCGAGCGGATCGGGTACTTCGAGCACCACTCGGACCAGAGCGACACGATGTCGTCGCTGGACAGGATCTCCTGCGAAGAACTGAAGAACTTGTAGCCCTGCTTGCCGTCCTTTTCGGCCTCGTTCCAGAGTTCGCTCATGGCCGGGTCGAGAGCAACGAAGATCTGCTCGCCCCAGGAATAGCCGGCCTTGTCGACCGCCTCTTCGATGACCTTCAGCGCGTCCTCGTTGTCCTTGAGGTCCGGCGCGAAGCCGCCCTCATCGCCGATCGCGGTCGACATCCCCTTGGACTTCAGCACCCCCTTCAGCGTGTGGTAGATCTCGACGCCGGCGCGGAGGCCCTCGTGGAAGGTGTCAAAGCCCCACGGCTGGATCATGAACTCCTGGAAATCAACCGTGTTATCGGCGTGCTTGCCGCCGTTGAGGATGTTGAGCATCGGCACCGGCAGAGTCTTCGCGCCGGTCCCGCCGAGGTAGCGGAACAGCGGGAGGCCCATCCCTTCGGCCGCGGCGTGCGCGACCGCCATCGACACACCCAGAATCGCGTTCGCACCGAGCTTGCCCTTGTTCGAGGTGCCATCAATGTCGATCATGAGTCGATCGATCTCTTCCTGATCGCGGGCATCGAACCCCAACAGTTCGGGAGCGATCACATCGTTCACGTTCTCGACGGCCTTCAGGACCGACTTGCCGACGAAGAAGTCCTTCCTCCCATCGCGGAGCTCGACGGCCTCGTTCTCGCCGGTCGATGCACCGGACGGGACGCCGGCCCGACCGATCGCGCCACCGGAGAGCGCGACTTCCACCTCGACGGTCGGATTGCCGCGTGAATCGAGAATCTGACGGGCGTGGACGGCTTCGATATCGAAGGGCATGGTGGATGCTCCGGAAGTATGCTTGGATTGGAGGCGGTGAGAGCGCTGAATGCGCCTGGATGATACCGCCAGCGACAGTTCATCGTCGCCGTTTCCGGCCCACAATCCGCGGTCATACGCTACAGTGACCGCCCGCACCTGAGTCGGAGGAAACCGCGTGCCAGAACTGCGCCACGGACCGCTCGGAGATCGACTGGTCCAGCTAAAAAGTGACCTTGTCGATCAGGGCCGGCATGTTCAACGGATCGTCGAAGCCGCGGTTCAGTCCATCTTTGAGAAGGACGGTTCGCTCGCGAAGAAGGTCGTCGATGAGGACGAGATCGTCGACCGCGTCGACATCCAGCTCGAGCGGGCCGCGGTCGCGCTGCTCACCGAGTCCATGCAGCTCTGTGCCGCCGGCGGTGCGAACGCCGAGCCCCCGCTCAGTGCCTACCAGATCCGCATGATCCTGACGATCGTCAAGGTGAACAACGAGTTTGAGCGCATCGCCGACCTCGCCGTCGCGATGGTGACACGCATGGGCGCGTGGCTCAAACTCCCCGGCGATCCGCCACGGCGCTTCCGCGTGATGGCCAACAGCGTCGTCGGCATGATCGAGCACTCGATCATGTCGCTCGACCAGATGGACACCGACGCCGCACGGCTCGTGCTCACCTCCGATGACGCGACCGAGGCGTTCCGCGACGCGATCCTCCGCGAGAACGAAGAAGAACTCGCCAGCGGCAACCGCTCGGCCGAGTACGCGTTCGCGCTCAACAGAGTCGCCGCGGCGATCGCCCGCATGGCCGACCATTCCACGAACGTCGCCGAGCAGGTGATCTACGTAGAAACCGGCAAGATCGTGCGTCACACCGACGAACACTGGACCGAACCGTCCGAACCGGACTTCGACGACGAGAACTGAGAGGCGGTGAGCATGCCCGGCACCACGAGCGCGACACCAAAACTCGAAGACCTCCGAGTTCGCCTGTCGGAGATCCAGCAGGGTCACCTTCTGCGATTCGCCGACGACCTGGCGCCCGCAGAACTCGAGGCCCTCTGCGCGCAGATCGCAGCGCTGGATCTTGAGAGCGTTCCGGCGCTCGTCCGTGAGTACGTACACAGCAAACCGTCCTTCGACCCCGGCAGCGCGACCATCGCGCCGCCGCCCGGCTACATGCGTGGCGGCGACTGGGACATCGAGAGATTCCGTTCCGCCGGAGAGCAACTGCTGCGCGAGGGCAAAGTCGCGGCCTTCACCGTGGCCGGCGGTCAGGGCTCGCGACTCGGCTACGACGGGCCGAAGGGGTGTTACCCCGGCGGCGCGGTCACCGGCAAGCCGCTCTTCGCGTGCCTCGCCGACTGGATCCACTCCGCGCAGGACCGCTACGGCGCGACCGTGCCGTGGTACATCATGACCAGCCCGCTGAACCACGAAGCGACCGTCGCGTTCTTCAAGCAGCACGACCACTTCGGGCTCTCGCCGGACAACATCATGTTCTTCGCGCAGGGCGTGCTGCCGTCCTTCGACATGGCCACTGGCAAGATCCTGCTCGCGAGCAAGGGCACGGTCGCCACCAACCCCGATGGGCATGGCGGCTCGCTCCGCGCTCTCGCGCATTCGGGCGCGCTCGAGGACATGAAGCGCCGCGGCGTCGAGCACATCAGTTACGTCCAGATCGATAACCCGCTGGCGCGCGTCGTCGACCCGGTATTCATCGGCCTGCACGCCGCCGCCCCCAACTCCTCTGGCGAGATGTCCACCAAGGTCGTCGCCAAGACCGAGCCCGGCGAAAAAGTCGGCGTGGTCTGCACCATCGACGGCAAGCCCGGCGTCATCGAGTACTCCGACCTGCCCGAGGCTACCGCAGCCCAGCGCAACCCCGACGGCACGCTCACCCTCCGCGCCGGCAACATTGCGCTGCACATGCTGTCTCGATCCTTCGTCGAGCGCATCACCTCCGGCGACCTGTCGCTCCCCTACCACCGCGCAGAGAAGAAGGTGCCGTGCATCGACCCGGAAACCGGTCAGTCGGTCGATCCGAGCGAGCCGAACGCCGTCAAGCTCGAGATGTTCGTGTTCGACGCCATCCCGCTCTGCCGGAATTCGATCGTCTACGAGGTCGAGCGCGCCGACGAATTCGCGCCGATCAAGAACGCTGAAGGCAACGACTCGATCGAGTCGTCGGCGCGGATCCAGACCGAACGCGCCGCGTCATGGCTGGACGCCCGTGGCGTGAAGGTCCCACGGAAGTCGGATGGGTCATCGGATTGCGTGCTCGAGATCAGCCCGCGCACCGCGACCCGACCCGAAGAACTGAGACCGGAATCGATCGAGCCGATTCGTTCGGGTGAGAAACGGGCGATCTGAGCCCTCAGTCGATCTCCCAGAGCAGCCTCTCAATCGGCTTCTTACGCAGACGCAGCAACAACATCGCCAGCGCCGTGCCCACGGTTCGTCGCCGAATCGTGTCGCGGTCGCCGGGAAACACAAACCGGCGGGATTCCACTTCGACCGCTCCGCATCCTTCGCTCGCCCGCGCGATCCAGACCGTGCCGACCGGTTTCTCGGGCGTTCCGCCGTCCGGCCCGGCGATGCCCGTGACCGCCAGCGCGTGTCGCGGGCGTGCGCCGTCGGGGCCGAACACCGCGGGCGAGCGATCGATCGCGCCGCGGGCCATCGCCTCCGCGGCGGGTCGGCTCACCGCGCCGTGCTGCTTCAGCAGCGACTGCTCAATCCCCAAATGCGCCGCCTTGTGCTCGTTGGAGTAGGTCACCCAGCCGCCGTGGTACACCGATGACGAACCCGACACACCCGTCACCGCCTCGCCGATCATGCCGCCGGTGCACGACTCGGCGGTGAGCAGCCCGTGCCCGGCCCGTTTGAGTGCCCGTACCGTGAGTTCGACAAGGTCTTCGTCGCTCGGCGGCTCTCCCGGCTCCGGCGAGATCCGGAAACGACCGATTCGCTCGCCGACCAGTCGATCCGTTTCATCGAGCAGCGCCGAGGCGTCCGCCGGATCGCCCTCGTGCCTGAGCCGCGTCGTGATCACACCGTCCGACGCCGTAATCCCGACCAGGGGCAATCCTCGCTCGATCCGATCGCGATCGAGCAGGTCGCCGAGCGCGACCGCGGCGTTCGACTCCGGGATCCCATAGTGCCGGATCAGGCGGGTCGTGATCGCCCGCTTCGGGTCGGTCCGCAGACGCGGCACGACGAACCGCTCGAACATCGGCCGGTTCTCGTGCGGGGGACCGGGGAGCAGGTACACATCGACATCGTTGAGCGTCGCCGCGATCCCGGGCGCCGTTCCCTGATCGTTGTCCATGCAGACCGCCGATGCCGGACGCAGCGCCTGCCGGTCGTTGCCGTTCTCCAGAGGACGTCCGCGACGGCGGAACAACTCGACCAGTCGCTCGTGCTGGCGGTCGTCGCGCACGAGTTCGTCGTCCATGCAGTCGCACAGCACATCGCGCGTGAGATCATCGGCCGTCGGCCCGAGCCCGCCGGTCGCGAGCACAAGGTCGACGCCCGACACCAGCCGCTCGAACGCCGCCCGAAGCAGATCCGGCTCGTCGGACACCGTCGCGTGCTCGACCACCCGGACCCCCAGATCCGTCAGGCGAGACGACAGCCACTTCGAATTGGTATCCAGCGACTGCCCGATGACCAGTTCGTCACCGATGGACAGGATCGACGCGGTCCGGTGGGTGCGCTGCGAGGGTTCGCTCATGGGGCAACAGTAGGACGGAAGCTGAACCGGTGCCGCCGAGGTCGATGCGCGGGCAGACGAACAGTCGTCAGACTCAATCAGCCGGTCATCAGATCGCCCGCGTAGCGAACCGCCACGGTGTTGAGCGAGCCCGGCACATCCAGCGGCTTGCCGCCCAGGAGCACCAGCGGCTGTCCACGCTGCACGAGGCCGCGCTCGAGCACGATCGTGTCCACCATCTTGGCAAAGTCTGACCGGTGCTCGGGGACCTTCTTCACGAGCAGCGGATAGACGCCGTAAAGCATGGTCATCCGGCGCACCGCCTTCGGGTCGCTGCTGAAGGCCACGATCGGCACGCGGAAGTTGTTCCGCGACAGGTACCGCGCTCCGCCGCCGCGCTGGCTCCAGACCACGATCAGTTCCGCCCCGATGTCGTTGGCCATGTGCCACGCCCCGTGCGCGAGCGCAGGGATCATCTGTCTCAGTTCCTGAGCACGCTTGGGCGGGTTGGGCAGAATCTTCTCTTCGCGCAGCGACTGCTCGGTCACGACCGCGATCCTGCGCATCGTCTCGACCGCCAGGTGCGGGTACCGCCCGATGGCTGTTTCCGCCGAAAGCATGACCGCGTCCGCGCCGTCGAGCACCGCGTTGGCCACGTCCGACACCTCGGCCCGCGTCGCCGAGGCCGAGTTGATCATCGACTCGAGCATCTGCGTCGCCACGATGCACGGCTTACCCCACTCGTGCGCCTTGCGCACCAGTCGCTTCTGCGTGACCGGGACCGTCGCGATATCCATCTCCACGCCCAGATCGCCGCGTGCGACCATGATGCCGTCGGCCACCTCGATGATGCTGTCGATGTTCACGACCGCCTGAGGGGTCTCGATCTTGGCGATGATCGGGATCGTCGCCTGCGCGCTCGCTCCCGAAAGCCCGGTGCCGCAGCGCTCGAACGTGCAGATGCGATGCAGCGCATCGCGCAGCCGCTGCACCTCCTCGCCGTGGCGCACGAAACTCATCGCAAGAAAATCCAGCTCCTGCTCCACCGCCCAGTCCACGCAGGCCCAGTCGTGGTCGGTCAACGCCGGGATGGTCAGGTCCGAATCCGGCAGGTTGATGCCCTTGCCCGTAGTCACCATCCCGCCGACCGTCACGCGACAGACCGCGTGCCGATTCGCGCCGGTCCCGACTTCCACGCACAACATGCGGATCTGGCCGTCGTTAATCAGCACGCGGTGCCCCGGCTCGACCTCCGTCGCGACATTCGCGTAGGTCGCCCCGAGCACCGGAACCTCGCCATCGACGCAGACATCGATATCCGGTTGGATGACCACGTCCTGACCCGGACGCAGCCGAATGCCCGCATCCGGAGTCTTGACCACGCGGATCTTCGGTCCGCACAGGTCACCAAGCACCGCGACCGGCGTGTCGAGCGATTCCGCGACCATGCGGATCATGTCCAGCCGGACCTTGTGCTCTTCGAAACTGCCGTGCGAGAAGTTGAGCCGGAACAGGCTCGCGCCGTTCTGGATCATCTTCTCGATGATGTCCGGATGAGCCATGGCCGGCCCGACGGTCGCGAGGATCTTGGTCAGCGGCGGGCGCCACGGACCGGTACCGTCGGTGTTGGTCGGGATCATGTGAACGGCCGCTTCGGGAGAAGGTGAAAACGCTGTACTCGACACGTATCGGCGTCCTGTCGGGGCTGGAATGATCGCCGCCCTTGTCATCGGGCGATCGGGCTCGCGGGGAGACGCGTCATTCTACGCGTCAGAGAAGTAAAGCGTTTTACGGGAGCATCTGCTCCGCCAAACGCACGATTTCGGCGTAATTCCGCCTGAAGTGGGTGGTGTACGCGATCTGCGTCTCCTGACGCGGCCGACTGCCAGCCCAGTCCCGCCGTATGGTCCGATAATTCTCGGCGTTCAGCAGCAGTCGATTCCCGGCCAAATCCGGATCCGGAAAGTCCGCTGGGAACTGGTGCATCGGAAACGCGAAGAACAACTTCCGAAGTTTCTCGTACTCCGCCTCGGTCGCGTCGCCCTCACGCACCGCCACTCGAACCGCATTGAGTGCGCTCCACGCTCGCACCTGGTCCTGGTGGATATCCGCTCCGAACGCCGACATCAGCGGCGCCACCGCCGAGCGCCAGCCCCGAGAGGAAGTGTCCATCGCCGTCGTGAACGGGTCGATCCCCGCATCCACGAAACGATCGCCGTACGCCTCGTACAGCGATCGCACCGCCGGCATGCGACGCAACTCGTACTGCACCGGCCCGAAGCCCTCGCCCTCCTCGCCGACGGGGATCTGCCACAGCGCCTGCCCCGCCTCCGACAGCACGAACCGGATGAACCGGTCCGCGATCTCCGGATTCGGCGCGCCCCGCAACTTCGAGATCGGGTCCGCATCGATGTACGTCGCACCGGGCGGATCGATGTAGCCGACGCGTGTCGTCTCCGGCGTCTCGCCATCCTTCATGACCGCCTGCGACTGGTACCGCCCGTAGAAATCGATCGCGACACCCGCCGCCGCCTCGCCCTGGCTCACGTCCACCGGGATCTTGCTCGCGCTGTTCGAAAAGTACCGCGCGTTCGCGCTCATCGACTGCAGAATCCGCCAGCCCTCGTCCCAGCCGTAGCGGTTCAGAATCGAGTCGTAGGTCGTCGTCACCGAACCGGACATCCGCGGGTCCGCCAACGCCAGCCAGCCGGTCAGACGCGGGTCGGTCAGGTCGCCCCACGTCCGAGGCTCATCGATCTGGAGTTTCGCCAGCGTGTCGCGGTTGAAGATGATGCCGAAGCCCGAAAGCGCCGTGCCCACCCAGAAACGCTCCGGATCGTACAGGTAGCCCGAACCGATCGAGTTCTCGCCGTAGATGGCCGCGAGTTCCGATTCCTCGATCGAAACCGGCACGCTCATCGGCAGCGCGACTTCCCGACCGTTCACCTGAACCGTCACCCCGCGCTTCAACTGGTCGTGCTCGTACGACCCGCCGCCGAACATCAGGTCGTACGTCATGTGCTGACCAGGCTGCAGCGAACCATCTGGCTCGATCACGCCATCGCGGATCGCCGCCGTGTACTGCGAAGTGAGTTGCTTGCGGATCTCGCTCGTGCCGCCCGGCTGTCGCCAGTCGATGGCTACCGGTGTGCCGTGCGCGGCCTCGTGCCAATCCGAGAACGCCGACTCGAACTCGTAGCGGATCTGCTCGTTGTGAGGAGTCACAATCACCAGTCGCTCGGCGTTCGCCGGCGTGTCAACGTTGTCGCGCGTTAGCGCGAACCCGAAGGGTACGCCCAGCACGACGACGAGCGAAACCAGCACCAGCACCTTCGAACGATCCCAGAAATGATGTGAGCCCTGCATAGCGGCTAGGGTATCCCACGCGTGCGAAGATCGCGCTCATCCGCACCCTCATCACACGATCGCAGGACCCAACCGTGACCAACGACCGCCCCGACGCCTGGCTCCACCCCGTCGCCCTGATCACCGGCGCAAGCTCCGGCATCGGCCTCGCCACCGCCCTCCGGCTCCACGCGCTCGGCATGCGCCTGGTGCTCGTCGCCCGCGACGAAGCCAAGCTCGAACGCGCCGCCCAGCAGATCGCCGAATCCCATCCGGGCGATGATGCCCCAGAAATCGCCGTTATCTCCGCCGACATGGCCGATGCCCAAGCGTCGTCCGACGCCGTCGAAGCCGCCATCGAGCGTTTCGGTCGCCTCGACCACCTGATCCTCAACGCCGGCGTCGCACCGCTCAAACCGATCGGCTCCAACGGCATCGACACCGTCCAGCACACCTTCGATGTGAACGCCATCGGCCCCGGCGCGATGATCGAGGCCGCCTGGCCCTACTTTAAGGCCCGCCACGACGAATACGACGGCGAATCGCCGCCCGCGACGATCGTCGGCGTCTCAACCCTCGGTACCGCCGACCCGTTCCCCGGCTTCTTCGCCTACGCCGCCAGCAAAGCCGCGATCAACTCCTACGCGCGCTCGGTCGCCAAGGAAGGCGCCGCCATCGGCGTCCGCGGCTACGCCATCGCCCCCGGAGCCGTCGAAACCCCAATGCTCCGCTCGCTGTTCAGCCCGGACATCGTCCCCGAAGCGGTCTGCGTCGAGCCCGACGACGTCGCACAGCTCATCGCCGGCTGCGTCACCGGGGCGTTCAAGGAACACAACGGTCGAACCCTGTTCATCTCAAAGGGCGACGACGGCACCGTGCAGACCCGCCTCGGCGCTGAGATGGAAGTCTGACCATGCCCGTCCGAACGATTGACAGCCCGCTCGGCCCGATGCTCGCAACATCGAACGATGGTTCGCTGACCGCCTTGGGCTTCGACGGCGAACCCGATCACGATGACGCCTGCGATGTCCTCGATCGCGTCGAGACCCAACTCGCTCGGTACTTCGCCGGCGAACTCGACAGGTTCGAACTGCCGCTCGCCCCCCAGGGCACGCCATTCCAGCAGCGCGTCTGGGGCGCGCTGCTCCGCATCCCGCCCGGCGAAACACGCTCGTACGCCTCGATCGCTCGCCAGATCGACAACCCCGACGCGATCCGCGCCGTCGGTGCCGCCAACGGCGCGAACCCGATCGCGATCATCATCCCGTGCCACCGGGTCATCGCGTCCGACGGCACGCTCCACGGCTACGCCGGCGGCCTCAAGCGCAAGCGATACCTGTTGGACCTTGAGGCCCAAACTCTCTTCGCCTGATGTGTGGCCCTACTTGGCGACCCAGGTCTTGGTGACACGCCCGTCCTCAAACTGCACGTACGCAACAGACTTTTCGGTGCGGTTGTTCGAGGTCGCCAGCAGCAGAAACACCGACGCACTTCCCTTGTGGTGCTTTTCCCACTCGTACGCGTAGATCTCGCCAGCGTCGATGGTCGTGCGCCGCGTCGGCGGGCCCAGCAGTTGCTCAACCTGCTCGGGCGTCATCGCCTGTTCGTGGAGTGTCTCAAGCGTGACCGCCTCGACCGGCGTTCCGGTCACGCGACTCGAGCCGGAGCCGGACACCAGGCATCCGCTCATCGGAAGCGTCGCCAGAGACAACAGGCCGATCGCGATCGTCTTCTTCGTGATCATCCGCGGGTTCCTCCTCAACCGGGTTCAGACGGCTTTTCCCTGTATATAGGAAGAGCACCCGCGCGGTTTCGTTCACGCAGAAGCGCCGACCTCAACCGGACCCGAAACCGGGGACGGCTTCGCCTCGACTTGCGCCTGCGTCCCGATGCCCGCCCGCCTCCTGCGGTTCGCCTTGATCCAATCGCGGATCTTCTGACGCATCGTCGGCCACCGATCCGAGCAGCGGACCTCCAGGAAGGTGTGGAACAGGCGGAGCAGAAGGCTATCGAGCCGCACGATCTGCTCCAGCCGCCACTCGCCGAGTTCGCGCGCCGTCTCGAACTCCTGCTCCGTGTGGGGCAATTTCGCTCCCGAGACGAGCCAACGGTCCGCCTGAAGCGTCAGCGTGAACTGGTCCCCCGCTCCGGCACCGTCGGCCAGCACCAGACCGGCCTTGCGGGGCCACTTGCCCGTCGCCAGCGCGTCCGCCGCTTCGGCCATCCGAATCGGCGCGGTTCCCCCGGCGTGGTCCCGCAGTGATTGCTTTCCGCTGATCCCCCAGCCGCACTCCATTTCCAGCGACCGGTCCAGCAGCACCGCGATCTCGCTGGTGCCCTCGCCCTCATCGCGCAGCTCGATCAATCCCTCGTGCTGATCCACCATGTACCACAGCCACACGAGCAGTTCGTTGCCCAGAAAGTCTCGCGGCTCCGGACCGCCCGATGCCCACGGCACTTCCGGCGTGAGCGGGTCATCGCCGAACACCGGTTCGCCGGCCTCATCTGCCCGGGACCCCGCGCCCGGAGGCGGCGCGGTGAACGCGGACGGGCGGAGGTCCTCGTAGTCGCGGCTCAGACCCTTCGCCGAAAGGAACGCGTACGCGAGCGACCCGGCCGAGGCCGGTGAAAGCCCGCCACCCCAGCTCGCCCGCCAACGCTCGGACAGCACTTCCAGCGTTCGGTTCGCCGATCCTGCGGTCAGAACAGTCTTCCCGGACACATCCCAGAGCAGTTCAGTCATCTTCGACTTGCGATACCGACCGGCCGACAGGTGCTCGTGCAGCTCGTGCTCGGCGAGTTCCTTGGCCTCCGTCTTCTGGCGCTTGCTGAGAAACCCCGAGGGATTGTCTTTGGCCAGGGCGATCTCGTGCTGCGTGCGGACCGCCTTTTTCACATCAGCCGGCACCTTGTTCGTATCGATCCGCAGCCCGAAAAGCCCCAGCGATCCGTCCTGATAGACCACTTTGTCGTAGTCGAACGCGGTGTCCATCAGGTGCACCGCCGTCGTCCAGCCGGATTCGGTTTCGAGCGGAATGCCGAGGTCGGTCTGCTCGAACCGATGCTCGCTCAGCACTTCGAGCTGCTCCAAACCGAGCGTACGGGTCGGGGTGTCGGGGCCGGCATTGACCAGCAGGCGACTGAAACTGACTCCACCTGACGAAAACGGCATCACGTGCTCCTGACTGAGAGGTCCCCGGTCGCCCGGCATCGGGCCCGGCTCGGAATCCGGCGAGGGTATCGCCGGCACCGATTTGCCCCCTTCCGCCGACAGGTTCTCCCCGAACCAGCGCGATTCCGCGCAGAAGCGGGCGCGCCGGTTCGCTATGCTTCACGCCAGACGCTCCACCACACGCCCCAGACCGGAGTCCAGGGTCCCATGCCGATTGCCGAGAACGACATCAAACGCATCTCCCGCCCGGCGCTGAACGCCATGGAGAACGCCTACGTGCCGTCGATCGTGAAGGGCTTCGGGACCACGGTCCGTCACTTCTTCACCAGCTTCGGACAGTCGAAGCTGCCCGTGGTCGGCAAGAGGAAGACCACGCAGGCCCTGCAGTACCCCGAGGAGCGAAAGGAGCACACGGCTCCGGACGCCCGTGGCATGCAGGTCAGCAACTTCCGAGGCGTGCATCGCCTGAACCGGGACGAAGAGGGACGCGTGAAGTGCGTCGCCTGCATGATGTGCCCCACCATCTGCCCGGCGAACTGCATCCATATCGAGGCTGGCGAATCCCCCTGGGACGACCGGGAAAAATACCCGGTCAAGTTCGAAATCGACGAGCTCCGCTGCATTTTCTGCGGGATGTGCGAGGAGGCATGCCCCGTCGACGCGATCGAGCTCACGCCGGAATACGACATCACCGGCTACAGCCGCCAGGAGATGGTGTTCGACAAGAACAAGCTCCTGCATGTCTACGACGTGACCATCGACAAGAAGCCGATGTGACCCCCGGTTATCGGGGCGAGCGTTAAGCAGACCGTCCGAATAACGGGGCTCTTCCTATCTTCACCCCTGTTTTTGGGTTGGAGCGGAAAATTGCACATCTTTGCGTGCATTTCGCTCGACGCATGGGCAATGCGCATTATCCTGTAGATGCACAGAGCGGTCCCCGCACAAGGACCGCCACGAAAACGAGTCAGGAGAGACGAGATGAAGATTGCTTCAATTGGTGCAGTTTCTGCACTGCTTTTCGGCGCGAGCGTTGCGTCGGCGAGCATTATCGATTCGGATCCGGCCAACGACACGCAGGCCGGAGCCGACATGATCACCGTGGTGGACGGTGCTGCTGTTTACGGAGCCGAACTGGTCTCAGGCCAGACCGGTGATGTGGACTGGTTCTCCGTCAACGTCCCGGCGAACTCCATCCTCACGATCGTGATCATCCCGCTGGACATCCCGCTCCAGTCGCCGGACACGATCCTCGGACTGTACGACGCCGGCGGCACGCAGCTCGCATTCAACGACGATGCCGGCTTCCCGAGCAACCTCGGGTCGGTCATTGTCTACGAAAACGCCGGTGCCCAGACGCTGTCCTTCGCGGTCAGCGGCTTTGGTGACGCAGCCGACTTCAACGGTTCGCACGACGAGTCCGGCGTGTACACCGTGAAGCTCAGCATCGTTCCGGTCCCGACCCCGGGTGCGATCGCGATCGCCGGCCTCGCCGGTCTCGCCGCGACCCGTCGTCGTCGCTGATCCTCTCCGGTCAGCAAAGGAAACAGATTCCGCCGACGCTCCCCCTCTCGCGTCGGCGTGAAGATTGATGGCCGCCCGCACACTTCCTGTGCCGGGCGGCTGTGCTTTTGGGATTCGCTCCCCCATCCCGTCGCCAGCAGCGTCCCGGACCGCTACCTTTCCCGCGTCATGGCATTCGCCCCGAACAATCTCGACCTGAAGAAGTCCGAATCTCTCACGGTCGAGTGGGAGGACGGTTCGGTTTCGGTGTATCCGATCGCCTATTTGCGCAAGATGTCGCCCTCGGCCGAGGCCCGGAAACTTCGCGAGGAGTTGGCGAAGAACCCGCTCACCGTGCTCCCCAGCACCTCCAAGCGGGGCGGGGCGTCCGAGGGCCCGTTGAGCGCGACCTCCGCGGAGCTCGTGGGAAACTACGCGATCAGGATCCGCTTCTCCGACGGGCATGACACCGGGATCTACTCCTGGGAATACCTCCGAGAGATCGACCCGGACCGAGAGCCTGAAACGCCCCGCCGGCCGTGAAAATCCCCAGCGATTCGCGCGATCCCGCCGATACTCCGGTTGGAGGCCTCGCGATGTCACACGCTCAATCCAGACCCGAGCCCGCTCCGCTCGCCGGCACGCGCCTGCTCATCGTCGGCACCACGGACACGCTCTCTCGCGCAGCAGCGGCGGTCTGCGAGTCGCGCCAGCTCCGCACCGCGGTTGTCGGATCGGTCGTCGTCACCGATGGCGATACGGACAACGACCCGCCAACCTGGTCGTGCGGCATTCCCACTCTCGGTTCAATCGACGATGTTGAACGCATCGCGAGCGAGACTGGCGCGACCTCAGCGCTGCTCTGCATCCCGGCGGCCATGTCCACCCTGAGCGCGAAAACCCAGCGAGCGATCGAGTCGGCGGGTATCAGCGTTCGCCACCTTCCCCTCATCGAAGACCTCGCCAACGGGCTGAGTCAGCCACAGTCTCACAGCCCGCGACGGGAGATCGACCCCCGTGCGCTGTTCGACCGCCCGCCCCGCTCCACCGACCCCGAACTTGTCCGCAGCGTCGTGGGAGGGAAGCGGGTGCTCATCACGGGGGCTGGCGGGAGCATCGGGAGCGAGTTGGCCCGCATCTGCGCGGCCCACGCTCCGTCGCTGATCATCCTGATGGACCGATCCGACAACGCGCTGTTCGAGATCGACCGCCAGCTCGGCGCGGTCCACCCCGAGGTCGACCGGCGCGTCGTTCTTCATGATGTGGTCGACTCTCCGCGCACGCTCGAGCGGATGGAGGAACTGGCGCCCGACATCGTCTTCCACGCGGCGGCCCACAAGCACGTCCCGCTGATGGAAGATCACCCCGCCGCGGCGGTGAACAACAACCTGTTCGGGACGGTCGCCGTCGCGGACGCCGCGATCGCCGTTGGTGTCGAGCGGTTCGTGATGATCTCGACCGATAAGGCGGTGAACCCGACCAGTGTCATGGGCGCGACCAAGCGCATGGCCGAGTTGTACGTGCGTTCGCTGAACGAGTGCCAGGAAACAACCCGGTTCAGCCTGGTGCGGTTCGGCAATGTGCTCGGATCGGCCTGCAGCGTGCTCCCGATCTGGGCGAAGCAGATCGCCGAGGGCGGCCCCGTGACCGTCACGGACCCGCGCATGACTCGCTACTTCATGACCATCCCGGAGGCGGCGTCGCTGGTCATCCAATCCGCGGCGCTGGTCGAACCAGGGACGTCCGCTTCGACCGGGCGTGAGGTGTTCGTGCTCGACATGGGCGAGCCGGT
>JANSXG010000073.1 GCA_024743075.1 bacterium | reverse complement strand
TGACTCTGTGACGGATGAGCCTCCCGAGACGGCATGTTCGGCAAGGCTTCCGCCGAATTCCCGACCGGACTTGGCCGACGGATGGTGTGAAACAGAGTCTTTTCTCCTGCAAGCGTTTGCGCTGGCGGGAGCCTACGCAGGCCTGCGAGTCCGGCGCGTGACCGGTGGCAGGCCTTCCCGAATCGCGTTCGCGATCGGGGCGGACTCGGGGGGTGGGCATCAAACCCACTCGGGCGTAGGTGAATGCCAGCGTGTCGCAGGCACGCCGGACCGATGGATTCTCGACAGCTCTGGAGCACAGCGATGAGCCGACTTTTCTCTCTCTCGAACTCATGGATCAACCGTCGCCTCCCGCTCGGTCTCACCGCCGCGGCGGCTCTGGCTGTGTGCGCGGGCCAGACCTTCGCTCAGGCCGGGGTACCTTCCGGTAGCGGGGAAGAGAAGGCCGGCGGCGTCGAGGTCAGCGAGTACATGACCGTTGACATCTTCGTCCAGGACGAAAGCCTTTCAAACGTTCTGCAGGCGCTCGCCGTTGAGACCCAGAAGAATATCGTGGCGAGTCCGAACGTCCGGGCGACCGTGACTGCCAACCTCTTCGGCGTGACGTTCTACGAGGCGCTCGATGCGATACTCCTGGTGAACGGCTTCGCGTACGAAGAGAAGGGCAACTTCATCTACGTCTACACGCAGGCGGAGTACGAGGCGATCAAGGCCGCGCAGCGCAAGACTGCCTTTAAGGTCATCCAGCTCAACTATCTGAACGCCGAAGACGCGGCGCTCTTCGTGCAGCCGCTGCTTTCTGAAGTCGGCGAACTCAAGGCGAACGCCAGTGCCGCCGCTTGGGCCATCACCGACGGCAGCCCGTCGGGCGCTGAAGACTTTGCCCTGAGCGCGACTCTCGTCGTGTACGACTACGAGGAAAACATCTCGAAGATCGAGGAAGTTGTGAAATCGCTCGACACCCGCCCGTCGCAGGTGCTCGTCGAGGCCACGATCCTTCAGACCACGCTCAACGAGGCGAACGCCTTCGGTGTCGACTTCTCGATGGTGGGCAATATCGACTTCTCGGACTTCTTCGGCGTCGGGGGCCCGCTCGGCATCGCCAACGCCATCGCGGGCGACGAGAGCTCGGTGGGCGACAGCCTCCAGACAGTCCAGTCGACCGCGGGTAACTTCCGCGGCGGGTCGGCGAACTTCCGGGCCGCTCTCTTCTCCGACGACGTCGGTGTGTTCATCCGGGCGCTCGACTCGGTTTCGGATACCACGATCCTGTCGAACCCGAAGATCCTCGCGCTCAACCGCATGCCGGCCCGCGTGCTCGTCGGCCGCAAGCTCGGCTACCTGAGCACAACCTCGACCGAGACCTCGACCACACAGACCGTTGAGTTCCTCGATACCGGTACGCAGCTCGCGTTCCGCCCGTTCATCTCGAACGAGGGCATCATCCGCCTGGAGATCGCGCCGCGCGTATCCGAGGGCGTGGTGAACACCCGGACCGATGTCGAAGGTGTGGCGATTACCGTTCCCGACGAGATCACCCAGGAACTCAACACGAACATCGCGGTACCGGACGGCTCGACCGTCGTCCTCGGCGGCCTCTTCAAGGAAACAACCTCCGCCGGTCGCTCGCAGGTCCCAGTCCTCGGCGACATCCCGATCATCGGTGCCGCGTTCCGCGGCCACGACGATTCGATCGACCGTCAGGAAGTCATCTTCATGCTGACGCCGACGATCATGAACGACAACGTGCTGCTGGCCCAGGGCGAGCAGGGTGTGGAGTGGACCGAACGCGTCCGGGTCGGCTCCCGCAACGGAACGCTCCCCTTCTCGCGTGAACGCCAGACCGCCCAGCTCAATGTTCAGGCCGAGCGACTGGCTCGCGAGGGCGAGTACGATCGCGCGATGCACCTTCTCCGTCGCTCTCTGGAGCTGAACCCGCAGCAGCCCGACGCGCTGCGTCTGCGCGAGCAGCTCATGAACCAGACGGACTTCTGGCCGAAGCGAAGCCTTCTCGACGCAATCATCAACGACGAGGTCGGCGTGCGGTTCCAGGCTCCGCCGCAGCCGGACTCCGACGCGCACCCGTCGCCGCTCGGCAAGGCCGATACCTCTTTCGGTCCGTTCGATGGTTCGACTCATGAACTCGCTTCGAGCCCCGACGGATCGTCACTGGATGCGACGAGCGAGTCTCGCTCATCGAACTCCCGGTCGAGCGGGCCCGTTGCTGAGAGCAGTATCGTCGACGGCAGCAACTCGTTCGGCGACCTCGTCGGCGAGAGCGAAGCCGAAACCGCCTCATCCGAACAGTCCTCCGCCGAGGAGGGCAGCTTCGGTGACGATGTCTCGCTCGTCGGTCGCAGCTTCAGCGCACCGGGCGAGCTGGAATCGATCGCCGACGCCTCGGACCGCTCGTCGGGCAACAACCGTTCGTCGAACAGCGCGACCGATCCGGTGACCGCGGAACTCGAGGCGTACCTCGCTCAGCTCCGGAACCAGACCTCGCCCTTCGCGGAGGTTGAAGATTTCTCTGATCGCGGCTCGTTCCAGCCGGATGACTCCGAGACCGTGGCTGACGGCGGCGAATCCGGCGAGTTCTCCGATGAATCGGCTGCTGAAGAATCGGAAATGGCCGAAGCGCCCAAGCTCCGTGGTTTCTTCCAGAACGGATCCGGTCCGCTCGCGTACTTCCCCGCGATCTGGAACATGCCGATGAGCTTCTTCACACCCGAGTTCTGGGCCTCGAACACCGAGACCGAAATGGAGTCGCAGGGGTCCGAGTCCGATACCGAGATCACCGAAGTCGATGTCGATCTCGACAACTGACCAACTTGGTCCGCGCGTCGGGAACGGCGCGCGGTGCCATTTCTCTCACCGCCTGTTCCTCAACCACCGGAGCATTGACATGTCCAAGACTCGCAACCACTCGCGGGCTTCGCGCGCCCTCTGCCTGCCGCTTGCCCTCGCGGCTCTGACCGGCCTCGCTTCCGGGCTGACCGGCTGCGGCGGCCACGGCGACTACACCGAAGAATTCCGGCAGGACGCGAATAACCGCATGGACATGGTCCGCGCCGGGACCGAGTGGGACATGGCCCACGGCCAGTTCCTCGCCGGCGACCTCAAGAAGGCCCTGAGGAGCATCGACAAGTCCATCACGATGGCCGAGTCGGTTGCTCGCTCGCACACGCTCAAGGGACGGATCGTCTTCGAGATGGGGGATCTGGACCGAGCGCTCGCGTCGTTCGATCGCGCGATCGAGATCGATCCGGCGTACTCCGAAGCGCATTACTTCAAGGGCATCGTCTACGAACGACTGATGCAGCCGGATCGTGCGCTCGAGAACTATCGGGCCGCGGCGCGCCACGACCCGAACAACACGCAGTACGCGATCGCGGCGGCGGAGATGCTGATCCAGATGCGTGATCTCGACGGCGCGTCCGAACTGCTCGCGCGGAGCGATCGCAGCTACCAGAACAACGCCGGCGTCCGCCAGCTTCAGGGTCACATCGCTCTGATGAAGGGCGACGAGCAAAGGGCGATCAAGCTGTTTGAAGAGGCCTGCCTGCTCGCACCGGACGAGCCCTCGCTCGTCGAGGATCTGGCCCGTGCACAGATCGAAGTGGGGGACTACGCGGAGGCGGAGTACAGCATCAGCCGACTCATCCGCATGGACGGCACGGGTACCCGGCGCGATCTCCTGCATCTGCGGGCACGCTGCCTGATGGAACTCGACCGCCCGGTCGAAGCACGTGAGATCTACAAGCAGCTCACGAGCGATGAGCGCGGCTCGACCGACTTCACCGCGTGGATGGGGATCGCGAAGGTCTCGATCGTCCTGAAGGAGGACCTGCGTCTGCGCGAGGCCGCGAACCGCATGATGCGCATGTCACCGCAGCGACACGAAGGGTACCTGATGCTCGCTATGTTCCAGCGGGGCAAGGGCCAGCTCGAGTCTGCCGCCGAGCTTCTCGACAAGGCGATCGAGCGGACGAGTGCCGATCCGCAGCCGGCGATGCTGCAGGCGATGATCTACCACGACCTGGGTCGCTTCACGGATGCCCTGCAAAGCGCCCAGATTGCTTCGGAGATCGATCCGACCAGCACGCAGGCGAGAACGCTCCTGGCCTCGCTCAGCCAGACGGTCTCGGACCGGGCCGTGGCGGACGTTCCGGTCAGCATCGACTGATCGGACGGAATCCGTGCAGCGAATCAGGGCTATGCCCCACACTGAGACCTCAATGTCGGACACGAACGGAAAGCGCGCGTGCCACATCTTGCTCGTCGACGACGAGGCGCTGATCACCGATCTCATGACTTCGCGACTGGGAGCCTTGGGCATCGAGGTGACGGTGAGTCGCAACGGTCTGGAAGCGCTCGATGCGATCGCCCGGCGGCGACCCGACCTGGTCATCTCGGATGTTCGTATGCCCTACATGGATGGCGTCGAACTGAGCAGGTTGCTCGCCTCCGATCCAAAGACGAGCGCAATCCCAATCATCCTGCTGACGGCCGCTCCCGGCGATCACACCGGAAGCGGCGCACCAAATGTTCGGGCGACCGTGCGAAAGCCGTTCGCTGTGGACGAGATCGTGACTCGCTCGGTCGGACTCTTGAAGCGTCAGTCTGCCTGATCAGCCGCGCGTGACCTGCGACCCGCTGATCTTGGCGACCACGGAGGGTTCTTCGGCATTGATCTGATCAGCGACCTCCCGGCGGTGCACTTGCACCTCACGCGGGAAATCGAACGCCACGCGAACGCGGTCGCCCTTAATGTTCGCTATCCGAACGATACCGATCGGATTCCGTGGATCGCCTATGACGACCTCTTCGCCCTCGCGGCGTGTGATCACCAACATATGCAGGACCTCCTGTCCGGTCACCGCCCAAGAGGCGCGTGCCCACCGCCAATGAGTGTACCGACCGAGCCGCCGATCACGCTGCGGAATCGCGAAACCCACTTGAGGTTCACGAATTTTCCACGCCCAATCCCTAGTGCTGGGCCGATAACCAGAGCGACGCGAAAGCTCCCTGCGCTGTGCGTTCGGTCAGTCCACCGCTTCGACCGCCCGGATCTCCGGGACGTGGTCCCGAATATTGCGCTCGATGCCTTCGCGAAGTGTCATCGACGAGGACGGGCAGCCGACGCACGCGCCGTGCAGCCGGATCCGGACCAGGCCATCGGCCGAGACGTCCACCAGTTCAACATCGCCGCCGTCGGCCTGGATCGACGGACGCACGAGGTTGAGAACCCGGGCGACGCGACGGAAGACGTCTGCCAGAGCCTCACGATCGGTATCTAGGGGGCGTGATTCGGAAGCACTCATCGGTTCGATTGTAGCCCCGGATGTGCTCGTCCGTCGGTCTGAGCCGGGTCTGCAAGGTCATTACACTACCCGCATGCCTGCCAACCATCGCATCGGACGCGTCGTGGTTCTTCCGTTCATATCGCTCACCGTCCTTTTGACAGGGGTGCCCGGCTGCTCCGGGAGCGGGGGGCCGGAACCGCCCTCACGCATGCTTGATGCCGAGGCACACTCCAAGACCCGCATTCGCGCGATCAACGGCGTCTGGGATGCGGTCGACGCTGGTGAGATCGAGCGGCCGCAGGCCCGAGAGATGCTCAAGCGGGTCATCTGGTCCCGCTCGACATACTGGTCGACCCGCGTCGCAGCCATCAACTCGCTGTTGAAAGACACCGAGGGTCTCGACGACACACGGACCATGTTCGCGCTGCTCGTGCCGACGGAAAAATCCGTTGAAGTTCTGGAGCGGATCGGCGAGGTGTGCGTGAACCGCGGGTGGGTGAACATCGCGCCAAGCTTCGTGCGAGCGTGGGATCGCAATACGCAGGAGGTGCGCATCGATGACGACCGTCCCGAACCCGCGACGCTGACGGCTCTCTTCCCGGACCGCTCGCTGCCGGAGACGCTGTTCGAGGTGTTCAGCGGCTCCTACCAGGAGGGTGCCGGCGTGAAGTTCGGCGAGAAAGACCGCCGGGCCGCCTGGGGCCTTCTCGTCCGCAGCGCATCCGACGACGACCAGATCACCCGGCTCGTCGGCCAGGTTGGCTCGGTCGATCGGCACGCGGACCCTCTGATGTGGGCGGTCGCGCGGTCCGCCGATCGTTTCGGCGCGGTGCCGAAGACTGCGGAACAGGTCGCGTGGGTCCGGCGTCTGCTCACAGACCCCGTGAACAGCGAATTCGTCGTCGCGGCCGAGCGGGCCGTGGCGACGCTGAACGCCGAGCAGCGCGCCGGTTGGGAACTGCGCCACCTCGCACCGGTGGTCTGGGCGTCTCGCTTCGAACCGCAGTTGATGAACGCCACGAGAGCCCAGTTGCTGAACCAACTGGAAAGCGAACTCGAAGACCGCGAGACATTTTTCCGCGATCGTACCGATACCGCGTGGCTCGGCGGCGAATCGCTGGGGGAGTGGAAAGACGAGATCGTCTGGGCCGACGCCGTGGCGCTGCTGTTGGCGGCGCGGGTGGTCCAGACCGCTGCATGGTCGACCGAGTCTTTGCACGCCGAACTGCTCGATCAGGCGGACGCCGACCATGCCGACACTTCCACAGAGTACGGCGGTGTCGTCCACTGGACAGATTCCGGAATGCCGGCTTTCGACCTGTTCCCGCCCCGGGTCAACTCACGATTTGGCGACGACCGGTTTGTCGCCTCCGAGGAGCTCATTGAAGCTTCGGACACCGCGCTCTTCCACTACCACTTCCACGCCATGCGCACGCGGAACGCTGACTACGCCGGGCCGAGTTTCAGCGACTTCGAGTACGCGAAGCGGGAGGGACGCGGTTGCCTCCTTTTCACCCTCGTCTCCGCTGACCGGCTGAACGTTGACTATTTCCAACCCGACGGCGTGCGAATCGACCTCGGAACCATCGAGCGGCCCTGAGTGTCTGGCACGGGATCCGGAATGAGCGCTCGTGTTTGATCCGATCATCATCCTGATCGTTCTGACGATCGCGATTCGCGAGAGCGTTGAGGGGTTGCCGTTCGGACCGCAGCTCGACACCGCTCCGCTGACCGGTTTCCTGCTCGGCGGAATCGCGGCGATCATCGCACTCGCGTACGCGCTCAACGCGCTCGCGGTAAGACGGTTCGATGCCACCGGTGACGGACGGATGGTCATCCGGGTCTATCGCATCGACAGGCTGGCCAAGGCTGCGCTCGGAGCGCACTGGCTGGTGTGTACGCTTTGGCTGGACTGGGTTGGGCTATCACGGGACCTGGTGGGCGGCAATCTCGTGGTTATCGACGAGGTCGTCGCCGCTGCTCCGGCCCTCGTCGGGCTGTTCCTGCTTTACGGGTTGACCCACCCGATCCAGACCCGTCTCCGCGAGGCCTCGATGGCACGCTGGCTGGACGAAGGCCTCACGTTCTCAAGGCCGCCCGGCTTCTGGGAGCACACCCTTGAGACGGTCCGGCACAGGGCGCTGATCATCCTGATCCCTGTGCTCGTGCTCAGCGCCGCGAGCGAAGCCTTCGATCGCCTGTTCGCCTCGATCGAGCGATCGTCCCAGTGGTTCAGCGAGAGCGAGTGGGCGGAACTCCTCCCACAGGGGTTGTACCTGCTCTTCGCGCTCGGCGTGCTCTGCCTGATGCCGGTCGCGCTTCGCCTTCTCTGGCGGACCTCCCGCCTCGAGCCCGGGCCGCTGCGCGATCGCCTTGAGTCGATGTGCCGGGATCAAGGTGTTCGCGTCCGGGACATCCTCATCTGGCACACCAGTCGCGGCATGCTCAATGGCGCACTCATCGGCGTGCTCCCGCAACTGCGCTACATCCTCCTGACCGACGGTCTGCTCGAACGATTGCCGGGCGAGCAGCTCGAAGCGGTCATGGCCCACGAGATCGCCCACGCCCGGCGTCACCACCTGCCCTGGCTCCTCGGGGCCATGGTCGCCGTCGTGACCATCTGCACCGCCGGGCTCTGGCTGCTCGGCCGCCTGCTCATCCTGGGCATCGAGGATGTCGAGCAGCGGTTCTTCTGGGCCGATGTCGTTTCGGGCGTCTCGCTCGGTGTCGCCTTGGTCATCGCGTTTCTAGCATTCGGCTACATCAGCCGACGGTTCGAAAGGCAGGCCGACGCGTTCGCGGCGCAACACCTTTCCGGCGTGCGGTTCACCAAGCCGATCGCGCGTCCGGTCGATCGCTGTCCGGTGATCTCCGGTCCGGCCACGGAGGCGATGAGCGAGGCTCTGGCCACCGTTGCTTCGGTCGCGGGAATGCCACCGGACCGCTTCTCGTACCGCCACGGTTCCATCGCGTCGCGCCGGCAAGCGGTCCGCGCGCTGGCCTGCCTGCCGGCGTTACGACTGCCAATCGATCGCGTCGTCGCGCGCCTGAAACTGGCGATCGCGGTTCTTCTGCTCGTCGCGACGGGTCTGACCGTTCTCCAGATCGAACTGGAGAAGCGGGATCGGGAGGCCGCCAAGAGACAGGCGATCCAGGAGTGGATGTCTCGGCCCATGCTGGATCGCATTTTCGGCGCGGGCCCGGAGATGAGGCCATGAATCTCTCCGTTCCATTCGTCAAAGTTCACGGCTGTGCCAATGACTTCGTTTTGGTGGATCTGACTGCCTGGAACACGGCCCGTCGCAACCAGGTCGTCGCGACTTTGGATTCGAAACTGGTCCGCAATATCTGCGACAGGCGTCGCGGCATAGGGGCCGACGGCGTTCTAGTCCTGACCGATGACGATGGCTCGACCAGCGCTGAGATCCTGAACGCCGACGGAACCGCCGGCGGGATGTGCGGCAACGGGCTGCGTTGCATCGCGCTGTACCTGCTCCGGACCGGAGCAGCCAACACCCGGCAGACGCTGAACGTCTTCATGGGGAGCAGGCAGACCTCGATCCTGATCGAACGCGACCACCCGTTTCGCTGCGCGCTAGATCTGGGACGCGTAGAACCAGGCATGAAGTCTGCCGTTGCCCCGCTGAGCGATCATGACCGGTCGGTTCTGCGTGACGCGGTCGGCGACGCCTGTCTCGACAGCGCGTGGGCTGGTAACCCGCACCTCGTCATCTTCGTCAACGGGCACCCGGAAGAGCGAGACCTCGTCGACATGGCTTCAAAGGTTCGGGAGACCGGAGTCTTTAGGTCGGGCGTCAACATCTCCCTCGCCTTCGCGGCTTCTCCGGGACGTGTTGTGGCGATGACCGACGAACGAGGCGTCGGTCCGACTCAGGCCTGCGCTTCGGGCGCAGCAGCGATCGTCGCGACGGGTCGGCGGGCGGGGCTGCTGGGATCCACCTGTACCGTCGCGATGCCCGGCGGTGAACTCGCGATCGAACTCGTGGCGCACCCAGAGGCCATCGACTCTCCGCCGATCGCGCGAATCTCAGGCACCGCCGAGATCGTGTTTTCGGGCACTTTGCCGCTTTCTGCCGCGGGATTCGAGGCGTGATACGATCTCGTCTCACGTCCGAAGCACGCAGAAATGGGGGATCCTTTGGGTTCGACCGTCCGAGAGAAAGTGTGTCGCATCATCGAAGACCGTGATCAAGCGATGCGCGAGGACCTCGCGCGCCACATCGCGATCCCGACCGGCTACAACAACACACCCGGCCTCGATGAGTACCGGGGCCTGCTCAGCGACCGGCTCGCAGCGCTCGGCGCGAAACTCACCATGATCCCCGGTGTGGCCCGCGACAACTGGCTCACGCCCAAAGGCACGGTCAGCGCGGATGTGCCGCCGATGGCCGTGCTCCGTCGCGAAACGGCTTCCGGCGAGGCCCCCAAAGCGATGATCGCCGGACACCTGGATACCGTGTTCGACCCCGCGGGCGCGTTCCGCGAGATGGTCGTATCCAGCGACGGCAAGACGGCCAACGGCCCCGGTGTGGTGGACATGAAGGGCGGCATCCTGATCGCTGTAAACGCCCTCGAAGCGATCGCCGAGGCGGGCGCCGATGTGCCATGGACCTTCACCCTCAACAGCGACGAGGAGACCGGCAGCTACTTCTCCCACTCGGCGCTGTACGACCAGGCAACGAAGCACGAGATCGGCATCGCCCTGGAGCCGGCATTGCCCGGGGGCGAGCTCGCCGTCGAGCGCCGCGGCTCCGGGCAGTTCATGGTCGAGGCCAGCGGCCGGTCGTCGCACGCCGGGCGGGCCTTCTTCGAGGGACGATCCGCGGTCTACGCCCTTGCCCGAGCCCTTGTCGAGATCGAGAAACTCTCCGATGAGGATGCCGGGGTATCGGTCAACGTCGGCCCGCTCGAAGGCGGTATCGCGACGAACGTCGTACCGGACCACGCCGCGGCGTGGGGAAACGTCCGATACCCCTCGCAAGGGGCCGCCGACGCCCTCGGGGCGAAGATGGACGCCCTGCAGACCGATGAATCGGCTATGCCCCGCGTGGTGATCCGACGCTCGTTCAATCGCCCCGCCAAACCTCTCATCCCGGAAACCGAGGCCCTCGCCCAGACGGCACGGCGCGTCGCGGAATCCCTTGGTCAATCCCTGCCGTTCGCCTCGACGGGGGGTGTCTGCGATGGGAACATCATGCAGGATGCCGGACTCCCGACCATCGACACATTGGGTGTCCGGGGCGGCGACCTGCACCGGACCACCGAGTGGATCGAACTGCGATCGCTCGTCGAGCGCAGCCAACTGCTCGCCACGCTGATGTTGGAACTGCACGGCATCGACTGACACGACTCCTGTCCACAAAACTTTTTAAGCACACCGCCTTCAAGAGACGCCATCGCAATGAACGACAAGCCCGCCACCCAGACCGCCGCCTGCAGCTTCGGTGAAGAATTCCGCAGTTCCGACGCCACCCGCTCCGGCATTGAGCAGATCGTCGCGGAGATGCAGACGCATTCGCAGAAGATCACGGATATCCGAGGCCCGCGTTCGTCCGAAGCAACACAGTCGTTCGAGGAGTTCATGGAACTCGCCGCCGACGTTCGCGGCCGTCCGCTGCTCTACCCGCACGTCGGCTCCGGGCTTGGCAACGGCCCGCTCATCGAACTGATGGACGGTTCGGTCAAGCTCGACATGATCACCGGTATCGGCGTCCACTTCTTCGGCCATTCCGACCCCGGGATCGCTCGCGCGGCGATCGAGGGCGCCGCGAGCGACACGGTCATGCAGGGCCACCTCATGATGAACCGCGAAGCGTTCGACTTCGCGAAGATCCTCGTCGACGAGGCCCAGAAGGGCGGCTCCAAACTCGCGCACGCCTTTCTCTGCGGCTCGGGCGCCATGGCCAACGAGAACGCCCTGAAGGTCTGCTACCAGAAGCACGCCCCGGCCAGCCGGGTCATCGCGTTCGCCCACTGCTTCATGGGCCGGTCTGTCACCATGGCCCAGATCGGTGACTCCGCCGGCGGGCGTCAGGGCATCCCCCTGAGCACGCTCGTCGACTACATGCCGTTCTACGACCACGTCGCGGCCCGTCGCATGTCGGCCGGCGAGGTCAGCGGCCCGACCCGTTACATCGACATGTGCGTCTGGCACCTCGAGCAGTACATCGCCCGCTACCCCAAACAGCACGCCTGCTTCATCTTCGAACTCGTGCAGGGCGAAGGCGGCTTCAATACCGCGCTCCCCGATTTCCACAAGGCGATGATGGAAGTCTGTCGCGACAACGACATCGCGGTCTGGGCCGACGAGGTCCAGACCTTCGGTCGCACCGAGAAGATGTTCTGCTTCGATGCGCTCGGCCTCGGTGAGTACGTCGACGTGGCATGCGTCGGCAAGATGAGCCAGGTCTGCGCCGCGATGTACACCGAGGAATACAACCCCCAGCCAGGCCTGCTCTCCGGCACCTTCCTGGGATCCTCCGCCGGCCTCAAGGCCGGAACGGAGATCCTCACCCGCCTCCGCGACGGCGACTACTACAACAAATCCGACGGTACAAAGGGACGCATCGCGCACCACCACAAACTCTTCCGCGAACATGTCGACGCGCTCGTGAAGAAGCACCCGGAGTGGTTCCCCGAGAACCACCGAGTGCACGATTTCTGCGGCGGCTTCGGCGGCATGATGAAGTTGACCCCGTTCGGCGGCGAGAAAGCCCCGATCATGAAGCTCTGCCGCGCCTGCTTCGATGAGGGGCTCATCCTCTTCTACTGCGGCCACGACCCGTTCCACGTCCGCATGCTCCCGCCGCTCGGCGTCATGCAGGACGAACACTGGCCCCGTGTCTTCGAGGTCCTCGAACGGGCGATGGCCAGAGTCGCTTCGGAAATCGAAACATCCGCTTCAAACGAGCCGCGTCCCATGCGCAAGCCGTACGCCACCAACTGAACCAAGCCACAGTGCATCCTCGAGCAAAGGACGCGACCCGATGTTTCTGATCCGACGCTGTAAACCCGAAGACATGGAAGTGCTCTTCAAGTTCGCGAAGATGGTGCACTTCATCAATCTTCCAGCGGACAAGGACATCATCTCGGAAAAGATCCGGCGCTCGCGAATGAGTTTCCGTGCCGCCAAGGAAGGCAAGGAACTCAAAGCGGTCGCGGGCGACAAGTCCGCCGTTGGTGCCAGCCCGCTCTTCATGTTCGCGCTCGAGGACCTAGAAACCAAGAACTGCCTCGGGAGCTCGATGTGCGTGTCCAGGATGGGCGGGCCGGGCCACCCGAACCTCTCGTTCATGCTCCAGAAGAAGCAGTTCTTCTCCGAGGATCTTCAGACCGGCACCACCCACACCACCGCCAAGCTCTACATGGACGAATCCGGCCCGAGCGAAATCGGCGGCCTGATCCTCGGCCCCAATTCGCGTCGCCATCCGCTCAAACTCGGCAAGCAGCTCAGCCTCGTCCGCTTCCACTACATGGGCGTCCATCGAGAGCAGTTCGGCTCAAAAGTCCTCGCCGAGATGATGGCCCCGATTACGCCTGACGGGCACAACACCCTCTGGGAGTACCTCGGGCGCCGCTTCATCAACCTCCCGTACACCGAGGCGGACAAGTTCTGCCAGTACTCGCGGGAGTTCATGGTCTCGCTGCTGCCGCGCGAGGAGATCTACCTCTCCCTTCTCCCGCCGGAGGCCCGCAAACTCGTCGGCCAGGTCGGCAACGACACGATCCCCGCTCGTAAAATGCTCGAGGACATCGGCTTCAAGTACACCGGCCGGATCGACCCGTTCGACGGAGGCCCGCACCTCGAAGCCGTCACAGATGACATTCCGATCATCAAGGACACCAGAATCCTCAAGATCAGCGGCACTTGCGCCCAGTCCCGCTGCAATCACGAGGGCTTCATCAGCATCGACGGCGAGGACGGCAACTGGCGAGCCCTGCACACTCCGTACCGCCTCGTCGCGAACGGACGGGGCGTCGAACTGCCCAAACAGGCGATGGAGGCGCTGCACCCCGTCGAGGAAGATCACGCCGGCGTAACGCCGCTGGTGCTCTCGCCGAAGTCGAAAACGAAGCGCGTGGCGTCCGGCGGGAGCAAGACCACGAAGAAACCGAAGAGCAATGCGAAGCCCTCGTCGAGCGCCGCAAAGCCGACGAGGAAACGCGCCACCAGATCCTGACTGAGCGATCGCACTCCACAGAGCCAGACATGACTACATCGAGCCAACCCAACTCCCGGATCGAATCGCCGTGCCTCAACCGCCCGATGGGCGACATCATCGACGGTGAATCCCGAGCGATCGCCGGCGCGAGTTCCGACAACGCGATCGTCTCGACCAATCCGGCTCGACCGGAGCAAATCGTCTGGTCCGGAGGATCTGATGTCCGTCACGTCGCTGAAGCGGTCGGCGCCGCCCGGAAGGCCCTCCCCGAGTGGTCGTCCACCTCCATCGAGCAACGCGTCGAGATGCTCAGGGCCTACCAGGCGCTCGCCAGCGCAAAGGCCGAAGAGATCGGCGAACTGATCTGCGCCGAGACCGGCAAAGCCATCTGGGATTCCGCATCAGAAGCGAAGCTGCTCGGGGCCAAAGTCGACGTCACACTCGACGACTCGAAGAACTCCGGTCGCGGACGCGTCACCGGCTTTGACCTCGAACTCTCGAAGACGCGCAAGGGCATCTGCCGGTTCCGTCCTCACGGCGTCATGGCCGTCGTCGGCCCCTTCAACTTCCCGGCCCACCTGCCCAACGGCCACATCGTGCCGGCGCTGCTCATGGGCAACACGATCGTGTTCAAGCCCAGCGACAAGACGCCGGCCGTTGGCCAGGCCATCGCCGAACTGTTCCTCGCGGCGCTCGAATCAGTTGGCGCGCCCGCGGGCGTGTTCAACCTCGTGCAGGGTCGCGCTGATGTCGCCTCGGCACTGGTCACCAGTCGCGACATCGACGGCGTGCTCTTCACAGGCTCTTGGCCGGTCGGTCGTCGCATCCTTGAAGCCAATCTCGACCAGCCCGGCAAGATCGTCGCGCTCGAGATGGGGGGCAACAACCCCGCCGTGATTATGCCGGATGCCGATCTGAAGCAGGCCGCGATCGAATGCGCTCGCGCCGCGTTCATCACGACCGGGCAACGCTGCACCTGCACGCGGCGGATCCTGGTTCACAAGGACATCGCCGGGCCTTTCGCCACGCTGCTTGCCAAGATCTCCTCCAACATGATCGTCGGGGACCCGAAAGGTATCGGCGGCGGGTCACGCAACCAACCTGTCTTCATGGGCCCGCTCATCTCTGCGGAGGCCCGGGACCAGGCCATCGATTTCCAGAGCAAACTGGCAAGGGCAGGCGAAGGCAACCCGCAGCCGATCCTCGAAATGACCGCCGTCGATCACCCCTCGGGCGGGCATTACGTCTCCCCGGCCATCTGGCAGGTCGATCGCTTCAGCCTCTCCGATTCGATCGCTCACGATGCGGGCGCGGATGTGGAACTGTTCGGACCGTTGGTCCGCCTCTGCGAATTCGAGTCCCTTGAGGAAGCGATCGAGCAGGCGAACACGACTCGATACGGTCTCGCCGCCGCCATTTTCACGCAGGAGGACGACGCGATCGACCGTTTCGTCGCCGAATCCCGAGCGGGGTGCATCAACGTGAACACCGGCACCGCTGGAGCAAGCGGCAAACTGCCCTTCGGCGGCCTCGGCTGGTCCGGCAACCACCGCCCGGCGGGTGCCTTCAGCCTCGACTACTGCGCGTATCCAATCGCTAGCATGATCGAGCGCGAGCCGGAGGTATCACTGCTCCCCGGCATGCATTTCGACAGTTCGTGGATGCCCGCTGATTGAGCGGCGGGCTCGCTCAAGACGCGCTGCGAAGCGCCAGGATCAGTTCAACCTTGCCGACCTGCTCATCGAGCTGGCGCGCGATCTCAACGCTCTTGAGCCCCATCGCCGAGAGTTCATGCACTCGCTCCGCCAGTTGATCCCGACGCTGGGCCGGCGATTCAGACGGTTCGTCGCTTTCGGCCGACCAATCGCGGGACCGGTTCGAAGGCATGGCAGCGGGGCGTGCTTCGATGGTTCGGTCCCGCTCCGCAGAAGACGGCAATGGATCCGAGCGTCTACTCGTGGCCTGCTCAAGGTCCGCCAGTCGACGGTCGGCAAGCTCGATCAGGTGCTCAAGCTTGGTGGCACGATTCTCGATTTGGGCGGCGCAAATACGGGTCAACTCCTGGACCTCAACCATGAGGTGCTCGAGCGAGTCCCGTTCGGCGCGGTTCTGGAGGGTTTCCCGTTGCTCGCGTAGCTTCTCGCGCGGATCGTGATTGCGTGCTGCCCGCGATTTCTTGACCCACCGCCGGAGTAGGGTGGTGGTGACGAGCAGAATCCCGAGGGCCGCGACGGCACCCGGAAGCCAGTTCTGCGTCGATGTCATGGAGTTAAGAAAACTCCCGGCCGATTCCGTTTGGGGGGACGCCGAACCGAGAATGAACAGCGGTACATCCATGCACCTCGATGGCATTCGCGAGTCCTCCGCTTCGGGCCCACCTCCTGTGGGCCTGTCAGATCATCGGCAATACAGCCTCGGGCAGCATACAAGCCCGGCGCGACGGCTGCATCGCGGTCGCATCCGCGGCCCGAGAAGGCGATGATGCCAGAGTGTCATCCTCAGGTGAGCCATCTCCTGCCCCGCTCCGTCTCGACCGGCGCCATCCCGTGTCACGCCGGGTCATCGCCTCGTGGCGCTCCCTGATCGCCGCTCAGGGCGGCGAGCCCGCGGGGGAGCCGACGCTGGTCGCCTGTAGCGGTGGGGCGGACTCCACCGCTCTGAGTCTCGCGCTCG
>JANSXG010000256.1 GCA_024743075.1 bacterium | reverse complement strand
TGTCGGCGCAGAGGACGCCGGCACCCTGCGGGATACCGCCAGCGGCGGCACAGTCGGGACCGAGGAGGTCTTCGCAGGAACCGTCGCCGAAGCAGCAGGCCTCGACCTCGGGCTCGATGCAGATCAGTTCAGCGACGTAGGGCGCGTTGGCCGGGACGCCGGTGAAGACCTGAGTCGACACGAAGAGGAAGTAGGTACCCGGGCCGAGCGTGGCGATGTTGTCCACGGGCGTGCCAGCGGGGCCGGTAGCGGCCTGCTGGAGCGAACCGAGGGTGCACTCATCGCCGGGGGCGCCGGCTTCGAGGATGAACGACAGGACGTCGAACGTACCGGTCACGCGCCAGTTGATTTCGGTCGTCTCGAAGACGTCGAACTGGTACCAGTCGGTGTCGCGGACCTGGCCGCCGGCGGAGTTGAGGTGAGTACCGGAGGTACCGCACCACACGTCGCCGCAGACGGGGAAGTCGATGATGGCGATACCGGCGGTCGCGTTGCAGCCGGAGTTCAGCTCATCGTTGTAGCCGTCGAACAGCTCTTCGCCGAAGCCGCCACCCTCGATGAGGGCGCCGTCCGGGCAATCGACGGTGATGCACTCGACATCAGCGCAGACCGCTTCGGGGGTGAAGAAGCCGTCGCACTCCGCTTCGATGGTTTCGAAGCAGTTGCCGTCGAAGTCACAGCACGCACCGGGGGTGAGACCACCCTGCTGGAGCGTGGCGTTGTAGAGCAGCGAGGTGCCGTTGGGCTGACCCGAGCCGGCGGGGAACGCCGCGAACGCGACGTAGGTGCCGGGGGCGAGGTCGGCGGACACGACGATCGGCTGGCAGCCGCCGGCGGAAACGCCGTTGCCTTCACCGATGACGGCCGGAGCCGAGCAGTCGCCGGCGTTCACGAGGAGCGCCTGGACGGGCAGCTCGGAGGTCACGACCCACTCGACCGCGGTGGTCTCGGTGATCGTGAACTGGTACCAGTCGGTGTCGCGGACGGCGGCACCGGTGCTGTCGAGGTAGAGGCTGGCGGTACCGCAGATGGTCTCGCCGATGCTGACGGAACCGAAGACGTCCGGATCGCTGTTGCAGCCACCGTTGGTGGTGTCTTCGTCGCCGTCGACGAGGATGGGCTCGCCCTCGGGGGTGCTGCCATCGACGCAGGTGTCACACGGCTCGATGAAGAAGCAGTCGACTTCGAGCGTGTAGGTGCTGACGGTCGCGGCCGACCATGCACCGATCTGGATGTAGTAAGTGTCGCCGACGGTGAGGCCGGAGACGGTCGTCGAGCTGTTGAAGCCGGACGAACCGCAGGCGTCATCGCTGCAGCCGATTTCGACCAGCGCGCCGCAGGCACCCGAGAACACGTTGACCGTGGAGTCGGTGCCGACCGCGGAGTTGCAGGTCTGGATCGTGGCGGCGTTGTCGGTGGCGACGAACGAGTACCACAGGGTGTTGGTGTGGCCGGTGCCGATCGCGCACGAGAACGGCGAATCGATGCCCGGGGACGCGGTGGTCAGGTCGGCTTCGACCGAACCGCCACACTCGATGGCTTCGGCGTTCTCGCAGGTGTCGTCGCCGACTTCCTGGAAGAAGCAGTCCACCTCGAGGGTGTAGGTGCCGACGGAAGCGGCATCCCACGCGCCGACCTGAACGTAGTAGGTCTCGCCTTCGACGAGGCCGGTCGCGGTGGCGGAGCTGAGGAAGCCAGCGCCGCAGCCGCCGTCATCGTTGCAGGCGATCTCGACGAGCGAACCGCACGAACCCGAGAAGATGTTCAGGGTCGAGTCGGAACCACCGGTCGAGTTGCAGGTCTGGACGGTCGCGGCGTTGTTGCCGGCCGTCACGGTGAACGAGTACCACAGGGTGTTGGTCTGACCGGTACCGATCGCGCACGAGAACGGCGAATCGATGCCGGGCGCGGCCGTGGTGAGGTCGGCTTCAGCCGAACCGCCACAGTCAACGCTGCCAGCGCTTTCGCAGGTGTCGTTCACACCACGGTTGGCACCGACCGCGAACTTCGCCGAGGCGTTGTTGCTGGTCTGGTTCACAACCTTGGTCGACGACGCCTTGCTGACGCCAGTCGAGACCGCGGGGGCCTCGTTCGAAGTCGAGGGGCTGGCGACGGCCGCCGACGAGATCATCGCGATCCCGCCCGCGAGGGCCACCAACGCCTTACAAGAACACTTCATAGTCACAGCTCTCACTCCTTTCGAATCACACTCAAGAGCATCCCAAACCGGTCGTCTGCAATCCCGAGAGCACTGGGACCCATCCGATTACGGCCGGGGAACGAAAAAATAAACGCACAGGACGTCAGTCCCGCACGTTCATGCTGGTCAAATCACCGTTTTTGGCGGTACAGGTACACAAAGTTCGATCTCTCTCTTCTCTTTCTTCCAACGAGCACTCCCTGCCATTACGGCGGATCGGGAGGACTCGTATCGTCATTATCCGCCCACAATCCGAGGTTGCAAGGAAAATCTGCACACAGTTCTTCTGGTTTTCTGGATCCGTCCGGTTCCGATAACACAACAACCCCGACTGACCCGCGCGAGTTTGCGAGGCAATCGGGGCTATTCGGACCAACTTACGATGATGCTCGCGGTGAACCTGACGCTCGGTGCGCGCTCCGCCCGAAATCGGTGACCCGGCCTGATCAGCAGCCGAAGTTCGAAAGCACCGCGTTCAGGTCCGCCAGGTCGACGAAGC
>JANSXG010000098.1 GCA_024743075.1 bacterium | reverse complement strand
CAAGCAGGCGATGCACATGCTGCACTGCGCCCACGCTGGGACTGTCGAGACGCCGACCGGCCGCCTGGTCGTGATCGAGAAACTGCGCAAGATCCCCCGCACGTACCCCCGCGCTGTTGGAGAGCCGAAGCGGTCGCCGCTCGGCGTCAAGACGTGACCGGCGCGGATCTCGCCAGCATGCTCTCGCCGGGCGGGCGTGTATCCGGGGCGATGGGCGAGCGATTCGAACTGCGCCCTCAGCAAGTCGAGATGGCCGGTGCGATCGACGAGGCCCTGGCGGCTCGCTCGCACCTGCTCGTCGAGGCCGGCACCGGCGTGGGCAAGTCCTTCGCGTACCTGCTCCCCGCGCTGAAACGGGTTATCGAGCACGGCGAGCGGGTCGTTGTGGCGACGAACACGATCGCCCTGCAGGAGCAGCTGCTCTCGAAGGACATCCCCCTGATGATGGATGTGTTCGCCGACGGTTCATCCGGCGACGAACCCCCGTTTCGAGCTGAATTGGTCAAGGGCCGGGGGAACTACCTCAGCATCCGACGCCTCGGCATGGCCTCCAAGCGTCAGGATCGGCTGTTTGCGGATGCCGCGATGCGCCGCTCGCTGCACATCATCGAGGACTGGGCGTATGAGACCGAGGACGGCACGCTGAGCACGCTGCCCTCGGTCGAGCGGATGTCGGTCTGGGACAAAGTGCAGAGCGACTCCGGCAATTGCATGGGGCGCCGTTGCCCGTCGTACCACCAGTGCTTTTACCAGCAGGCCCGTCGCCGGGCGGAGCGAGCGGACCTGCTCATCTGCAACCACGCGCTGTTCTTCAGCGATCTCGCGCTTCGCAGCCGCGATGTCGGCTTTCTGCCGGCCTACGACCACGTGATCCTCGACGAGGCCCACAACGTGGAAGAAGTCGCCGGCGAGCACTTCGGCGTGACGCTCAGCGAAGCGAAGGTGCGCTACCTGCTCAACAGCCTGATGAGTTCGAAACGCGGCAAAGGCTATCTCGCGACGCTGCAGGTCAGCGCAGACGCCGCCGGCTCGCACGAGCGGGCCGTCGCGCGGGTGATGGCCGCCGAGCGGGCGACCTCCGCGTTCTTCGATCGACTGATTGATCTGACCAGACGCTCCACCAACTCCTGCCTGCCCGCCCAGCCGGTATTCGGCGCGACGCGACGGATCCACGAACCGGGAGAGGTCGACAACCTCCTGACCGATCCGTTCGGCTCGCTGGCGGTCGCTCTTAAGCAACTCCGAGAGTGTTGCAGCGTCGAGGAAGACCGGTACGAGCTGAACTCGTACGCCGAGCGTGCCGCGTCGATCGCCGATGAGGCGGAGATGCTCTGTGAGCTGCAACTTGAGGGCTGCGTGTACTGGATCGAGACATCCGGAGCCGCCGGAGGCCGGTCGATCCGCTCCTCGTTCGCCTGTCGCCCCATCGATGTCGCCCCGATATTGGAGGATCATCTCTTCGGGCGCGAGTTCGGCGTGGTGCTGACATCCGCCACACTCACAACCACGCGCGGTGTGTTCGAGCACGCCAAGTCCAAGCTCGGTTGCGCTGATGCGCAGACCCTCGCCCTCGGCAGCCCGTTCGATTACCCGAGCCAGGTCGAATTGTTCGTCCATCCTGACCTGCCCGACCCGCGTGACCCGTCCCACGATACGAAACTCGCCGAGGTCGTCGCCGAGCACATCCGCGAGACCGACGGCGGCGCGTTCGTGCTCTGCACGAGTTTTCGCATGGTGCAGACGCTCGCCCGCCTTCTCGAAGACGAACTGCACGAACTCGGCATGCCGTTGTGGGTGCAGGGGCGCGACGGCAGCCGGGCCGCGGTGCTGGATGGATTCCGATCTGACGAGCGATCAGTGCTGCTCGGCACGTCGAGTTTCTGGCAGGGCGTGGACGTGCAGGGCAAGAACCTGCGCAATGTGATCATCACCCGGCTCCCGTTCGACCCGCCCGATCGACCGGTCATCGAGGCACGCAGCGAGGTCATCAAGAGACAGGGAGGCAGCCCATTCATGGATGATGCGCTGCCCCGGGCGGTCATCCGCTTCAAGCAGGGCTTCGGGAGGCTCATCCGCAGCGCGACCGATCACGGCCGGGTCGTGGTGCTGGATCCTCGGATCGTGACGACCCGTTATGGACGTGCGTTCCTCGACGCACTTCCCGAGGGCATCGAGCCCCAGATCCGCTAACCAACCAGACCCATGTCGGGCGGCGGACCGGGTATCCTGCCCATTCGCTGAACCGACCAAAGAACGCGAGCAGGGAGAGCCAAAGGCATGCTGGGCAAGGTTTTCAAGGCGTACGACATCCGCAGCACCTACCCGAACCCCCTCAACGAGGACTTGGCCTGGCAGATCGGCCTTGGTTGCGCGGATTTCCTGCTCGGCGAGGCGGCCGCTGATGGTCAGACCACGCCCATGATGCAGAACCTTGTGGTCGGCCACGACATGCGGACCAGCAGTCCCTCGCTCCGCGACAGCCTGATTCAGGGCATCATCGACGGCGGCGGGCATGTGGTGGATGTCGGACTGGTCGATACACCGTTCGTCTACTTCGCGATCAACCACCTTAAGTGCGCCGGCGGCGTGCAGGTGACCGCCTCGCACAACCCCCCCGAGTACAACGGCTTCAAGATCAGCCGACGGCACGCCAAGCCGGTTGGTGAAGCGAACGGCCTCGCCGAGATCCGCAAGGCCGCGGCCCTGTCGGACATCCGCAAGCGGGGCGAGAAGTCTGGGCGGATCGATCACAAGGAGCTGTGGGACGCCTACCGCAAACATGTTCTGCAGTTTTGTGACACCGGCGGGCAGCCGTTGAAGATCGTGATCGATGCGTCGAACGGGATGGCCGGCACCATGGTGCCCAAGGTCTTCGGCGAGAAGGGCTCGGGCATCGAAGGGCTTGAGATCATCGAACTCTACTTCGACAACTCGAAGGGTGAGTTCGTCCACGAGCCGAACCCGCTGGTCGCCTCGAACCTTGTTGACTTGCAGGCGAAGGTCGTCGAGACCGGCGCCGACTTCGGCATCTGCTTCGACGGCGATGCCGACCGGCTGATGCTCGTCGACGAGAAGGGCAGGATGGTCGGCTGTGACCTGCTGACCGCGCTGATCGCCAAGTCCTTCCTCGCCGACAACCCCGGTTCGGCAATCGTCTACGACCTGCGCTCGAGCAAGGCCCTGCAGGAGGACATCCTCAGTGCCGGTGGTAAGCCGGTGCGCGGTCGCGTCGGGCACGTGTTCATGAAGGCAGCCCTCGCCGAGCACGGCGCGGTCTTCGGCGGCGAACTCTCCGGCCACTTCTACTTCCGCGAAAACTTCAACGCCGACTCGGGCGCGATCGCCCTCGCGGTCATGCTCTCGCTCGGCGCCGAGATCAAGCGCAGCGGCCGGACCGTCAGTGAGATGATCGCCCCGATCGCCCGCTATGCCCAGTCCGGCGAGCGCAACTTCGAGAACGAGGAGAAGGACCTCACCCTCGAAGAACTCAAGGAGACCTTCGCTGACCGCGGCGACATCGACGAGCTCGACGGCGTCACTGTCGACTGCTTTAAGAGCGAGGGCTGGTGGTGCAACGTCCGCAAGAGCAACACCGAGCCGCTGCTGCGCCTGAACCTCGAAGCCCGCACACCGGCCCTCTGCGACAAGATGGTCGAGGAGATTGCGGCGATGCTCGGCGAACCCGTCGCGCACTGATCTGCTCGCCCCTTTCCCCCGGAGTCTTTGTGCGCGTCCTCGTCACCGGCTGCCACGGCAAAATCGGAACCGCTCTCTGCGACCTGCTGGTGCAGCGAGGCGATGGTGTGTTCGGCCTCGACCGGCGTGCGTCGTCGCACGGCCGCTGGCCGTCATCCGCCGACACACTGCTCGACCCGTACGCCATCCACCGCGTCTTTGAAACCGCGCAACGCGAACTCGGCCAGGTCGATGCCGTCGTCCACCTCGCCGGGCACACGAACGTCCACGCCGCGTCGCCCGAGCAGGTGCTGCGCGAGAACCTCGCGATCAACGCGTCGGTGTTTCAGGCCTCGCTGGAGCGGGGAGTGCGCCGGCTCGTCTTCGCCAGCTCGGTGCAGGCGTTTCTCGGGGGCATCGGGCGACCGTCCGACGACCCGCGTTCCACGAAGCCGCTGCGTTTCCCGATTAATGAGCAGACCCAGGCCCGACCGACCAACGGCTACGGCCTGAGCAAACTGCTCTCCGAGCGCATGCTCGATGAGCTGGCCTCCGATCTGTATGACGAGCAGCGGGGGACCAGCGCGATCAGTCTTCGCATGCCTTACGTGCTCGACCAGGGCAGCTTCGAGGCGTGGTCCGGTCGCGCCCGCGGCGGGCACGACTACCGCTGGGGCGGCTGCGAGTGCTACTCGTACATCCACCTCGACGATATCGCAGAAGCCATGGTGGCGTCCCTCGACGCGGATTGCTCCGGGCACGAGGTGGTCTGGGTCGCCGCCCCGGACCCACGCGTCGCGGAATCCGTCGAAGAGATCGCCGAAGAACACTTCCGGGGCATCGAGGGCGTCGAAGACGCGATCGTCCGGGATTCGTTCATGGATCTCTCCAAGGCGAGTCGATTGCTCGGCTGGGAGCCGAAGCGCCTCATCCGCGATCGCCGGGCGGCGCTGGGGGTTTCCAGCGCCTGATTCGGCTAGGATCCGGGTGAATTGGGCCAACGGAGGGCACGACCGGCATGAACATCGCCAGTTTCCTTGAGCACTGGGGCATCACCGAGAACCCCTTCCACGCTGAAGAAGCGCGCCACGATCCCGTGTTCGCCCGGCTCGACGAGCGCCAGACCGCCCACCCGGACTTCGAGAAGATCGTTGGCGATCTCGCCAGCCCGTCCTCCTCGATCGTCTTCGGCGAGAAGGGCAGCGGCAAGACCGCCATCCGCATCCAACTCGCCGATCGCATCCGGCGCCACAACGCCAAGGACCCGGATCGCAGCGTATTCCTGATTCCCTACGACGACCTGAACCCCATTCTCGATCGCTTCGCCGCCCGGGCGGGCCTGCGGACAGGCTCGCCGACCGCCGACGTCGTGAAAGCGTTCTCCAAGCTCCGGCTCGTTGATCACATCGACGCGATCCTCCAGACCGCCGTCACCAAACTGACCGACGAGATCCTCGGCCAGGCCAGTCGCGGCGCCGACGATGAGCATGATCGCATGCTCGACCCGCAGCGCATCACCGCATTGCGCAAGGCCGATGCCGAGACCAAGCGCCAGCTCCTCCTGCTCGACGCGCTCTACGACCGCTCGCCCTCCGCGGTGGACCGCGTACGCAAACTGAAGCGGACCCTCCGCGCCGCCGCCGACTGGCCCAAGCGCTGGTGGACACTCGCCGCATGGTTCGGCTGGATCCCGACCGCACTCGTCATCGCCGCGGCTTTGCAACTCGACCCGGATCGCGAATACCTCAACTGGTGGATGTACGCCCTCGGCGCGACCATCGGCCTCTGGCTCGTCCTGATCCTCAAGCGCTACGCGTGGGACCGGCTCAAACTCAGCCGCACCGCCAAGAAGCTGCACCGCCAGATCCGCACCTGCGCCCGCGACCACGAGTCCATCGCCGCGGCTCTCGACCTTGTCCCCAACCTCGCCTCCGACAGCGCCCGCCTCCCGCTCTCGGGCCAGGACGACGAGCGCTACGCCCTCATGAACGCGCTGCTCCGCGTGCTCGGCTCGATGGGCTTCAGCGGCGCGATCGTGCTGGTGGACCGCATGGACGAGCCCACGCTCATCAGCGGCGACCCTCAGCGTATGCGCCCCGTCGTGTGGCCCCTGCTCAACAACAAGTTCCTGCAGATGCCGCGGATCGGCGTGAAGGCGCTGCTCCCGCTGGAGCTGCGCCACGAGCTTTTTCGCGAGTCGAGCGCGTTCTTCCAGGAGGCCAGGCTGGACAAGCAGTCGCTGGTCGAGCGCCTGACCTGGACCGGCTCGATGCTCTACGACCTCTGCACCGCCCGGCTCAATGCCTGCCGCGTGGACACCGAGAAGCCGGTCGCGCTGGTGGACCTGTTCGCGAGCGATGTGAGCCGGCAGGACATCGTCGATTCGCTCGACCAGATGCACCAGCCGCGCGACGCGTTCAAGCTCATGTACCAGTGCATCAGCGAGCATTGCCAGAACACGACCCGCGATCAGGCCAGTGACGATCAGGACGCGGGTTACCGCATCCCGCGGCTCATCCTCGAAACGGTACGCAAGCAGCAGGCCGAGCGGGTGCAGATGTTCTATCGGGGGATACGGCCGGCTTGACGCCTGCGATTGCACGGCCTAGGTCGTGAGGAGAGCTGGAATGAATGCAATCCCCATCGAGTTGCCGCTCGATGAAGCGTTACGCATGATCGACTTCGCGAGGCTCGTCGCTATTCGCTGGGATGCCATTCCGTGGTGCCTTGTTTTAGATATGGACGCACCAGTGTCTGAAGCCACGGACGCTCCGCTTCGGCGTTTGTGGATCGTCTTTGACGGTGTTTCAGACGTGACGTGGCGGCTTGATCGAGCACGTTTGCCAAACGGGTGCTTGCTGGCCTCTGCGGGACAGGTCACCACCGAGGCTGACGGTGGCCAGATCTTCGAAGCAAGGACGATGGTGCCGTCCTTCGATGGAAATGACCTGGTCCAGCCAGCGGCCCACGAGACACTCCGGGTGCACGCAAAGCGCGTCATTGGCATCGCGTCCGGAGCAGTGTCGGCGTTCAGTGCGAACGAGATCGGTCTTGAACGAAGGCGAGCGATAGCAAGCGACGAGGAAATGACTCGTGTGGCCGTCGCGGCGGTACAAACTGACGAACGCGATTGAGCTGCTAGAGACCGGCGCGTTCGACGGATTAAAACCGCGCGTCACTCCCCCGGGATATAACTGATCACACCCTCCCAAGGCGAACTGGCCGTGGCGTACAGCCGCTTGGCGATCCGCCCCGCGAGGTAGCTCTGCCGACCCGCTTCGCAGGCCTTGCGCATCGCGTGTGCCATCATCACCGGGTCCTTCGCGTGCGCGATCGCTGTGTTGAGCAGCACGCCGTCCGCGCCGAGTTCCATCGCCACCGACACATCCGAGGCCGAGCCGACGCCTGCATCGACGATGACCGGGTACTCCGCATCGCCGGGTTTGGAGTCGATCGACGCCTCGCCGCCCTTGAGCAGGTCGAGGCACAGGCGGATGTTGTTGCGGTTGAGCACGCCCTGGCCCGAGCCGATTGGCGAGCCGGCGGGCATGACGCTGGTGGCTCCGGCTTCCTTCAGCCGCTGCGCACTGATCGGGTCGTCGGAGGTGTAGCACAGCACCTCGAAGCCGTCGGCCACCAGCTCGCGGCAGGCCTCCAGCGTGCCGACGGGGTCCGGCAGCAGCGTCTTCTTGTCGCCGAGCACCTCTAGTTTCACCCACGATGCGCCAGGATTCCCCAGCTGCTCCAGCAGCTCGCGACCGAGCCGCGAGACTCGCACCGCGTCCTCGGCGTTGAAGCAGCCGGCGGTGTTCGGCAGGATCGTGTACCGGTCGGTGTCGATGAAGTCGAGCAGCGACTCGCCCCGGTCGTTGTAGAGCCGCTCGCGGCGCACCGCGACGGTGACCACCTCCGCCCCGGAGGCGTCGAGCGCCTGCTTCATGACCGAGTTATCGGAGTACTTGCCCGTCCCGACGATCAGGCGGCTGGTGAACGTGCGGCTGCCGAGCTGGAACGAGGTCAGGCCGGGCTCGGTCGTGGCGGTCGTCGAAGCGGGTGAGGCGGACATCCGTCCTCCTGGGAACTGAAGGGATTCGGGCGGGCAAAGCCCGATTCTACGCGCTCCCACGCCCACGGGTCACGAAAGCCACGGGCGCTCGATCCGTCGCCGAATCGTGGGAATTCCTCCCCGGATTCCCTATCATGGGGCTCTTCCCGCAAGCCAAGGAACCACGACCGATGACCACGCACCTCACCGGCCCGAATATCGATACGGACTCCAGCGGACGCGTCACGATCGACCAGACCCCGGTCGATCCGCAGGCCGTCACCATCTCCGGGCTGGTGCTGAACCCGTCCTACGGTCCGGGCGCCGCCGTCGAGCCCAGCCAGATCACCGCGCTGCACAACATCGAGCGCGACCTGCCCGCCCCCGGCGAGTTCCCGTACACGCGAGGCCTGTTCCCGCAGGGCTACCGCACCCGCCTGTGGACCATGCGCCAGTTCGCCGGCTTCGGCTCCGCCGACGACACCAACAAGCGATTCAAGTACTTGCTCCAGCAGGCCAAGACCAAGACCGCCGCGAACACGGGGCTGTCGACCGCCTTCGACCTGCCGACGCTCATGGGGCGTGACTCCGACGACCCGCTGTCCGCCGGCGAGGTCGGGCGCTGCGGCGTGGCCATCGACACCATCGAGGACATGCACCGGCTCTACGCCGACATCCCGATCGACGAGGTCACCGTCTCCCAGACCATCAACGGCCCGGCCTGCGTCATCTGGGCGATGTACATCGCCATGGCCCAGCAGCGCGGCATCGACATCGCCTCTCTCGGCGGCACGCTGCAGAACGACATCCTCAAGGAGTTCCACTCCCAGAACGAGTACATCTACCCGCCCGAGGCCTCGGTCAAGCTCGTCGTGGACACCATCGAGTTCCAGGCCGAGAACATGCCCAAGTGGAATTCCGTCTCGATCTCCGGCTACCACATCCGCGAAGCCGGCTCCTCGGCGACCCAGGAACTCGCCTTCACGCTGCGCGACGGCATGGAGTACGTCGAGGCCTGCGTCGAGCGTGGCCTCGATATCAACCAGTTCGGCCCGCGTCTGTCGTTCTTCTTCAACGCCCACAACGAGTTCTTCGAAGAGGTCTGCAAGCTCCGCGCCGCACGCCGGATCTGGGCCCGCATGATGAAGGACCGCTACGGCGCGACCAACCCCAAAGCGTGGTACATGAAGACCCACGTCCAGACCGCCGGTTGCTCGCTGACCGAGCAGCAGCCGCTGAACAACATCGTCCGCGTCGCCTACCAGGCCATGGCCGGCGTGCTCGGCGGCTGCCAGTCGCTCCACACCGACTCGATGGACGAGACCCTCGGCCTGCCCACCGAGCAGGCGGTCACCGTGGCCCTGCGCACGCAGCAGATCCTCGCCCACGAGACCGGCGTCACCCGCGTCACCGACCCGCTCGGCGGCTCGTGGTTCATCGAGGCCCTCACCGACCAGATGGAGGCCGAAGCGCTCAACTTCATCGACGACATCGATCGCATGGGTCTCGACGCCAAGCCCAGCCGCGAGCGGTTCTCCGGCGAGAACGCCGAGCACCCCGCCTACTCGAAGCACGAGGGCTACGGCCAGGGTGTCGTCCAAGGCATCCACAAGGGCTACTTCCGTCGCCAGATCGCCGAGGCGGCGTACCGCTTCAGCGAGGAGTGCGAGGCGGGCGACCGGATCATCGTCGGCGTCAACGAGTACGTGGACACCGAGGAAGGACGCCCGATCGACATCCTCGAGATCCCGCACCAGGTCGAGATCGATCAGGTCGAGCGTCTGGAGGCCTTCAAGACCAACCGCGACGACGCGAAGGTCGAGAAGTCGCTCGACGCGATCCGTCAGGCCTGCCAGGACAACGCCAACGTCATGCCGCACCTGATCCAGGGCGCGCACGACGGCTGCACCCTCGGCGAGATGGTGCAGGCGATGGCGGATATCTATGGGCGGTACTCGGGCGGACCGGAGTGGTGAATACTCGCCGGCTCCATGCTCGCATGATTCGAAATTTCGGTGCTCATGAGGGGGAGTCCCGAGTGGATTTGCCACCGGGATATCTGGATGAGATTGGCGTTCACTCGCTCGTTGATTATCGACTTGCAGACAAATCCCGCGAGTTCATACGGTTCAAGTCCTGCTTTCATGCCGAGTGGTTGCTGCGCAAAGCATATGACTGCTTGGATGAGAGTCCCCGTCATAGACGCGCTCGCGTCACGGAATTCGTGTCCGACATCGTGACGACCACATACATCGACTTTCGGTACGGAGGTCATCAGTTCACGATTCATCAGGACTGGACACTAGAGGCGTTCGTTACCGATCCCGAATGTGCTGATGACTTGCTCGTCGAAGTAGCCAAATTGCTCGTGCCTTACTTCGGACCGCTTCAGTCTTCCCCAAGCCGCTCTACTCCGCCCATGTAGGTTCGCAGCGCCTCCGGGATCGTCACCGACCCATCCTCGTTCTGGTACATCTCGAGAATCGGGATCAGAATCCGCGGGCTCGCGGCGACGGTGTTGTTCAGTGAATGGCAGAACACCGTCTGCTTCTTGCCGTCTTCGCTCTCATCGCGGTACCGCATGTTGAGCCGGCGGCACTGGAAGTCGTACAGGCGTGAGGCGCTGTGCGTCTCGCCGAACGCGCCGGTCGGGCGCTCGTTATCGTCGAGGTCGCCGCGACCGGGCATGAAGCACTCGATGTCGATCATGTCGGCGTTCTTCACGCCCAGATCGCCCGTGCAGCACTGCAGCAGGCGGTAGGGCAGCCCGAGCGACTGAAGCAGGTCCTCGACGATCGCGATCATCTGCTTGTGCCAGTCGCGGCTGGCCTTCTCATCGGCCTCGCAGATGACGACCTGCTCGACCTTGTCGAACTGGTGGATGCGGTACAGCCCGGCGGTGTCGCGCCCCGCCGCTCCGGCCTCGCGACGGAAGCAGGTGCTGACCGTGACATACTTCAGGGGCAGGTCGGCCTTGTCCAGGATCTCATCGGCGTGCAGGCCCATGAGCCCGACCTCGCCGGTGCCGGTCAGATACATGTCATGCCCCGCGCCGCGCTTGGATTCCTCGATGTGGTAGGTCTGGTCGCGACCGGCGGGAAAGAAGCCGGTGCCCTCCATCGCTTCGCCGCGAACCAGCACGGGCACACTCATGGGCGTGAAGCCGTGCTGATCGACCATGCGGTCGAAGGCGTAGCGGAGGATGGCCTGGTGCAGTCGCATGCCGTCGCCGGTGAGGACATAGCTGCGGGTTCCGGCGACCTTCACACCCCGCTCGAAGTCGACGAGCCCGAGCGACTCGATGAGTTCGATGTGGGTCTTCGGTGCGAAGCCGCGGTTCGCCTCGAAGGACTTGGAGAGGTCGTAGCCCTCGGGGGCCCAGGTCGAGAGCTCGACATTGTCGTCGGCGCTCGTGCCGACCGGGACATCGTCGTCGGGCGGCAAGGGGATCAAGAGCAGCAGGTCGCGCAGTTCGGGCTCGAGCAGAGCGAGCTGCTCCTCGAACACGCTGACCTGCGTCTTGAGCTTGGCCGGCTTGGAGCGGAGTTCGTTGACCTCTGCCTCGATCGCGGCCCTCTCGTCGCCGCTCGCGGCCTTCAGCTTGCCCATGAGTTGGCCGATCTTCGGGCCGCTCTCCTTGGCGAGGCGGTTCTGCTCGGCCTTGAGGGTCTCTCGCTCGGTGGTCAGCGAGCGGATGTGTGAGTCGAGCTCGATGACGCGGTCGATGTCCACGCTCACGCCCTTGCGCTGGGCGCCGAGCTTGAAGCGGTCGGGGTTCTCACGGAGGGCTTTGAGGTCGATCATGGGGCGGCGATGGTACCCGCGCCGCGCCCGATCTGCCGAGCCGCTTACTCCGAGTCCTCGGGCGAAATCTCGCCGTTCTGGCCCGGCTGGGCGGCCCAGAGCATCTTGTGCATCAGCGTCGACCAGTAACTCCGCTTCGGATTGCGAACCAGCCGGAGCGGGCGTTCGTGACGCGAAAACCGGAGTTTGTCACCCATTCGGATCGAGTGCATGACTTGCCCGTCGAGCACCAGCGTTGTTCCCTCGACGGCTTCGTCGGCGCAGTCGAGACTGGAGTTGGCGACAAGCATGTCCAGAACAATCTGTGTTTTGCCGGCGACTACCAGCGGGCGAAAGCCCAGCGAGTGGGCGGCGATCGGCGTGATCGCCATGGCTTCGACCGACGGCGAGATGATCGGTCCGCCCGCCGAGACGCTGTACGCCGTGGAGCCGGTCGGGGTGGACACGATGACCCCGTCACCCTTGATGCGCGGGCCGGAGACGCCGTCGAGCGACAGGTGCATCTCGATCATGCGGAACGGCGGACCGGCGGTGATGGCGCAGTCGTTGAGCGCCACGCCGCTGAATCGAGGCTCGGAATCATCGGAGGAGTACACCGAGACCGACAGCATCAGACGGTTGCGACACTCCAGCGCATCGGAGTCCAGCAGGTAATCGGCCTGCGTGCGCAGGCTGTCGAGGTCGTACTCGGCGAGAAACCCCAGATGCCCGAAGTTCACGCCGACGACCGGTAGGCCCAGATGGACGGTCCGGCGGGCCTGCGAGAGAAGCGTGCCGTCGCCGCCGAGGACCATGATCAGTCCAGCGCCTTGCGCGTCCTCGATCGGATCGTCGTCCTCGGTGTCGAGTTCGGCCACGATCGACGAGTGCTTGTTGAGGATCGAACGAACCTCATCCAGCGCGTCGAGCACGTTCGGCTTCGAACGGTTGACGAGCAGGAGGACCGATCGGCTCACGACTGGACCCGCGGCTCTACGGAACGGGCTTCCACCTGACGGTCGGCACCGCCCGCGGGTCGGGATGCGAGCACCTCACGCACGCGCGAGGCGATCGAGGCGCTGTCCAGACCGACCTCTTCGAGCTGTTTCTTGCGACTGTTCTGGTAGACCCAGCTGTCGGGCAGCGCCAGACGCGTGACCAGGCGGGAATCGAGGCCCAGCCGGTTGCACGCCTCGAGCACTTGCGTGCCGAAGCCGCCCTTGATCGAGTGATCCTCGATCGTGACCACCGGCACACCCGCGCCGAGCAGTTCCGCGAGCAGCTCCTCATCGACGGGCTTGGCGAAGCGGGCGTCGTAGACATTGGCCCTGATCTCTGGCTTGAGCCGGTCCGAGGCGTCCGCGGCGTTCAGGGCCATCACGCCGAAACCGAGCAGAGCTATATCGGGCTTGTCGAAGGTGATCAGCGGTCGGGCCTTGCCGAGTTCGAACTCCGGGCAGTCTTCGCCGGCGAAGCGGTCGGAGACCGAATCACGCGGGTAGCGGACGCTGGTCAGCGACGTGTCCCAACCGGCCATGAAGTCGAGGGCGCGGTTGAGCGACGGCTCGTCCATCGCCGCCATGAGGACCGAGTCCGGGAGCGTTGCGAGGATCGAGATATCGCAGAAGCCGTGGTGGACCGCGCCGTCGCCGCCGACGAGCCCGGCGCGATCGAGGCACAGCCGGACCGGCAGCCCCTGCAGCGAAACCTCCT
>JANSXG010000077.1 GCA_024743075.1 bacterium | reverse complement strand
GAGCCGCTGGTCGAAGCGCTGGAGCGCCTGGAAACCCAGCGCCGGCTCGAAGCGCTATGAGTCAAACAGAAGCCGACATCGTGATCATCGGCGCCGGCGCCGCCGGGCTCATGGCCGCGGTGTTCGCCGGGCGCGCAGCGCAGGAAGCCGGTCGCCCGCTCCGCATCATCGCGGTCGACGGCGCGAAGAAACTCGGCGCGAAGATCCTCGTGGCCGGCGGCGGGCGCTGCAACGTCACGCACTACAAGGTCGATGCCGACCAGTACGCCGGCTCCAGCACCAACGCCATCAAGAAGGTGCTGCGCCGGTTCGATGCAGCGCAGACCAAGGCCTTCTTCGCTGACCTCGGCGTCGAGCTGAAGCGCGAGGACACGGGCAAACTGTTCCCCGTGACCGACAAGGCCCAGACCGTGCTCGATGCGTTGCTCGGCGCGGTGCGCGATGCCGGGGCCGAACTGTGGCACCCGTGGCGCGTCGCGTCACTCGGGCGCGACGGGTCCGGGCGCTTCGTGATCACCCGACAGCACACCGACGACAAGGGGCGGTACGTCGACAACGCCGACCCCGACACCATCGTCGCCGAGCGCGTCATCCTCGCCACCGGCGGCAAGGCGCTGCCTCGGACCGGGTCGGACGGCGCGGGCTACGCCTTCGCGAAAGCCATGGGGCACACCGTGACCGACCGCGTGTTCCCGTCGCTCGTGCCGATCCTGCTGGGCGACGAGGCGAGCCACCTCACCGAGCTCAGCGGCATCGCTTCGGTCGCCACGCTCGAAGTGCGCTCGGGCACCGGCAAGAAACTCAAGGAGTTCACCAACTCCACTCTGCTGACCCACTTCGGCCTCAGCGGCCCCGGCGCGCTCGACATCAGCCGCTGGTTCTTCGACGCCCGTCACCACGACCCGAGCGCGGCGCTCGTCATCAACTGGCTGCCTGGCGAGTCGTTCGAATCGGCCGACAAGCTGCTGCTCGGCCTGGGCAAACGCAGCGTGCACCGCTGGCTGAAGGAGGAGCGGGGTTTCCCCGATCGCCTTGCGCGGATGCTCTGCGACAAGGCCGGGATCGACGGGAACGCGCCGGCTTCTGCGCTCACGCGCGACCAGCGACGCGATCTCGTGCGTGTGCTGACCGACATGCCTCTGCCCGTCACCGGCGATCGCGGCTTCACCTACGCCGAAGTCACCGCTGGCGGCGTGCCGCTGGACGAGATCGACCTGAAGACGATGGAGAGCCGCACGCAACCCGGGCTCTACGTGATCGGCGAGATCTGCGATGTGGACGGACGCATCGGCGGATTTAATTTCCAGTGGGCGTGGGCGAGCGGGTTTGTGGCGGGGAGTGCGGCGGGGAAGTAGGCACTCATCTGCATCCGTCATGGCCTGCGCCCGACGGTGTCGGGCTCCGACCATGGCACCCCTGGTGGGGCGTCATCGTCTTCGTCGTTGCTTCGCTTTCCGCTTCGCGCGAGCCTTCGTCATGGCTTGGCGGCGTTCGCGCAGCCAGTCCTGTTGAAGGTCGATGGTGGTGAAGCCGGGGGGTGGGGAGTCGTCCGGTGGGGTGATCGGGTTCTCAGGGCCCTGCGCTGGCCGGCAAGCGGCCAGTGGCACATCGTGTGAGCTCGCTCTCTGTTTGTCCCCTTTGGCGCGCGCCTTGGCGGCGTTGCGCTCCTCGCGCTGGACGGATCGGATGTGCGTCAGGGCCTGCGTCGCGGCCATTCTGCGTCGGTTGCGCTCGCGTGCGATGAAGGCGTCCTGCTTCGGGTCGCCGGTGGGCTCGGGTTCGTCCATGAGGGCTTCGAGCGTCTTCAGCGCCTTGGTTTGGACGCGCTCTATGACGAGGCGCGCTTCGGCCTTCGCTTCGCGGAGCTGGGTGAGGATGTCTTTGTTCGGGGCGGTATCGGTGGGTGTGGTGTGCATGGCCCGAGTGTGCTTCGGGGAAGCGGATCAGCCAAGAGCGATTTCGCGGAAAACGGGCGATGTCCGCAAGGTTGTGCGCAGGCGTGGTACATGCGCGCGAGATTCTTGTGGTTATCCACAGACTTCCTGCAAAGCCAGGGCGATCCTGCTCCCTCTCCCCTTGCGGGAGAGGGCTGGGGTGAGGGGTTCGCACCAGAGGTGCGAACGTTTGATGAAAGGCATGGGATGGCCGGTTGCTTGTGACCCATCGCTTGCGCGATTGGGCTCTCATCTCAGCGACCTAGTTTTCATCGGAAGACTCGGACCGCCCCCTCATCCGGTCTTGTGCTGAATCCGCACAAGACCACCTTCTCCCGCGAGGGGAGAAGGACCAGAAGCTGACGCTGCCGGAAGGTATCGCATAGCCGCCTGTGGAGGGCGGGCACGCCACCCCAAAGTCAGCCGTACAGGTCGCTAGACTCCTCGCATGGCGAAGACCCTTCTGTGCTGCCCCATCATGGTCGATGAGCCGGCCCTCGCGCTGCGCGATGCCGCGCAGGCGCGGGCGTCGGGGGCGGATCTGGTCGAGTACCGGATCGACCGGCTGTTCAACGGCGAGGGCGACGACGAGGGGCAGGAGGCGGTGCTGCGGTTGGTGGCGGATTCGCCGCTCCCGTGCATCGTCACCTGCCGCAGCTCGGACGAGGGGGGCGAGTACGACGGCGACGACTCGGCCCGCGTGTCGCTGATCGAGGCGCTGGGCACCGCCGAGCACCCGCCGAAGTACATCGATTTCGAGGCCGCGGCGTACGAGCGGTCGGCGAACCTGCGCCAGAAGGTGAACCTCGCGATCGAGCACGAGCACCAGGTGCGCGACGTCTCGACCGGGCTGATCCTCTCGGCCCACGACTTCCACTCGCGCCCGGCCAACCTGTTCGCGCTGCTGGCCTCGATGCGTTCGCACGACGCGGCGAAGGTGATCAAGCTCGCCTTCCGCGCGCGCTCGATCCGCGACAACCTGGAGATCTTCGACATCCTGCGCGAACGCGATCGCCCGACCATCGTGCTGGGCATGGGCGAGCACGGGCTGATGAGCCGGGTGCTCGCGCCGAAGTTCGGCGGTTTCCTGACCTTCGCCTCGCTCAGCGAGCAGGGGGGGACGGCGCCGGGGCAGCCGACGATCGCCGAGCTGCGCGGGCGGTACCGCTTCGACGCGATCACCGAGAGCACGAAGGTCTACGGCGTGATCGGTGACCCGGTCGCGCACTCGATCTCGCCGGATGTGCACAACGCGGGCTTCGAGTTGGTCGGACACGACGCGGTGTACCTGCCGCTGCGGATCGATGCGGGCTGGGAACCGTTCAAGGCGACACTGCTCAGCCTGCGGGCGTACGAGGCGCTGGACTTCCGCGGCGCGAGCGTGACGATCCCGCACAAGGAGAACCTGCTGCGCGTGGCGATCGAACAGGCGGCGGCCGGTGAGAAGTGGGAGATCTCGCCGGTGGCGTTCGGCGCGGGGGCCGCGAACACGCTGGCGGTGCGCGACGACGGCACGCGGTTTGTCGACAACACGGACGCGCTCGCGCTGAAGTCGCTGCTCCGAGAAGCGCTGCCGGACGGGCTTGAGGGTGTGCCGATCGTGGTGTTGGGTGCCGGGGGCGTGGCCCGCGGGGCGTGCGCTGCGCTGCTTGAGGAGGGCGCGCGGGTGACGGTGTGCAATCGCACGACCGAGCGCGCGGAGCGCCTGCGCGATGAGCTGCGAGAGAAGCTGGCGGATGCGCCGGGTTCGATCGAGGTCGGCGCGTGGGATAACCGCCATGCGCTCGGGGCGCAGGCGTGGATCAACGGCACGTCGATCGGCATGTCCGGGGGCGGCGCGGAGGGCGAGTCGCCGCTGGATTTCGATCGGATTCAGACGACTGAGGACGCGGTCGTGCTGGACACGGTGTACGCGCCGCGGCGCACGCCGCTGCTCGCCCGGGCGGAGGAAATGGGCCTGCGCACCATCGACGGGGTGAGTGTGTTCGTGCGTCAGGCGATCGCCCAGAGTGTGCTGTGGACCGGCGATTCGGAGTCGTTAAGCGGGCTCCACGCACTGTTTACGAGAGTTTCAGAAGAAGTTCTTGCATCCGAAACCTGATTTCGCCCCAATAAGAAGGTATGAGGGCGACGCTCAAGCAGCCCGTTCTGTTTCCCCAGACCTACGGCTGGTACATCACCGCTGCCGCCGCGGACACGCTGCTGACCGCGATCATCCTGACGCTGGGCGGTATTGAAGTGAATGCGGTCGCGGCGGGAGTGATCAACCACTACGGCCTTTTGGGGATGCTGCTGTTCAAGTTCGCGACGGTGTACACGGTGCTTCTGATCTGCGAGTACATCGGGCGTCATCGCGTCGCGACGGCTCAGCGCCTCGGTATGTGGGCCGTGATCATCAGTCTGGTGCCGGTTGCGGTGGGTGTGCACGAACTGGTGCGCTTCGGCCCGGAGCACGGGCTGTTCGATCTGGCGGGCCACCTCGGCAGCGCGGTGCTGAACCCGTTCCGTTAACGCGGTCGATCGATTACTCGCCGGGGATCTCGAAGCCGCTGGTGCGGATGAGGGTCTTGAACGCCTCGCCGAAAACGAAGTTGTGTTTCGGGAACGGCAGGCCGGAGCGGTTGCGGTCGATGTGGCTGAACATCAGGCCGATCGTGCCGATCTCGGAGACCGAGCCGCTGGCGTGGTCGATGACCTCGATCGTGCCGAGCGTCGCAGCGCCGGTCTCGTCGAGGCGGTCGATGGTGGCGGTGTAGCGCAGCGTCTGGCCGGGGACGGGGTCGAAGTCGATCTGGGCCTTGGAGACCTTGGCGAGGATGACCTTCTCGCGAAAGGCGTTGGCGTGCCCGACGAGGACGCCGGCGGTCTGGGCCATGCCCTCGATGATCAGGGAAAAGGGCATGACCGGCAGGGCGGGGAGGCCCCGTTCAGCGTCGGGGCTGAAGTGGTCGTGCAGGTGCTCTTCGGCGAGCGAGATGTTCTTGATCGCGACCATCCGCTCGCGCGGGACGAGTTCGACGATGCGGTCGATCCACATCCAGCGCATGGCGAGGGCTCCTCAGAACATCCGTCGGCTCAGGCGTTGGCGGTCTGGTTCAGTTTGCGCTCGACGAAGTTCACGAGCACATCGACGGTGAAGACCTGGCCGACCTTGGCGAGCTGCGGGTCCTTCTCGAAGTCGGAGAAGTCGGCGTGGGGCATCTTCGCCTTCATCTCGGCGAGGCCTTTGTCGGTGATCTTGCCGTCCTGCACGAACTCGGGGTTCTGGGCGGCGCCGTCGGGGAAGAGCTCGCCCTGGGCGATCTTGAAGCCGAATTCCTGCTCGAGCTTGAACGAGATGTCGAGGAAGTCGATGGACTCCGCGCCGAGGTCGGTGGTGAGTTTGGCGTCCGGGGTGACCTCGTCGTCGTCGACGCCGAGGGCATCGACCAGGACTTCCTGAACTTTCTCGAAGATTTCGTCACGCGTCATGCTGCAGGTGCTCGCTGAAGGGCAGGGCGATCGGCCCGCGCTCGCGTCGGGCGGGAATCCCCGTGTTGGTATAGATGAAGTCCGGTCGTTCCGGAACGCCCCATTATGCGCGGTTTTGGTGCGTTCGTCACGCCGCCGGGGCGGGTGAGGGCGCTTCACCGGGGCGGACCGGACGAAGCGTCAACCGGCCGGAAACGCAGTTTGTTCCCTCGCCGGGGGCTTCGCCGGGCTTGTGGACGGTGGCGCTGGCCTTGAAGTCGATCGAACCGTCGTCGTTGCGTTTGAACACGGTGACTTCGACACGCATCGTGTCGCCGGGGGCCACGAACATGCCGTACTTCAGGGCTTTGACCTGGCAGAGGGTGTAGCGGCTCGTGGATCCGGCCTCGGCAAGCCGACGGGCGGCCTGGGTGCAGGCCTCGATCATCATCACGCCGGGGAGGACCGGAAAGGTCGGAAAGTGGTCCTGAAGGTACTCCTCGGCGTTGGTAACGGCCTTGAGGGCGACGATCCTTTCTTCGGACTGCTCCAGAACCGTGTCGATGAGGTCGAAGTGCATGGCGAGAAGGGTAGCGATTCGGGGTTTTCCGCGTCGCGGCTCGCGAGGGTCTGCGTACGATCTGGTCCGTGGAACGCGAGCAGGAGAGCCCGACCGAAGCGGTGTCGAACGAATCGACGCCGATGTTCTGTCGGCAGTGCCACCACGATCTGGGGGGCATCCAGGCGACCTCGGACGGCTACGCCTGCCCGGAGTGCGGGCGTTCGTTCGACCCCGAGAAACCGAAGAGCTTCGCGGTCCGACAGCGCAGCGCTATAGAACTGTTCCTGCTGCGACGGGTCGCCCCGGGGGTGCTGCTGGCATTGGCGGTGTTCTGGCTGCTGTGGTACGCGTGGATCCCGCGTCCGGTGGCCCTGTTCGGGCGCCACGGTCCGGCTCCGGCGCAGGTTCGGATGCCCGAGTTTTCGACGCTGTGGGTCTGGGCCGGGTCGCTGTACGGCACGGAAGAGGTACGCCTGCAGCGTCATGTCGCGGAGGCGGAACTGTGGGACAGTCGGGTGCGACGGGTGCGGGTGTTCGGTCCCGACTCGGATGAGCAGCTGTGGGAGGTCCATTTCGAGCCGCGCGAGGGCGAGCCCGGCGGTGGGATCTGGACGGTTCGGCTGCCGCAGGCGGTGCCTCTCACATTCGACCTGCTGTCGAGTTTCCGGCTCACGCGCGAAGGGATCCTCGGGATCGTGGTAGGCGAGCACGACCCCAGCCGAACGATCGAGCCGTTCGAGGTGACCGGGAGCGAGGCGGATGTGCTCTCGGCGTACATCCGGGCGTCGGGTATCTCGGTGCGGCCGATCCGTCAGACCGAGGATCAGGTCGCGTTCTGGATCTTCGACGGGGACCAGGGGCGTCTGGTGCAGGTCGATGAGGCGGAGTTGGACCGGCGCGGGATCGAGCCGCTCGACCGGACGGGCATCGCGATTTTCGGTTTGGGCACCTCACCCTGATCGGCGCCCACAGGTGACGGCGCGCAGCGGCTATCATCGCGATCTATGGCGTCCAGCGAAAAATCCGGCCTGACTTACGCCCAATCGGGTGTTTCCATCGAGGAAGGCGACCGCTTCGCGTCGCTGATCCGCCAGCACATGCGCCGGACCCACGGGCCTCGCGTGCTGTCCAACGACGGCGGGTTCGCCGGGCTGCTGCGTCTGGACTTCAACGAGAAGCTGTTCAAGCGGAACTACAAGGACCCGGTGCTGGTGTCGTGCACCGATGGCGTCGGGACGAAGATCCGGATCGCGCTGGACATGCAGAAGTTCGACACGATCGGGATCGACCTGGTCGCGATGAACGTGAACGACCTGGTTGTGGAGGGTGCGGAGCCGCTGCTCTTCCTCGACTACATCGCGGCGAACAGGGTCGTGCCGGAGCAATTGGAGCAGGTGATCAAGGGCATCGCCGAGGCTTGCCGGATCTGCGACGCGGCGCTGCTCGGCGGCGAGACCGCCGAGATGGGCGACATGTATCGCGAGGGTGATATCGACCTCGCCGGGTTCGCCGTCGGTGTCCTCGAGCTGGACCGCGCGATCGATTCGGACCGGGTCGAGCCGGGCGACATCGTGCTGGGTCTGGCGAGCGACGGGGTGCACTCCAACGGGTACTCGCTGGTCCGCGCGGTCGTGCGCGAGGCCGGACTTGATCTGCACAAGGTGTGCGCCGATCTCGACGAGAAGCGAACGCTGGGCGAGGTGCTGCTGACGCCGACGCGACTGTACGCGCCGTCGATCACCGCGCTGCTCAAGAACTACAAGGTGAAGAAGGTTGTCAGCGGCATGGCCCACATCACCGGCGGCGGGCTGGCCGGCAACCTCGACCGCGCGTTGCACGACGGTGTGGACGCGAAGATCAAGGCCGGTTCGTGGACCGTGCCGCCGGTGTTCGGCTTCCTGCAGAAGCACGGCGGGATCGACGACGCCGAGATGGACCGCGTGTTCAACATGGGCATCGGGTACTGCCTGATCGTGCGTCCGAACTTCGCATCAAGCGTTGCTCGCCAACTCGAAAAGTCCGGCGAAACGGTCTTCGAGATCGGCGAGATCGTGCGCGGGTCAGGGACTGTCCGAATCGGCTGATGGGGCGCTTTGCGTGCGTGCGAGGCGTCGGCGCCTGGCGATGCAGGCGGCTCCGATGAAGCCGAGCGGAACGGCGATCATCACTTCAACGCCTCGATCCAACAGCCCCGCTGCGAGCCCGGTCTCGGCGGTCATGCCGACGGCGAACGCGCTCGCTGACAGCCCGATCGCCCATTCGCGGACGCCGAGTCCGTTCGGTGCGAGCGGCGCGAGCACGGCGATCTGCACGATGGCGGCCATCGCCAGTGCGGCTTCGAAGGTCACGCTCCCGCCGACGATCCAGACCGAAGCGGCGAACCGGGAAGCCCACACGGCCAGTTCGAGCGTGCGCAGCGCGAAGACCGCGCCGTAGCGCCAGCGGTGGGGACGGGTGTGATCGCGGGCGAAAACGATCGCCAGCGCGGCGCCTACCGGGACGCCGACCAGCCCGAGCGCGATCGCTGCGGGGCCGGACGCGCCCAGCGGCTTCGCGACGCCGAGGAGCATCGCCGCCATGTTCGCGGCGGCGAGTCCGGAGAGGAGACCCGCTTCGACGATGACCCTCGCGGAATCTTTGACGGGGATGCGGTTGACCGCGCGGTGGTACGCGACGCGGCTCATCATGCCGGGCCAGAGCGGGAGGTAGTTCAGCAGCCACGCGGCGAGGACCAGCGCGTTCATCTCCGACGGGGTCACGAAGCCGTAGCGTCGTGTGAGCAGGTAGAAGTTCGCGGCGGTGAGGAACGGTGTGATCGCGATGCTCAGGCCGAGCGCGACAAACGCGAGCGGCGGCGCGTGCCGGATGGATCCGGCGACCTCGCGCAGCGCATCGCCTCGGCTGGCGATGGCGGTGATCGCGGCGGCGAGCAGGAGCAGCCCGGCGACGGCGCCGATGATCCGAACCGTCCGGCGCGTTCCTCGACTCCGCGTCGGTTCGTTCATCGCAGGCCGGGCGTCCCCAGCAGTCCCTCGTCGATGTTGAAGCCCGGGTCGTCGGGCTGCTCGGTCGGGTCGGTTCCGAGTTCGTCCGGTGAGGTGGAGAACCCGCTTTGGTCAAAGATCTGCGCGAGGACTCCTCCGAATTCGGAGAGCGTCGGATCGGCGCTCTCGCGTGCGATGCGGACGATGTTGTCGTCGGCACCTCGCGTGAGCGAGATCAACGATGCGGTGAGCAGGAGTTGCCAGGGCGGGGTGTCGAGCGAGGTTGCCTCGGTCAGGCGAGCGAGCACGATCGAGCGGAGCGATCGGCGCAGGTCGTCGTCCGCGTTGAATGCGCCCTGCTCGTTGAGTCGCAGGATCAGCAGGGCGAGATGGGTCTCGGGCAGGGTGGACGCCCGTTCGATGACTGATTGGCGTAACGCCGAGCGGTCCGCGTCGGCATCGGCGCCGGGCCTGCTCATCATCGATGTCGCGTGGAGGAGCGTCCGGGCCAGTTCGGCTCCCTCGCTTGCGCTCAAGCGTTCGGTCAGCACGCCGGCGCCGACGCGCGGCAGCTTGATGCGCAGGATACGGTCGGTTTCGGTGCTGAGCGACATCGGTCCGGGAGCGAAGCCCTGGCTCTGCTCATCCGATCCGGTCAGGCGCTGGGTCTGGACGAAACCCTGGGCCACGCTCCACTGGATCTCCACCCGCTCTGTCAGGTCGCGATCGATGATCTCGCCGGCGTTGCCGCGACCGGCCCAGACCGGAACGGTGATCGACTCGTTGGGCTCGAGGCGGAGCACGCGATCGATATCGACGACTTCGAGCAGCCGGCGAGTTGCGCTCGCGACCTGCTGCATGACGCGTGGCTCGATGCGTTCGGCCACATCCTGGGGCAGCGGCTGGTCGAGGGGGAGCCCGAGGTCCCGCTTGGCCTGCCGGAGGACCGCTTCACGGATGACGCGGATGTACTGCTGCCCTTCGATTTCGATCCGCGGTGTGAACAGGAACCGGCTGTTGATCGGGCTGTCGGGTCCGACGGCGAGCGGGCGCCCGGCGGTGTTCGACAGTCGGAGCACGAGATTCAACTCGTCGAGCGGCCCGAGTTGGTTGGACTCCGGGCGGACGGTAAGACCCATGAATTCGCGCGGCGAACGCGTCATCCGTTCCAGCCACGGCGCGAAACTGAGCGCGTAGGTGTTCAGTTCCTCGATCTCCGGCGGAGTCTGCGTCGGACGCCCGGTGATCGTGGCGATCCGGTCGTCGGCCACGCAGGCGAGCGCGGTCTGCGGGAAGCGCAGGCGCAAATCGTTGAGCAGTTCGACCGCCTTGGCGGAGTTCCCGGTCTTGAACTCGACGGTCGCGAGGGCGTACAGGGCGCTCGCGTCGGTCTGGGCGATCGGCGTGAGCAGTTCGCGAGCCTGCTCGAACTCTGCGCGGTTGGAGGCGATCCATCCGCGGTAGCGGTCGATGGCGCTCTGCTCGATCGCTTCATCGCCGAGTGCCTCGAGGAGGCTGTTGAGTCGATCTTCTGCGAGATCGGTGGAGGTTTCCGTCGCGAGCAGCAGCCAGATCGATTCGAGAGTCAGGTTCACATCGAACAACTGTTTGGTCTGTTCGTCGAGCTGCTCGCTCGCGCGGACCTGAGCCCGGGTATCGCTGGCGGACAGGAGGAATCGAGTCACCGCTTCGTGGATCGGGTTGATGTCGCGGCGCTGGCGGGCACGCTGCTCGGCGACCGCCGTGATGGTGGATTCTTCCGCGTTCGGGTACTCCTCGCGGGCTAGTGCGCGGAGTTCGGGTGTGACCGGCGGCGGGGCGCTGTATCCGTTCAATCCGTAGGGATCGGGGTTGTTGATGAACTCATCGCGATGCACGGGACGCTGCGTGAACGCGAGGTTCGCGCGTTCCGCTTCGGGCTGCGCCAGGAGGACGAGCGCCCGCATGCGCTCGAGCTGGTATGGAAGCCAGGGGAAGCTCGTCTGGTTCAGGATCTCCTGCATCTGGGCCTGGGTGAGGCCCTGCTTGCGCATCTGCTGCACTTCGCTGACGAAGCGAGTTTCGATGTGGCCTTGTGCGTCTGCGATGAACGAGAGCACGGCGCGCGGGCCGCGGGTCTGCCAGGTGTTGATGAGGTAGTCGTTGACGCGGTTCTCGTTGAAGAGCGAGGGCTCGGTCAGGTGGGCGCGGTTCATGAAATCCTCGCCGCTTGCGCCGAGGAGATCGCGCATCCGATCGAGGAATCGCTGGGCGCCTCGGTAGGCGCCGCTCGACATGAGATCGATCGCCGCGTTCTCGTACGCGCCGGTGTCGAGCGGGTCGGCGTGGAGCACGTTCGCGATCAGTTCGAACCGCTCGATTCGAGAGTCGACGTAGGGCATCATCACGCTCGCGAAGAGGGCCGCGGCGTTCTTGTTCGTCGAGTCGAGCAGCGTGGCCTGCGTGAGCAGTTCGAAGAACGCCTCGTCGTCGCCGTCCTCGCGTGCGAGCAGAGCAGCGTCGAGCGCGAGGCGCGACCGGACGGTGGCGCGCAGGCTCTGGCCGGCGGGACCGAGCAGTCGGGCGTACGCCTGGCGTCGTTCCTCGACGGTGTTGAGCCGACCGATCTGTGTGTCGATCAGGCGGAGCTGCGCGATGGTGTCGCGTGGGTCGAGGCGGACGAGTCGGCGGGTGGCGTCGATGAGGCGCCCCGCGTCGTCCGCGGCGGTCCACGCTTCGATCTCGTTGCGCAGCAGTTCGACATCTTCGGGGTGCGCACGCCCGGCAACGCTGAGCCCGAGGGCGGTGAGGCGGTAATCGGCGATGTTCGGTTCGGCGAGATTGCGCGTGCGGCGCATGAGCGTCCGGGCGAGCAGGTTGCTCGCGGCTCGGCTGACCAGCGCCTCATCGGCTTGGCGCTGCTCCGCGCTGCGGGGCGCTTCGGTCGGGCGTCGCGCGTCCTGTGCCAGCCCGACGGAGGTCCCGGCGAGAAGGAGCACGCAGGCGATGCCGGTCGCGATCGACGGAGCGCGACCGGCCGTTCGGGGGCGGTGGTGGAAGATGGTCATGGCGGGGCGTCCTGCGTTTCCGGCGTGGCGGGTTCCTTGCGCTGGGGCGCGACCCGTTCAGAATAGATCACGCGGCGGACATCAGCAGGAACAGTCCGGACAGTCCCAGACCGAGGACGAAGATCCCGGCGGTCGCCTGCTCCATGAGGTCCGACAGGACGCGCCGACGCCTCGGGAAGACGCGATCGGCGACGATGTACATGAAAAGGAACTCCCCGGCGGCGATCGAGGCGATGCCGAACCAGAGAGCGGACTCGCGCGGGATCTCGGGCCAGGGCGAGACGGCGAGCTTGACGCCCATCAGAATGAGGGTGATCGCCCAGAGCGTGCCCATGGCCATGAGGCCTATGCGGATGCAGAGTTCACGGAAACGCACGGGTGGCTCCGGGGGTCGGGAGGGAATCTGTCCACAATCCGTCCACGCTCGGTTCGCAGCATATCGGACCACGCGCGGCGGTGCCTAGCAGAAATGCCGGCCTCGACTAATTATCCTGCACCAAATGGGAAAATGGTGCGTTGTTTGACGGTTTTGGCCCGTCGCTGATAGGTTTGCGCGTCCGGAAACAGCCGATTCGGCTGTCCGCCGAAACCGGTTCGTCCGGTCGTGCGTAGTCTGCGCTCAGGTCGCCCGTTCGGGCGGCACCCTCTGGTCACGCGTCGCGATTCCCGTCGTGACGCCCATCTCTCTGGAACCGATCCGTGGCGAAACCCGCAACTCTGAGTCGTTTCGTTTCTCTCGCCTTGCGTGTGCCCGCCGCGACGACGTCTGCCGGGGCGGCCCTGGTGGTCTCTGCGATGCTGCTGAGCTCTGCGCCGGTGGCTTCGGCGCAGAACCTGCCACCGGTGACGACCGAGCGTCTGAGCGCTTCCCAGCAGACTCAGGTTCGGGAGTATGTGCAGGCGCGGCTCGATACGCTGCGTGCTGGCGATATCTCGAGTGCCGCGGCTTCGCAGGCGCGACGCGAACTCATCGATCCGATGCGCAACCGCGACGCTTCGGTCGCGATGCGACAGGCGTTTGCTCAGGCCGCATCGGAGCCGCTGGAAGCGATGGTGCGGGGGACCGACGATCAGGTCGCGGTTGTCGCGCTGCTGATCGCCGGGAACATCGCGGATCGTGCGAGCGTCCCGATTCTCGAGACCGGCCTCCGTGACAGTCGCGAGCCGGTGCAGATCGGTGCCGCGGCGGGCGCGAAGGCGATGCTGCGGGCCATGAGCGGACGCCTCGGCGGGGCTCAGGCGGACCGGCAGGAGCGCGTGCAGCGGATCCTGGCCGACCAGCTGGCCCTGACCAAGAGCGGGCATGTGGCGCAGAGCCTGATCGGTGCGTTGACCGCGCTCCCTGAGGATCCGGCGTTCATGTCGGTGTCGGGCAGTCTGATCGCGGACGCGATGGCCGGTCAGGCCGGGCTTCGTCGCCGAGGCGTCGCCTCCGCGGATGCGGAACAGGCTATCGCCGACGGCTGGGCCGGTGCGATGGAGCGTGCGATCGCGGCGCAGCTCGCGTACCAGCGTGCCTCGGCGATCGCGGGTACGGATGTGCCTCGTGAGACGCAGAAGCAGGGCGCGCTCCTCGCGGGCATCGCCCTGTCGCTCGTGCGCGACGCCGTGGACGAGCGGCTCGCCGGCGGCGAGTCGCCCGAGCAGACCGCGTCGTTCATGAACGAGCAGGCTCGGCTGATCCGTGCGGGCGAGACGCTGCTCATCCTCGTTGAATCGAACCTCACGGCACGGACCGACCGGCAGCAACGGATGTCCGGCCTGATCAGTCGCGCCGACGCAGAGGGCCTGATCGAGGCGATCAACCGCTGGGTGGGTCCGAGCGGCGTCCTGACGGGTGCGCCGTTCTCGTTTCCGGCGTCCACCTTCGGGAACTGACCCGCGGGAAGTGTCGGGGCGGCCGCCGCCGAAGCGCTCGCGGGCGGTAAGGTGGTGGTATGCAGAAGATCCTCGCCATTTTCTTCATCCTCTTCGCGATCCTCGCGGCAACGGTGATGTCGGACCGCCCCCTCCCCGAGGCGGAACTGACGATCATCAACCGGACGGAGTTCAACACCGTCGATCCGCAGCAGATGAGTTACAACCACGACCTGCGCCTGGCGTACTCGATCTACGAGGGACTGGTCCGGTGGGACAACGAGAGCGAGGACTTCGACATCATTCCAGCCGCGGCGCGGTCCTGGACGGTTTCGGATGACTATCTCACGTACACCTTCGTGATCGAACCCACGGCGAAGTGGTCCAACGGGGACCCGGTGCTGGCGTCGGATTTCGTGTACTCGTGGCGCCGGGCGATCCTTCCCGATACCGCGGCGGATTACTCCAACCTGTTCTTTTCGATCAGGAACGCCAAGGCGTTCTTCGAGTTCCGAGCGGATCAACTCGACGAGTACGCCGATCGTCCCCAGGCAGAGCGGACGCCGCGAGCGGCGCAGCAGCTTCTCGATGAGGCGATCGCCTGGTTCGAAAAGAACGTCGGCCTTCGTGCGATCAACGACAAGACTCTTGAAGTGACGCTCGAGCGTCCGACGGCGTTTTTCCTCGACCTGTGCGCGTTCGGCACGTTCAGCCCGGTCCACCCGCCGACGCTGGAGGCCCATACGCGCCTTGATCCGAACACCGGGTCGCAGCAGATCAACACGGACTGGACCAAGCCGGGCAAGATCGTGACCAACGGCCCGTATGTGCCGACAGCGTGGCGCTTCAAGCGGGAGATGTTCCTCGAACTGAACCCGTACTACTGGAACCCCGGCATGGTTCGGGCGAAGACGGTCAAGATCCGTCCGATCAACGATCCGAACACGAGCGTGTTGGCGTACCAGACCGGTCTCGCGGACTGGAACACGGATGTGACCGTCGATTTCGTTGGGGACATGCTCAAGGAGAAAGCCGAGGGGAACTTCGACGACATCCACGCGCTTTCGACATTCGGCACATACTTCTGGTCGTTCAACTGCACGCCGACGCTGACCGGCGGCCGTCAGAACCCGTTCTACGATCCTCGCGTGCGGCGGGCGTTCTCGATGGCGGTCGACAAGACCACGATCGTCGAGAACGTCAAGCGCAGCGGCGAGAAGGTCGCCAACGTGTTCATCCCGCCCGATTCCATCCCCGGCTTCGACAGTCCGCCCGGTCTCCCCCACGATCCCGCGGCTGCTCGCGCGCTGCTCGCCGAAGCCGGGTGGGTGGATCGCGACGGCGACGGCGTTCCCGAGAACGAGCGGGGTGAGCCGTTCCCGACGGTCACGCTGCTCTACTCCACCGGCGCGTACCACGACAAGATCGGCCTCGCGATGGGCGGGATGTGGAAGCGCGAACTCGGCATCAACTACAAGCTCGAGGGCAAGGAACTCAAGGTCTACAAGGACGACCTCAAGAGCCGCAACTACATGATCGCTCGCGGCGGCTGGTTCGGCGATTACGGTGATCCGACGACTTTCCTCGACCTGCACAAGACCGACGACGGCAACAACGATCGTGGCTATTCCGATCCGGTGCTCGACGACCTGCTCGCCCAGGCCGAGGACACCGCGGAGCCGGAGCCGCGTATGGAGATCCTCGAAGAGGCCGAGCGCTACACGGTCATGGAGACCGCGCCGATCCTGCCGGTGTGGCACTACAACTACTACTACCTCTTCCAGCCGCCCGTCGATCAGGACGGGCGCCCGAACCCGGGTGGGCTTGAGGGCATCTCCTACCACCCGCGTCTGGTGCAGTACCTCTGGAAGTTGCGTGTCGTGACCGAAGAGGATCTCGAAGCCTG
>JANSXG010000234.1 GCA_024743075.1 bacterium | reverse complement strand
GCATCGACATGATCTCTGAGGCTCAGGACGACATGGCAACCGAAATAGGGAAACCGCACGTCCTGTGGCACGAAGACGATCCCGCGAATTCGGTTGCCTTCGCCCCGGGCGAGGCGGTCGGACGCATCAAGCACTTTGTCGACCGATGTCGCCCGTGCGAGGTAGATCGGCGCCTCGGCCAGGCCGATGGTCGCGACACCCAACTGATGGAGATGATCGGCGAGTTCCCGCACGCAACCTTTCAGGCCCATCGGCTTGAGCAAGTCACGCAGCGCATCTCGCAGGTAATCGAAACGGATCTCGTACTCGGAGACATCCTCTGCCGGGACCGTCGACCCCGTTCCGCCTTCGACCAGCGTCAGCGTGGCCTCGTCGCTCGTGCCGTCCCGCTCGACGTTGTGAACGACTTCACCAAGCTCATCGTCCTCGAACAGGATGACATCCGACCATCCCTTGCGTGTCAGGAAACCGGCGCCGGTCAACTCGTCGGCGGCAACACCAAGTTCATCGAGGTTCTGGCCGGACGCCTTCTCGGAAGCGAGGTCGTAGAGCGTCAACAGCTGCGGAAGCTTCTCCTTGCGCTGCGGCTTCGAAAGGTCGCCTATGCGTTCAAGCACACCCCAGGCTTCGAGGAGATCGTAGCCCAGCTCTCGCTTGGCGGGGTCCCGTTCGCTCTGGATGTTCGACTTGTTCCTTCCGAAGACGTCGAACTGAAGGACACCTTTTCGCCCGCGCCCGTCCACATGCTCGATCCGGAAGCGGACCTTCGTGACATAGCCGCCGCCCGCTTTCGGGATGATCGCCCCGAAGACGCTCCTCGCGATCGCGTCGATGTCGTCCTCCGGCGCGACACTGAGGGTCACCTTCCGAGACCAGTCGCCCAGCGCGACCTGAACTTCGATGATGCCTGCCTTCTTGACCCGATGCGCTTCTTCATCGGGTATCGGCAGCTTGAGCGAGTTTCGGAAGCGAGAGAGGTTGTAAGTCTTCTGGGTCAGGGGCTTGTTCGAAATGTCGTGCTTCAGAGTATCTGCGGCGAACAGATTGGCGACGATCTTGCGTTCCACCCTGTCGCGCGAACACACCTCGATCCGTCGCCGGGCATGCGAATAGACCAGCAGCATCTCATCAGGTGGGCGGAAATAGAGCAGCTTCGTCGACTTGTCCGGCTGGACGGTTTTCTGGCTCGCATAGGCGCCGAAGAAGGTCACAGCCAGCAAGACGTCCTGACTCTCACCGTTTTCGGCGGGTAGGTCGACAGCCTCCACTTTACAGCCATCGTCATGCTGCAGGCGCTCGGCGATCTCTTTCGAGAGCGCATCATGGTCGACACCCGCTGCCGCTAGGGGAATTGAGGCATCTATCGACCACGCCTCGTATAGCGTTCCATGCTCGCGGTAGACCCGCACCTGCATCGCACGCTCAGCGGCTTCGAACAGTGCTATGGCATGGAGGTAAGCCCAAAGGCTTCTGGCGACCGCGTCGCGCTGCCCCTTCAACCCTTCCTTCGCAGCGAAGCGCGGGTCTTCGGCGAGCCGACGGAGCATCGCATCAGGCGTCGTGTCGGTCATCAGCATGACGCGACGGGCCTCGATCTCGATCAGGTTAATTCTGTCACTCTTCAGAGCCTTCAGAGCTTCCGCCATTCTTTCGGTGCGGATCTGATCTTCAGCATCGGCGGGCACAGCGGCCATTGCATCGCTTAGGAATACCGAAAACTGCGAGTGCGAAAGAAATTCGCTGATCAATTGGATTGGAGATTCAATAAACAGGCGCGAAAGCTCCGGCGCCCCGCGAAACAATGACCTAGCCACCTGGCCCTCCTACTTGCTGCCCTCACTAGACTTTGCGGAACGCCAGTCTGACGATTCAACCGAACAAAACAAGACCGAAGCGCAACCTGAAGCGGCAGTGGTATCCATCATGATCGTTTCTGGAGCGCTGTCCCGATCCCGCGCGGCAGGTGGCTTTTTACGGATGAAGCCCCTGCAGCCCGGACCCGCCCCGCATGAAACGCCCCAATCCGCTGCCGCCCGACCAGATGACGCCCGCAGAACGCCGCACTGAGCTGTGCGGCCTGCTGGCGCTCGGGCTGGTTCGGTTGCGCATGCGGGAGAAGGGCGAAGTATCTGACGATACTGGAGAACGTTGCCTACACTATCCGCCCGACCAATGCCGTCATGCAACTCCAACTCACCGGAGAAATGCATGAACAAGCCCGATCCCATCCCCGTGCGCCTGGCCGCGCTCAAGACCACGCCGACGCCCGACTTGAAGCAACAGTGGCGCGACCTGTTCGATAGCGAGCCGCCGCCCTTCAATCGCCGCTATCTCGAAAGCCGCATCGCGTATCGCATCCAAGAACTCGCCTATGGCGGGCTGAAACCCGAGACGATCCGGCGGCTTGAACGGCTGGGCGAGGAACTGGACGGCGGCGACCGGGCGAAGCGCAGCATCCGCGCCGACCGCGACCGACCAATCACGGGGACGCGCCTCCTGCGAGAATGGCAGGGCGTCGAGCATATCGTCACCGTCACCGCCGACGGCTTCGAATGGCAGGGGCGGCCGTACAAGTCGCTGTCGGCCATCGCCCGCGCCATCACCGGCACCCGCTGGAACGGATGGACCTTCTTCGGCCTCAAGAACCACAGGGGGGTGAGTGGGGGTCGCCGCAGGCGAGCGGACGATCCAGTGGATCGTTCGCAGCCGCGAACGCCCGAAGCGCAAGCGCAGGGCCGGGAGACATGACGAAGCCGTCCGATAAATCGAAGGTCGTCCGCAAGCTGCGGTGTGCAGTCTACACCCGCAAATCCTCCGAGGAAGGGCTGGAGCAGGAATTCAACAGCCTGCATGCACAGCGCGAGGCCTGCGAGGCGTACATCGCCAGCCAGCGCTCCGAGGGTTGGGTGCTGGTCCGCGATCAGTATGATGACGGCGGGATCTCGGGCGGGACGCTCGACAGGCCCGGATTGAAGCGGCTGCAGGAGGATATCGAGGACGGATTGGTCGACGTGGTGGTGGTCTACAAGATCGACCGCCTCAGCCGCTCGCTTGCCGACTTCGCCAAGCTGGTCGAGGTGTTCGACAGGAACGGCGTGACCTTCGTCTCGGTCACCCAGTCCTTCAACACGACTACGTCCATGGGCCGGTTGACGCTGAACATCCTGCTCTCGTTCGCGCAGTTCGAGCGGGAGGTGACGGCCGAGCGCATCCGCGACAAGGTCGCCGCCAGCCGAAAGAAGGGCATGTGGATG
>JANSXG010000081.1 GCA_024743075.1 bacterium | reverse complement strand
GAGCAGAGATGGCCAACGGGTGCCCGGGGTGTTGTTTCGCCGTGGTGTGCTGTGGGGGACGTCGCTGCCGAGCAGAGTGTACGCCGTCGAACGGCGTATCACGAGAACATCCGGGGCGTCTGTTGGACGGCGCTTCGACCATCACCGGAGAGGTATAGACAGATGAAGAAATCGCGAATTGTTTTGGGTGCGGCCGGTCTTTGCGCGATGGCCGGCGCGTCGCAGGCGGGCGGCGACTACAACGGCGGCGAGCTTTGCCCGCTCTCGGAAGGTCCGGACGTCACGCTCTGCCAGGTTTATGGCATGCAGCAGTACAGCCGCGACAACGTGAACGATATCTCCGGTCTCTCGGTGGGCACGACTTCGTGGAACGTCGGCACCGAGCGCCTGATCTGGCAGAACTCGCCGGATCCGGATCACCCCTTCATCACCTTCAACGTGTACCGCGTGATGGACCAGCAGGTCGATCAGATCGCGCAGGGTTGGGTGAAGCACGGCTTCTTCGCGCTCTCCAGCTCGCAGTGCTTTGAAGCGGCTGTTGGCCCCTGCCAGCCGACCGACGGCAACTGGCTCGGTGTCGGCTGCACCGACACGTACTCGCCGGGCCTGAACGCCAGCAAGAGCGGCCTCGCTCCGCGTTATGAGATCAACCCCTGGAGCGGCGAGTGGTCGTACACCGGCTCGGTCTTCCAGACCGGCGGCGCGCCGACTTCCGGCGTTGCCCGTCACATGCAGATCAAGGACGTTGACCTCGATCCGGCGCTGAACCCCGGTGCGAAGTATTACTTCGAGGCCAGTTACATCGCGAAGGATGACGTCTGCATTTACAACAGTGCTGCGTGGAAGCCGGTCACCCCGGTCTGGAACGGCAACGGCTGGAACTTCTCGCAGAGCAGCCAGGGAACGGTCCCGACGCAGAACTACTTCCTGTTCGACGCACGCCCCGACTCGATGATCACCGAGATCGCTGAAGAGCTCCCGGTCGTCGAGTTCGAATCGCCGGACGGACGCGCGCTGATCTCGGCGCACGTGCAGGAGGCCGGCCCGGGCCTGTGGCGCTACAGCTACTCGGTGAAGAACGTGGACATGGATCGTCAGATCGACGAGTTCCGCGTGCCGCTGCCCGCTTCGGCGCTGCTGAACAACGAGCGTTTCCACGCGGTGTTCCACCACAACGAACCGATCGCTTACATGGGCGGCCCGTCGATTTCCAACGACGACTGGACCATGGCGCGTGTGGGCGATGAGCTGGTGTGGAGCACGCCGGACAACCCGATCCGCTGGGGCACCATGTACAGCTTCGGTTTCGTGACCGACGTTGCTCCGGAAGAGGGTGATGTGACGCTGGGCATGTTCAAGAACAACGGCCCCGATTCACTCTCGGGCGTTTCGATGGTTCCCGGTCTGCCCTGCCTCGGTGATGTCACCGGCGACGGTCAGGTCGACCTTGCGGACCTGAACCTGGTTCTTGCGAACTTCGGCGAAGGTGCTGAGCCGCCGGTTGGTGGCGGCGATCCGATCCCGCCGGCCGGCGACGCCAACGGCGACGAGGTCGTTGACCTTGCCGACCTGAACATCGTGCTCGGCAACTTCGGCGGTTCCTGCTGAAATCCGCGCAGGGCCGGGGGCTCGGGCTGAAGGCCTGAGGGATCCGGCTCGATAGAGAGTTATCGCCCCATCGCTTGACGGCGGTGGGGCGTTTTCACTGATGAGACCTGCCGGCGCGGAGCGCGGCAGCCGCGACGAACCCAAGTCGACCTTCCGGGTGGCGGGGGGGTACCGCTCGCGGGAGATCTTCGAAGAGACCCCGACCGGGACAGCAGAAGAGGAGTTTGAACATGAAGACCCTGACGACCCTTGCGATCGGTGCCGGAATGCTCGCGGCTTCCGCGGCGTACGCCGGCTCTGGCATCCCGCAGATGACCAACGAGCTCGTGGCGACGGGCCTGAGCAGCCCGCTGTATGTGACCCACGCGCCCAACGACTTCGACCGGATATTCATCGTCGAGCAGCCGGGCCGGATCCGCGTGCGCGATCAGAACACCGGTCAGCTCTCGGTGTTTCTGGATATCCAGAACATCGTGCTGAGCGGCGGCGAACGCGGCCTGCTGGGCCTGGCGTTCCATCCCGACTACGACGAGAACGGCTACTTCTACGTGAGCTACACGGGCTCGGGCGGCGTGAGCCGCATCGCGCGGTACTCCGTCGATCCGGGGGATCCGAACGTCGCGGACGCCTCGTCGGGTGTCGTGATGCTTTCGGTGTCGCAGCCGTTCTCGAACCACAACGGCGGATGGATCGGGTTCAGCCCGAACGACGGTTACCTGTACTGGGCGCTCGGTGACGGCGGTTCCGGCGGCGACCCCGGCAACCGCGCGCAGAACATCAACCTGCTTCTGGGCAAGATGCTGCGTCTCGATGTCGACGGCAGCAACGGCGCGGGCGGCTTGTACGGCATCCCGGACAACAACCCGTTTGTCGGTGAAGACGGTCTCGACGAGATCTGGGCGTACGGGCTGCGCAACCCGTGGCGGAATTCTTTCGACCGCGAGACCGGTGACCTGTGGATGGCCGACGTTGGTCAGAACGCGTGGGAAGAGATCAACCGCCAACGCGCCGGCTCGCTCGGCGGCGAGAACTACGGGTGGCGCTGTTATGAGGGCAATAACCCCTACAACCTCACCGGCTGTCCGCCGTCGTCCCAGTTGACCTTCCCGGTGTACACCTACTCGCGCAGCGGGGGCAACTGCTCGATCACGGGCGGCAACGTCTACCGCGGTGTGAACATCCCGGGCCTGGAAGGCACCTACTTCTTCGGCGATTACTGCTCGAGTCGGGTATGGAGTTTTTCGTACAACGCGCTCAGCGGCGTGACGAACTTCACGGAGCGCACCGGTGAAGTCGCCGGTGGGCTCTCGGGCCTGTCGTCGTTCGGCGAGGACGCGTACGGAGAGCTGTACATGTGCTCGCTGTTCAACGGTCGCGTGTACAAGATCGTACCGGTCGATGGTCCGTTCACGGATTGCAACGAGAACGGCATCGAAGACGCCGCGGAGATTCTGGACGGTTCTGCGCAGGACGCGAACGGCAACGGCGTGATCGACTCGTGCGAACCTGCCTGCGACGGCGATGTCAACGGCAGCGGCTCGGTGGATCTTGCGGACCTCAACCTGGTTCTGGCGAACTTCGGGACCGCTACCGACGAGGGTGACGCGACCGGCGACGGGAACGTCGACCTTGCGGACCTGAACCTGGTGCTGGCGAACTTCGGGTCCGACTGCTGAGCCGATCCGGCGGCAACAGATCTGTGAGGGCGTCGCACCTGCGGCGCCCTTTTTCGTGCGCGTCGTAGAGCTCGGTAGAATCCGAGAAAGGGTCGGAGGTGCCTCAGTGCTGGGACGTTGGATTATCGGTTCGGTAGCGGTCTGCGGGGCGTGTCTGCCGACGGTTGCGGCGGGGCCGCAACCGATCGACGCGCTCGGCGCCGTCGTGCGGGTCGAATTCGATGCGTTCGACGTGCCGTTGATCCGGGCGGAGCGATTCGAAGACGGCGCGGTTGCGCTGGGCTACCTTCACGCGCAGGAGCGCCTGGTGCAGATGGATCTGATCCGTCGTCGGGCGTCGGGGCGGCTGTCTGAGATCATCGGGCCCGATACGATCGGCTCGGACCGGGCGGTGCGGGTGTACGGCTTCGACGGCGTGGCGGCCGGTGTGGTTGCGTCGCTTCCGGAGCGGCATCGTCGTTTGCTGGAAGCGTATCGCGACGGTGTGAACGCGGGGATCGCGGCGATGGCGGCTCCGCCGCTGGAGTACACGCTGCTGGGCGTGGCGCCGGAGCCGTGGAGTCTCGAGGACTCGATCCTCGTGATGCTCGACATGACCTTGCTGTTGCGCTCGGGGGATCAAGAGGATCGTGTGCTCGCCGGGATGCGTGACGCGCTGGCGCCCGAAATGGTGGAGTTTCTGGCGCCGCGTGCGACGAGGTTCGATGCGCCGCTCGATGCGCCCGCCGACGATCCGACCGGGGGGTATCGGCCGGTGTCGGTGCCCGGGCCCGAGGTGTTCGCTGTTTCGGCGGTGGACAGCTCCGCGATCGAACTGGTGCGCGTGGAGAGTGAACTCGCGGTCCTGGGCTCGAACAGTTGGGCGGTCGCTGGTTCGCGGACGGCGCACGGCGGGGCCGTCGTTTCCAATGACATGCACCTGCCGCTGATGCTCCCGAACATCTGGTATCGCGCGGCCATCGCGTGGGAGGACGGAGCGGGGGATGCGCGGATGGTGGCTGGACTTTCCCTCCCGGGTCTGCCCGGCGTGGTGGCGGGGTCGAGCGATTCGCTCGCGTGGGGATTCACGAATCTGACGGCGGACCTCGTGGACCTCGTGCCGATCGAGCCTCTGGCGGACGATCCGACGCGCTACCGATACCGAGATGGATCGGAGGCGTTCGGTGCGCGCGTTGAGGTCATCGAAGTGAAAGGTGGCGAGCCGATCGAGTTCGAGGTTCAGACGACGAGGTGGGGGCCGGTGACCGACATCGGTGCTGACGGCGGCCCGCTCGCGATGCGTTGGGGGGCGCTCGATGCGTCGAACACGAACCTGCGATTGCTCGACCTGCCTCTTGCGCGGAGTCTCGAGGAAGGCCTGCAGGTTGCTCGGTCGTGGCTCGGTCCGGCTCAGAACATCGTGATGGCCGATGCTCGCGGCGACATCGCGTGGACGATCGGCGGCTTCCTGCCCAAACGCGAAGGGTTTGCCGGCGGGCTGGATGAGGGTTGGGCGAACGGGACGACCCGTTGGCTCGGGAATCGCGAGGGGCAGGACCGGCCTCAGCTGGTGCGACCGGACTCGGGCGTGCTGTTCACCGCGAACAACCGGGTGGTCTCGCTGCGCAACGGAGCGAACGAACTCGGACGGGACTTCGCGCTCGGCGTGCGTGCGCAGCGGATCCGCGAGCTTCTGGGCGAGGCGGATCAATGGACGGAGCGAGAGGTGTTCGACGTTGCCCTCGACACGCGATCGGCGCTGCTCGACCCGTACCGGGATCACCTGCTCGGGGCGATGCCAAGCTCCGCCGATGACGAGTTGATCGATCGGGCCGTCGAGATTGTGCGTGGCTGGAATGGGACTTCGGATGCGGACCAGGCGGCGTTCAGGTTGCTGCGGGCGTTCCGGTCGCGTCTGCAGCAAACGGTGTTGTCGCCCTTGCTCGCGCCGGCCGCGGCGGACGGGCAGGAGTGGGTGTATATCTCGTTCAGCGGCGACGAGCCGGTGCTGCGGCTGCTGGAAGAGCGTCCGGCGCATCTGCTCGATCCCCGATACGCTGACTGGGACGATCTCTTGCGTCGGGTGTTTGTCGGAATGGTGCGTGACTTCGGGCCCGGGGGCGACGGCGGGATCGAGACGCCGTGGGGGGAGCGGAACCAGAGCCGGGTCGCTCACCCGTTCGCGGACATGGCCCCGGCACCGATGCGAAGGATGCTGGAGATCCCGCCGGCGTGGCAAAGCGGTGACACGAGCAGTGTGCGTGTCGCGCGGCCGGCTTTCGGGGCGAGCGAACGCTTCGCGATCAGCCCTGGACGGCTGGAAGCGGGTCTGATCCACATGCCGGGTGGCCAGTCCGGTAAGCCACTGAGTCCTCACTTTCGTGACCAGCACGGGGCGTGGCATTCGGGCGAACCGTTGCCCCTGCTTCCCGTCGAGGTGCGACGGGTGCTGGAACTGCGGCCTGCCGAAGCGTCGAAATCAGCGGAGTGAGCCGCTTGCCGGGGCGGGTGGGTCTGGTGTATCCTGCCGGGCCCGCTTTGGCGGGAACTTGGGCGATTGGCGCAGTTGGCTAGCGCGCATCGTTGACATCGATGAGGTCACTGGTTCGAATCCAGTATCGCCCACTCAATAAGTCAAGCCGAATCAAGGACTTACGACGTTCCTTGATACCCGAACGGGACCCTTCCACGGCGCGGCAAACCAAGCCAGTTACGGCGCATTACGGCGCCGCTGGAGGTTTCCGCGATGGGCAAGAGATCCGACTCGGCTGGCGTCCCTGAGAACTCACCGAAGCTGACGACGCACCGGGCCACCGGTCGCGCGTGCGTGTATCTGCACTGCCAGGTCACCCGCAAGCGCCGCACGTACTACCTCGACGCCGACCCCGACACGCCCGAGGTTGAGGACGAGTATCGGCGCGTCTGCCTTCAATGGCATCGGGCCGATCGGGTGCTCGCCGCGTTCGACAAGCTCGACCCGAAGCGGCAAGCCGAGCGGAACACGACCGTCGACGTGCTGATCGATCGGTTCCTCGACGATCTCGATGATCGGCAAGTCAAGAGCATCGACAAGTTCGCCGCAGCGTTCCGGCCCCTGCATGAGAAGTTCGGGAGCATCCCGGCCCGATCGTTCGAAGCCCGCGACATGGTGGAGCTGGTCGACTACTGGCTCGCGGTCAGCGCTCGCCGGAAGTTGATCGTCGACGGGAAGCGGGTCCCGAAACCGCTCTCGCGCAAAACGCTGAACGAACGGCTCTACATGGTGCGCCAGCTCTTCAAGTTCGCCCGGCGTCGGGAGCTGATCGACCGGGAGACCCTGACGGACGTGCTGTCGGTGCCTCTGGTGCCGGCGAACGATCCCCGCGCCGCACCGAGCAAGGGCCGCAAGCCGGCCAGCACCGAGCAGATCGACGCCCTGCGCGACGAGTTGCCCGAGGTGGTCTGGGACATGATCACCCTGCAGTCGCTCGGGAGCGTCGCCATGCGTGCCGGCGAGCTGCTCGGGATGACGTTGGGCGAGATCGACCGAACCGATGAGGTCTGGGTCTACACCCCGTCGAAGCACAAAACCGCCTGGAAGAACAGGACCCGCTCGATCAAGCTCGGGCCGCAGTCTCAGCGGATCATCCTGCGGTACGTCGCCAAGGCCGGCACCACCGACCCCGACGCCCCGATCTTCCCCCGCTGGCTGATTCGGGAGCAGAAGAAGGCGCACGACGCGAAGCGGCGCGAGGCGGACTGGAAGGCCGCGCAGGAAGCAGAGCGGCGGCGTGCAATGCTTGAGGGGCGCGAGTGGGCACCGAGGAAGCGGTACGACCTCCACGGGCGCCAGCGGGCCCGCAGGGACGCGGTGAAGCTCACCGGCGACGACCGGTACACCGATGACCCGTTCTGGGACGTGCCGGCGTTCCGGCGGATGCTGACCCGTGCGTGCGAGCGGGCCGGCGTCCCGAAGTTCAGCACCCACCAGCTCCGCCACGCGGCGGCGTCGCGACTGTTCCGCGAACTCGGGGGCACCCCGGACGCGCTTGAGCAGGTGCGGATCGTGCTCGGGCACGCCGACAGCCGGGTCACCCGGCGATACATCGATGAGATGGAACACGAGGACCAGGTCCGCGAGGACCTCGCTCTCAGGTACGGATGAACCGGGCCCGGTTTCGGGAGACCGGAGTACGGGCTGTTACGCTGAGATTGACCGGGTGGCGGGTAGCTCCCGCCGAGGCCGGCCGCGTGCGCGATCTGACCCGCGTGCGCGGCCGACCAGCCCGGCTGAAAGGTCAGGGATGCAGCGCATCAGCGATGCAGGAATGGAATGGCTCGACTACACGGCGAAGGCGCTGCCACGCTATCCCGTACCCGAAGCCGAGACGCTCAGTGAGCTATTGAGCAAGCTCTGCGGCTGCGAGGTCGACCTGACGATCGACGATCTCAATCTTGACCAACGGGTGCGATATCTAGCTGAGGATGGTCCAGAAGTGGCAGACGCGCTGGTCAGGATGGCACACTACATCGAGACATGGGAGAAGTCTGAGGGCGGAGCGTGGCGCTGCCCGGATCGACGTAAGTTTGCAACTCGACTTGATCGGCTGGATTCGTTGGTGGGATACCTCTGGGTTGGTGTCGGTGAGGTGATGCTCGATGACCATCTTGAACCGGGATTCGACCAGTTCACACCGACGACCACCCTTGCCCGGCTCTATCAGATTCTCGAGGCGGGCCAACTGCTTCCGCAGTTGCGAGCGGATCTGTCGGCTGTGATTGAATCGGACGCGTATGAGGCCGTCGCGACTGCAGACGCTCTGACAACCGAACTGAGTCGTGCGACGATCTCGGAAACACCTTTGATCGGCCCAAGGGTGATCCGACGGCTGCGAAGTGCTGCGGCTGATCTCCGAACAGGTGTGGGCAGTGTGACGTTGTCCCGCGCTGTTTCGCTCACCCAAGCGCAGATCGTCCGAGGGGCGGGCGTCAGCGACCGCACAGTGCGGACCATCGCCAGCAACGCGGGAATTCAGAAGAAGACCGGTGGGGCGGCTTACACGGCCGAAGAAGTGGGGCGGATTCTGGAGCACGCGAAACACAACCAGGCCGGCAAGCCGGGCTACCAACGTGTCGCGAGCTATCTGGCGTCTGTGGTAGGCGCGTGACTTTCGGGGCTGAAGTGGCACCGATTTCCGGAGTTCCGGAAATGTTCACAGACCCGCGTTTGAAGCCATTGCGGGCCGTCATCGCGTCAATACCTTCGGGGTATGGCATCCACAAAAGACCCAGTCAACGTCGAAACGCCGAGCAACGTCAACCCTGAGTTCATCCGGTCGGGATTGGCGGACGACCATTGGGCGCGGAACGAGCAGATCATCACCCTCACCAGCGTTCCGAAACACTGGCTGAAACGCGTGCACATCAGCGTCGCCTACCGGTGGATCGACTCGGGCGCCGACGGCGTCGTTCTCGAATCGTTCACCGAGTGCGGGCAGCGATTCACCACCGTCGAAGCCCTCCAGCGTTTCCGTCGCAAGCGGAACGCGAACCTCGCCAACGGCTCCGCTCGTGAGAGTCAGTCGCGAGCTGCTTCGCGTCGCGTGCGCGATCGCCTGGCAAAAGCCTGATCGACCTCCTCCACCGGCGGCGCGCGCGGCAAAGGCGCACCCACTCCCGCCGGACTCCCCGAGACGCCCTGGACGCGGGGCGCTCGGGCTTCCCAACTCAACCGGCCCCCGATGGGCCACACTCGAAAGGTGACACGATGACTGTTCAGGCTTTCCGACCGACCGCTCCGCCGTGCGATCTTCAGGTTCGAGTCATTCTCCCGACCTACACCCCGGCGCAGCGCGACGCGTATCGCGAGGGTTTCGCCTGGGTAATCGACCACGCCAGCGACGATCAGAAGCGGATCCTCGACGAAGCCTGTTCGTCGATCAGAGAGTTCTGTCGGCCGAGTGAGGAAGACGCTGCTCCGTTGCTTCGGTGGTGCCCGGACGAATGCGGAACCGGTGAACGCCTCTGCGCGTTCGCGATGGGCGCGATGGACGCGGCTGGTTTCTTCGAAGGTGCCAAGGAATTCGAAGCCGAGCAGGCGATCAGCGGCTGACCGAATCACTTTTCACCCCGGCCCGTCGGAAACGGCGGCGTCCGGGGTTTCACGACAACAGACTTGCCCGGCGGCGAACGCCCGGCAGGAGCCGAAGCACCATGCCAAGGATGGAAATGGGCCTGGCGGGGCGAACCGCGCAGAGCCCGACGACAACAAGCAAAGCATACCGCACGATCCGCGCGGATAGAAGGGCGCAGTTCGCATGAGCGATCGAACGCCCAATGTAGAAACGCCACCGGCGTGGATTGTCGAGCAGGGCGAGCGCGTGCCTGGACCGTTCGAAGCGGTGCCTCGCTATCTCTGGGATCTGGTGCTCGCCGGCGAGATCACGATGCTAGAGCTGCGCGTCGCGGCGATCATCGGTCGATTCACTCGCCGACAGCAGGACGGCACGGTCTGCACCTTTACGACGAACGCACGCATCGCCGACGAACTTGGATCGCAGCGCGACAGCGTGAAGCGGGCCGCAGCCTCGCTGATCAGAGCGGGCATCATCATCGACCTAGACGACGGGCGGCAGGGCGCGAGGCGTCGCCGCTACCTCGTTGCAGAGCCCCAAACTGGGAGCGCAGGCGCACCCAGTACCGATGCGACTGGGGACATTGGCGCACCCAGTACCGAGTCAACTGGGAACACTCGCGCACCCGGTGAGCAGGCCAACTGGGAGCGCGGGCGCCCCAAGGGTGGGAGCGCTGGCGCTCCCGGGGTGGGTGCGCTGGCGCACCCATCATCCAGTAATAGATCTGGTTTGTCTGAAACTGGTTTGCTCAAGAGCAGCAGCAGCGGCGCGCAGACGGTGTACCCCAAGTCACAACCAGAGATTGACCAGGACGCGGTCCATCGGGCAATCGACATTCTCAACGAGCAGATCGACCCGACGACGGGACGCCGGATCTGGCGACCGTACACGAACCAGGTGCGGAAGCTGGCGGACCTGTGGGTGCTCCACAACCACAGAGATCCCGAGGATCTCCCCGCACTGGTCGCGTACGGCGCGAGCAAGGCGACGGGGAACGTCGGTGCGTACATCGCCCGCATCGTCGAGGCCGGCGACTGGGACGCCGAGCACGCGGAGAACGAGCAGCGGCGGAAGAAACGCCCCGCGATGAGCAGCGCAGCGGCTGCAGCGGCGGGGCTCGGAGGAAGTGCATCGTGATTCAACCAATCGACGACGGGCCGGCGTTCGGCCCGCACTTCAACAAGCCCCGCGGAGACCGCGCGGCAGGAGACCGAACTATGACGACGACGACCGAAGCGAGCCGACGCGCAGCGTCCGGCCACACGCCCCGAATCGAGCCCGAGCGAGAGCGGCTCTGCGAAGACAACCACTCGGAGTATGTGGCCGGCGAGCCTGTGCTCGAGGTTCTGGTCGGGCTCATGCCGCACCGACGGGGAACGTGGGCGTTCTCCGAGGTTGAGTACAGCGAAACCGGACGCCTGTGCGGGCGCCTTGTACTGCGTTACAAGCGGGCCGACGAGGGCAGCGGAGAGGCACAGAAGCGGATCGTTGACGTCCTACGGGTCCTCTTCCGCGCCGGGAAGCTCGACAAACGGCTGAGCCTCAACAAGCTCGCCGATCTGATCGTCAACGAGCTCCAGGGGAGCTCAGCGCCGTCGACGGGCGGCACCCTGCGGAACCGCGAGCGGGCAATGCTCGACGCTGAGCAAGCCATGAGGCGCGATGTAGACCACCTGGCCGACCTAAGCGGGCACGATGCAGGCGAGCCGCTATCGATCGACAAAGCCCTTGCTGCGATCGGCGCGACGACCATGCTCAACCTGGTGATGTCGAGTATCGCCACGGTGAAGGCGACACAGGAGCGATACGAGTTCCGCGAGGAAATGGAGGCCCGAGGCGACTGGGAGCCGCGAGAGCGTGCTCTGCGGGCAGAGCGGAATGGTCTGGCTCGGAAGCACTTCGGACCGTACATCGTTGACTGGGTCGCAGAGCAGCTCGGGAGCACGAAGCCGACGGCGGGTGGCGCTGGCAAGATCGCGCGTCGCGTCGAGCAGCGGAAAGCGGTGCCGGCATGAGCACCCATGACCCAAAGAAACCTGACCTTGAAGCGCTCGCGGCTGACTTTGCTGAGCAAGCGCGCGAGATGTTGATCGGCTTGCCGTTCGACGACTTTGAGCGCCTTTACCGTGCGACTCAGGCGGGCGCTGTCGACAGCATTCTGCGCGGCATGCTGATCGCAACGAGAGACATCAATGACCGCCAGCTTCTCAATCTTTCGCTACACAGCCACGCCGATCGCATGGTCTCGAGAGCCGAGGCGCTTGAGCAACTGGCGGCGCGTTCGACGCCTGAGATCCGAGCGCGGCTGAGCAAGGAGTCTGCCCACTTGCTGGCGCGAGCTGACGCTCTTCGCGAGATCAGCAATGAGCAACAGGGCAACCGACAGCCGGAAGGCTCTGATCATGGCTGAGAGGCCAGAAAGGCGGCCCGCACCCCCTCCCCCCCGGTTCGGGTCCTCCCCAGGGGGGTCGCCGTCGTCGGGGTTTTTTCATCGCAAACGGCGAGAGAAAGAGTTGTCTGGAACTGATTTCATCGCGAGTAAATCAGTTTCTGGGCTGTGAGGGCCGGTTTTGCATTCCACAACCGTTGAAATCAAGTTGCGGACAGGGTGAGCGATGACTGACGCCCCAATCACCAAAGCCATGCGAGATCGGATCGAGGTCGCGGTCGCATGCCTCGACCGACTCGCCGCGCTGGTGGCGAGCTGGCGTCCGACCGACGACGGATACCGCGTCGCCGATGACCGCGACGCCTGGGTGTCGACGGCGCAGGCGGCGCTCGATGCTGTCGATCGCGTGCTCGATGGTCTCGATGCTGGGCGCCTGTGTGATGCGGCGACGACGTGCCGGTGCCGGATCGATGAGGTGCTCCGAACCGACCGGCTGATCTCGGCTTGCGTGGTCGATCGCATGCGATCTGCACGGACGGCGCTCGGGATCGCGGGCCAGGTCATTCGACCGACATGGGCGACGATACCGCTCAGGTACATCAAGTCGGCAACGAACGAGAACCGGCCAGACAACCTGCTCCGGCGGCTTCGGATTCGCCACGTACGACACGCTCGATGCAGCGGCGAGGTCTACGCCCACCCGCACGACCTGGTCGCGGTGGGCATCCTGACGGTCGAGCAGATTGCAGATTTCTTACTCACCACACCCTCAGAACACCCTCAAACCTCCTCACGGCCATCAGAGGCGGTTCCGGCGAGCTGAACCGTGGCCATGATGGGAGCACGCGCCGAGGGAGCTGGCGGGCGCGTGAATCCGTCACCGAGGTCCGAACGCCGGGCCGCTCCCGAAAGAACATGACCATGCCGACAGCAAAGCAGAAGCAGCTCGCCCGCAAAGCCTGCGGAGTCAAGCTCACCGGAAACTTCGCCTACGACTACGAGCGCGAGCCGCGGATCCGCGCCATGCTCTCAGAGATGGGCCGCGATAAGCATTGGTTCATCCGCCGATGTGAGAACGCAGAACTGAGCGGGCGGCACGCGCTGTTGTCCGTGGTCGAAGTCGCGCTCAAGGGAGGTCTCGACGACATCCGGCTCAGCAGTGACCCCGCGGTCGATTACGAGTTCAACCCGAAGCTCAAGCGAGCCGCACAGCTCGCCGGTTTCAAGAACGCGCGGTCGTTCGGTCTGTTCGCGAAGGCGACACTCGCCCGCGGGCGTAACCCATTGCACTACCTCGAAACCAAGATCGAAGACTTCGGGCTGCTCAAGGGCGTTTGATCGCCCCACGGCATCCGACCAAGCACGAACACCCCACGGAGGCACCATGGCAGCGAGCACAAAGAAGCGTCCGTCGATCCTCGACCGACTCACCGGCCGGAACCAGAAGAACGAGCAGGCCAACCCTTCGGCGATCAGCGCTCAACTCGCCCTGCGCCGATCCAAGATGCAGAACGCGGCACGGTTCAAGCTCTGGGAACTGGCGGTCTCGATCGCACTTGGGCCAGGTGATTCGACGGTGTCGGTCGACGATACTGCCGCGATCATGGCCGAGGCCGGGGTGAATCAGGCCGAACTCGATCGCATGGTCGAGATGATTAAGACTCGATCAAAGCGCGACACTTACCGTTCGATCTCGGATCAGAGCATGCAGGCTTTCAGAGAGTCGAGACGGTTGGAGCACGCGCACAAGGAGTCGAAGAAGCTTGCCATCGCTCAATTCGATGACCTGATCAAGAAGGCGGCTCAGGATGCCACTCGAAACCACAGCGAGTTTCGGCGATACCGTGAGTTGGCTGACGAGGCGTCGCTCCCTATCCCTCTGATTGAGCAGATCCTCGACGCGGTCCGTGAGGAGAATCGCCGGCAGCGGAACACCGTTGCGTCGATCGAGGACCAACTCGGCGCCGCAAAGAAGCTCGTCGAAGGCACGACCACCACGGTGCCCGACCTTATCGCTGAGTTCATCCAGCACATCTCCAAGACGAATCATGGCGAGCAGCTCGAACGGCGGAACGAGATGATCGCCACGGTCTTCGAAGACCTCGGCGCAACTCGACTAGCCGACTGCTCACGCGACAAGATCGACAGGTGGGCCACTGACGAGTGGAACGAGTCGAGGATTGAGCGGGCCCAGAAAGAAGCTCGGATCTTCCTGAGTTGGTGCTTCGAGCAGGGGTACACCGACGTGGATCTCGGCAAGGGTGATCGTCCCTCTGGCGTCGACCATGCAAAGCGAATCAAAGCCCTGCAGGCGCAGCTTGAAGAAGCGCAAGCCGACCTGGCCGCATCCGATGACCTTGTGTCCGAGGTGGAGGCCGAATCGGCAAAGCCAGTTCCTTTCCAATCGCTTGAGTAGCGGTGGTGTTTTTCTTGGCTCCCGTCTCGGCGACAGCCGCGGCGGGAGTTTTCTTGTTCCGGCCCCGGGAGTTTTCTTGAGTTCCTCCCGGAGCCTCCGTGCGGGCGCCGTCGAGATGCAGCGGCGGCGCCCTTTTCAGAACACGCGGCACGAGCCGCACCGAACTCGCGTGTCGCGAGTCGGACCGGGCCGGGATCTGGTCGAAGGCGTGCCCGATCCGGGCCCGAGTAACCGATCGAATGAGCACCTCGCGCAGAAGATCAGGAAGCGACCATGAACCAACGCGCCGACATCATGTGGTCCGTAGGGGCCAACACTCGCCAATTCGATCGAGCGATCGAGAACAGCCGCACCAAAGCCGACCGGGCGTTGAACTCTCTCGGAACTTCCATCGAGAGAAAGACCATGGGAGTCCGAAAGTTCGCAGGATCCCTTGGGGCTACAGCCGCCGTCGTCTCAGGCATCATCGGGCCAGCGTCGCTCCTGCTCGGCGCGGTGACCGGCATCGCGGTCGGCTGGGAGCGGGCCCGCAACGCGGCCCGCGAGTCGGCGGAGATGGTGGCGCGTAATCGTTCTGAAACTCAGGCGCTGTTGCGAGAACTGCGGGCGGACCGCGGGGCCGGGAGCACGCTGGGCGAGCAGATCGAGAACACCGTCAATCCGCTCCGAGATCGAGCGAAGGCGTTGCGCGAGAAGGCGTCGCAGCTGCGCGGTCGGGCGATCATGGCCGAAGAGTTCGGTGTGATCGGGAACTTGGGAACAGCGATCGGCATTCCCACAGACCCGGTCGGGAATCGGAGCAAAGCTGCAGAACTCGAGAGCCAAGCCTCGCAGGTTGATCAGGAAGCAAACGCTCAGACTCGTGCACTCATCAGCCAGTACCGAAGGTCGGTCAACGATAGGTTGCGCGAGGTCGATGCAGCGCGACAGCTATCAGCCGCGCAGCGCGACGGGTTGACCTTCGAGGTGCAGCGTCTTCAGGCACGCAAGCAAGCGGAGCAGGAGATTACTGAGCTGGTGAAGCTCCGAGACAAGGTGATTGAGGACGGTCAGTTGGACCTCGTGAGGCAAGTTGAAGGCCGCATAGCAATGGTGCGCCGAGGTCTGCGGGAAGACCTCTCGGGAATCGATGAG
>JANSXG010000269.1 GCA_024743075.1 bacterium | reverse complement strand
GGTGTCGTGCTGCATGGCGTGTGGGGCTGCTCTTCGTCGGGCGAGCAGGCCTCGGTCGAGCCCGAGGGCACCGACGCCTCGAACGAGGCGGTCATAATTCAGGTGGATGCGGCGAGCGCCTTTCGGTTGCGGCGTCTCGCGGACTCAAGCGTGGCGGCGGCGGCGCGGTCGTTCGGTCCTGCCGAAGGGTTGCCGCTGGATGTGCTTGGGGCTCGGCTGTTTCGCAGTCGCGGGTGCATCGAGTGTCACGGTCCGGGGGCCGAGGATCCGGTCGGGCCGGACCTGGTAAACGCGTTCGGGACGATGCGTGCGGTTGAGGGACGGTCGGCTCTGCTGATGGACCTCGACTACATCAATGTCGCGCTGATGCGCCCGGACTCGCTGATCGCGAAGGGGTACTCAAGCGGTGTGATGCCGAGCTACGAGGGAACGCTTTACCCTCGCGAGGTGCTGGCGCTGGCGGTGTACCTGCAGGGCATGGCCGAAGCCCCGACGGTCCCGATCGCGTCGACCGAGCCGGAATCAGACGTCCTGGAGGTCGAGCCCAGCACGACTGTCGAGCGCGTTGAGGCTCCGCTGATCGAGGAAGTCGAGCAGCCGACGAAGATCGTCGAGAATGAAGTCGAAGACACACCGGCACGCACCGACGGTCGCCCGGAGTGGTGGTTCGACGGGGTTCGCCGTTCCGAAGGCCGGATCTGGGTGTGTGTTGAGGTGCTGGGCGATTCGTTCGCGAGCACTCGGAACGCGACGATCGAGCGGGGTCAGGCGGTTCTGGCCGAACGTCTGGGGCTCGGGCCTTCGGATGAACTGAACGACACGCGCGTGAAGTACATCTGGGTCACGCCGCTCCCGAACCGCGGCGTGGAGCGCCGGTACGCGGGCTACGCGATGATGTCGGCGATCGCGGATTGAACGCGGGCGGCGTCGGCCAGTATTCGGTTGGGACAGACCGCGGGATCGCGCTCAGACGCTGACTTCGCGCTTTTTGCGGCGCTTCTCTGCGGCGGCTTCCATAGACTCGCGCAGGTCTTCGGGCATGTAGAGGATCGCGCCGCTGGTCGGGCACTGCACGAGTTCCGACTTGGAGAGCAGCCGGTTGACGAGTTCGACGGGGAGCATGGTGTTGGACACCTCGCAGGTGTACTCCATGTTCCGGCGATCGACTTCGACCACGGCGGACATGACGTCTTCGATGTCGTTGCGCTCCATGCGGTCGTTGTAGATCGACAGCGCGGAGGCGGGGACGTCGGCGACGACCTGCTCACGCTCCTTCTCGAGGGCCGTAAGCTGGTCCTTGATCTCGGCTTCGCGGGTGTCACGGTCGTTCTTGGCGACGGTGCGCACCTTCTCGACAGCGGCCTTCTCTGCCTCGAGAGCCTTGAGTTGCTCGCGGAGCGTGTCGAGCGTGTTCAAGGTACCGATGGCGCGGTCTTCGATAAGACTCTTGTCGGCCTTGAGTGTGTTGATTTCAACGAGGGTCGCGGAGTGTTCCTTGCTGGTTTTCGCGTTGTTCATCCGCTCGCGCAGCATGGCAACGCGGTCGTCGATGCCTTTGGTCTCGTTTTCGTCGTTGTGGGCGGTGGCTTCGAGTTGGCGGACCTGGGCGTTGAGCGACTTGAGTTTCTCATCGATCTCCGCGAGCTTGCGATCCTGTGCCTTGAGGTAGATTTCCGCTGAGCGGAGACGGCTCTTGAGACCGTCCAATCGCTGGTCTACCCGGTACAGTTTCAACAACTGGGTGGTTACGCCCATGTAGTACTCCTCGTCTGCCTCGATGGTTAAGTATAGCACCGGCTTTGGCTTGACGGGGGCGGGAGGCGCTGTTTACCGGCGATTCCGGTGATGTTTCGTGGGGTCGCCGAGGGTCCGAGCGGGTTACTGGCCGGTGGCCGCGAGGAACACCCAGAACGCGACGGGGGCAACGAGCAGCGGCGAATCGATGACGTCCATGATGCCGCCGAAACCGGGCAGTGCTTTGGAATAATCCTTGACGCCGGCATCGCGTTTGAACATCGATGCGATGAGGTCGCCGCCCTGTCCGACGAGACCGAGCAGCGTGCCGATCAGGCTTGCCTCCCACCAGGCGATCGTGAGGAGAGAGGCGGCCTCGGGGGTCTCGACTAACGAGTGCCCGAGGGCCCAGACTCCGAGGGCAATG
>JANSXG010000181.1 GCA_024743075.1 bacterium | reverse complement strand
TGGGGTCGAGCAGAGACCGTGCGGCGGCAGAATCGCCGGATTCCTCGAGCACTCCCGCCCAAAGCAAGCGCGTTTCGACCGTCCACCGATGGTGCTGGCCACATTCGCGGGCGAGTCCGGCGGCGATGGACTCCAGTTCGGCAGCCGCCTCGCTGAGCTGCGCTGGCGTTTGTGCCCGGTATGCCGCGTCCAGCCCGGTCGCGAAGTGCAGTGCTGGTGCATCGGCTCCGAACGCGCGCAGGGCCAGTTCCCGCAGACGCTCAGCGCTGGACTGATCGACCCGGGCCCTCAGGATTGCCAGATTGAAGTGCTGCAGATCCGAGAGTCCGTTCTCGTCGATCAGGTCCAGGACCGCGCTCGCGTTCTCTGACTGATTGCGGTGCACGAGGATCTGCGCGTGCAGCAGTCGGGTTTCCGGGGTCTGCTCCAGCGTTCTCAGGCGTTCCGTCGCGGCGTCGAGATCACCGCGGCTTGCCAGCGCGCGGGCTTGCAGTCGGGTCACGTCCTCGCGCGACGGGAGTGCCTCGAGGATTTCGGCGGCTTCCTCGGGGCGACCGGCATCGATAAGGAGCCCGGCTAGCTTGATTGCGCTGGTCATCGCGGCCGGGTGCGTCGGGCCGAATGCATCGAGAATGCCCTCGTGGACGCTACGCATTTCGCGCATGGCTCGCTGACACTGACCCATCTTCGCGTCCAGCCCAGCGCGGTGGCCCCGGGCGAACAGCAGGAGTCGGCGCGAAGTTTCGTCGCTCGCATCGCTCGCGAGCAGGCCGATGGACCGCTGCATGATCGCGTTGGCTTCGACGCAACGCTCCATCCGCTCCAGCAATCGAGCCCGGTTCGACATGACCGATGCGAGGCGCCGACGCGCCTGCGCGCCCGTCGGCTTCTGGTTCAGGAGCACGGTCTCTATTTGATGGTAGTGCTCCGCGGCTTCCTGGAACCGGTCCTGGTCCTTGAGAGCCTCGGCCAGCGTGTTGCGGGTGCCGAGTGTGAGTTCATGGTCCGGGCCGTGCAGATCGCTCCGCAGGTCGAGGGCTCGTCGGAGGTGGTCCTCCGCACGATCGGGTTGATCGAAAGCCCGGAACGATCGTCCGAGCATCTCGTGCAGCGTGGCGAGCCGGATCGGGTCCGACGCGAACCGATCGTCCGCGGTTTCGGAAAGCGTTTCGACGACATCGCGGACGGATCGGTCGCGAGCGAACTGGCGGAGATCGCCTTCTCCGAAGATGACATCGAGGACGTAGTCCAGGTCGGCTTCTCGCTGTTGGAGGGCAACGGTGAGCGCATCGCCTCGATTGGATGCGAGGTTCCAGAGCACGGTCATGCCCGCGCCGAAGCCGACGATCAGCAGCAGGACGATCGCCCCGGTCGCGGCGGCCACGCGGTGTCGGTTGAGCGTCTTGCGCAGGACGTAGGGGAGGCTGTCCGAACGGGCGAGGATCGGCTGGCCACCCAGGTATCGCTGGATGTCGCGAGCGAGTTCGCCGGCGGACTGGTACCGGCGCTCGCGGTCCTTGGCGAGCGCGCGGAGGACGATCGTTTCGACTTCGGCGGGGATCGATCGGTCGAGGGACCGAGGACGCTGCGGGTTGGCCTCGGCGATCGACGAGAGGACCTCGCGAGTGGTGCCTTCGACCGTGTACGGGAACCGAGCGGTCAGCATCTGATAGAGAATGACACCCAGGGAGTACACATCTGTGCGGATATCGATCCGCGACGCGACGCCCTCGGCCTGCTCCGGCGACGCCCACGGCAGCGAGCCGACGAACTGGCCGGTCATGGTCATCATGACCGGCTGGCCGTCGGTGTTGTCGGGGAGTGAGCCGGCGACCTTGGCGAGGCCGAAGTCGAGGATGTGCGGCTCGCCCGAGGCATCGATGCGGATGTTGTCCGGCTTGAGGTCGCGATGGATCACGCCTTGCAGGTGGGCGGCGTGGACCGCCCCGCAGACCCGTGCGAACAGGTCGAGCCGATCTCGAACCGGGAGCGCGGCTTGTCGCAGGTAGTCGTCGAGCGGTTTGCCCGAGACGTACTCCATGACGAAGTAGACGCGCCCGTCGGCCTCGCCGGACTCGTAGATCGAGACGACACCGGGGTGGCGGATCTGCGAGAGCACACGGATCTCTCGCTCGAACCGGGCCCTCTCGCGATCGCCGGCGAAGGCGCCGCGCAGCATCAGCTTGACGGCGACCGTCCGGCGTGTGCCGTCTTGGACGGCCTTGTAGACGGCGCCCTGCCCGCCCCGGTGTATCTCGCTCAGGATGGTGTAGCCAGGGATCTTGATGCTCGCGGCGTCGAGCTTGGCGGCGTGCCCCTGCCCGCGCGCGGCTCGGGCTTGGGCGAGCGCTTTGGCGACGAGGTCCTGATCGCTTCCGGACTGGTTCGATTCACCGGATTCGGACACGATCAACCCTCGAAGCTGAAGAGTTGTGAGGCGGAACCGAGCTCGTTGCGCAGCGCGTCGTGGGCGCGTGAGCGGAGCATGTACACGGCTCCGGTGGACCGGCCCATCGCCATCGCGACCTCATCGGCGGGGCGCTGCTCGATGTCGAGTGCACGGATGACCTCCGCGTAATCCGGTGGCAACTTGTTTATGGCGGTGTCGAGGTGCTCGACGGCCTCGTCCTTACCGGCGACGCGACTCGGTGTCGTGCGCGTCGCGCCGATGGCGTCGATGAGTGTGTCGTAGGAGTCGGTCTGGGCGCCGCGCCGGATGCGGGCACTCGGGCTGGGGCGCTTCGCCGCCTCGAGCGCGCGGATGGCATCGCGGAGATTGTTCTCGGAGATACGCAGCAGCCAGGACATGAACGCGTCCTCGCCGCGATCCTCGAACGCCGGGAACCGGATGAACGCCTCGATGAACGTGACCTGCAGGACATCGTCCTCGTCGATGGACGATCGGTAGCGTGGTCCGATCCGCGGGATGATCCGGCGCCGGAGTTCGGGCGTGATCCGTTCGAGGAGTGCCGCGAGGGCCGCGTCGTCGCCCGAGCGGGCGTTCGCGAGCAGTGTGCTGAACGGTGCGGGCGTCTCCACGAACGTCCAGTATAGCGGTAGGGGATGGGAATCGAGAAATTCTTTGTAAACCGCGTGAGTGGGCGAGGTGGATATCGCTCTGTGTGTGGAGGGTGTCGAGGACACCACGAATCACAAGGACGGCGGCAGAGACCGCCACTGCACGAAGGAGCACGTCATGTTCACCAACACCATCAAGAAGTCGCTCAAGGGTTCCACTCTCGCGGTTCTGGCCGGTACCACCCTGATCGCTGTCACGGCACCGATCGGCTTAGGTCAGGTCAAGAACTGTGCCGGCGGGACGATCGATCTTTCGACCTTCCCGGCGGGCGAGAGAAACATGCGGGACTTCCACCTCCAGCGGCTCGGCAGCGGCAGTGCGATCGAGAGCGTGAAGGTGTGGAAGATCAACGCGGACGGCACAGAGACCGAGATCAACTGGACGAATTCGAACAATCATGGCGGCAGCAAACGCGTGTCGTACGGTTCGGATCAAGACGAGGCAAACAACCAGAAGATCAAGTGGCGGGTCTGCTTTGTTGGCAGCAAGGCGAAACGGGTCCAGGTTCACATCACGCAGGACGGCAATGTGAACTTCAACGGGTGGGGACGAGACGTCGACGTCAACAAGGCTCTCTGTGCGGCGACGCTGCCAGGCGGGGACACCGGGAACGCGCTGGTCATGACCAACGAGACCGATTTTCCGGAGCTGGTTCGCAACGTTCAGGTGTTCGTGAGTCCTGACCCGACGATCATCGATCTGCCGATCGACATGGCGATCGACCTCGCCCAGCCGCTGCCGCCGGATGCGATCCTTCCGGAGTTCCACAACCCCGAGGGTGTGATGATCCTGCCCGGTGACGTCCTGCAACTCACCAACCTGCCCCTTCCTCCCGAGCCGGGCTTCACGTTCATCGTGACCTACGACGGGTTCAACGAGGGCTCGCAGGTCGAGCAGCAGAGCTGGCAGATGTTCCAGAACGAGCAGGGACCCTGCGAGGGTGATGTGAACGGCGACGGCGTCGTGGACCTGCAGGACCTGAACATCGTGCTGTCACGGTTTGGATTCGGGTGCTGATCGCACTCACCGTGCACACGGCACGAAACGGCCCGCGTCTCTCGAGGCGCGGGCCGTCTTGCGCGCTCAGGCGGGATCGACGCATTCTTCGCCGAAGTGGCCGAGCACGAGGTTGAGGTCGGCCAGATCGACCACGCCGTCTCCGTTGACGTCTCCTTCCGGGCCTTTGGCGAAATTCGCGAGGACGATGTTCAGATCCTCGAGATTGACCACCATGTCGCCGTTGGCGTCGCCGGGGCAATCGGGGGAAGCGAAGACCGCCTCGAACGTCGAGGCGACATCGGGGCCGATCAGCGGCATGGCCCGGAGCGCGTTGATGTCGTCGCCGTCGGCGAGTCCCATGTCGATGCCTTGGGCCAGTACGCGCAGGCCTTTGATGTCGAAGATCAGGATGTCTGCCGGACTCGCCGGGAGCAGATCAAGCGATGGGGAGTCCGGGCGGAGCGAGAAAATGACGAACTCTCCGGCGAGCGGGTCGAAGATGCCGTCGGGGATCGTGTCGTGTACGGACAGGCCGTCGATGTCGTCGCGTACTGCGGGGTCGGGGGTAATGATCAGTCCGAGCTGCTGGCCCGCTGCGTAGAGGATCTCATCGCCACCCGTGGTCGGGTCCGGATCGAAGAAGATGTCCGCGCCGGACGGGATGGCGCTCGGCGGGAGCGTACCCAGAGAGGGCGAATTGCCGGAGACCGAGAAGTAGATCGGCGGGATCGGCAGATCCGGGTCGATCGGGTCCATCTCGGCGTTGAGATCGTCGAGCGGTGTCCCGCCCGGCACCGAGACGTTCGGGTCGACATCGGGCAGCAGGCCAAGGGTCGTGAAATAGTCACCGCCCTGGTTGATGGCGAGCACGTTCGTGAAGAAGCCCAGTCCGAGCGACGGCACCGGTCCGAGTCGGTCCCACGCTTCCGTCGAAAGAAAGCCGTCGCCGGACTGCTGGTTGTTCGCGGCCTGGTTATTGAGATCGAAGGGAGGGAGCGGGCCGCGGATGACTGCTGTGCGGGTGCCGGTCGATCCCGGTGCCACCGCCCAGCAGAAGACCCATTCCTCGTCGGGGATGCCGGATGAAAGGCCGTCGAGGTCGTCGCCGGGCATCCCCAGCCCCGAGCCCGCCCCGCCGCCGACGGGCGTTGGTGAACCGGGCCCGGCCATATAGATCTTGTCCGGATCGAGCCCGGACGGTCCTCCGGGGGCGACCGAGAACACCGGCGCGCCCAGTGCGAACGGCGCGATGCAGAGTCCGGAAGCAACGGTGAGGTGCTTGACTGGTTTCATCCGGGGGCCCTCCAACTCAAGGGTATCGTGAGTCTGCGAGGTTCCAAGACGAATTGTGGGGTGGGGTGAAGTTCGGCGTCCGTTTCAGGACCGGTAACCAAGCCGGTTCTCTTGATTCTTGTCTGCCCCGGGGGCGAGCGCAGCCCGCCTGGAGTGCTCGGCTCGCCCGGGAGCCGGGTGCTCCTCGGGGCCCGTGTGCCAAAATTTTTCAGATTCCCTGCGCCGGTCGGCGTTCGGATGGTGCTTCTCCCTGCGGAGCGAGGGTGTGTCGCCCCTCG
>JANSXG010000153.1 GCA_024743075.1 bacterium | reverse complement strand
GCACCAACTCGATCATCGTCTCGGCACCGACCGAACTCTTCCCGCAGGTCGAAGGCCTGATCGCGCAGCTCGACACCGAACCTGCCGGTGAAGTGGTCCAACTCAAGACGTTCTCGCTGGAGTCCGCTCGCGCCCGCGAGGTCGCCGCGACCATCACCGAATCGCTCGGTCTCACGGACTCGGCATCGCGCCGCAACCGCGAGCGCGACGGCGACGCCAAACGCGTCCTCGACGCCGACGGCAACCCCATCGTCGTCCGCGCATCCGTGACCGCCGATGAGCGGTCCAACACGCTGCTCGTCACGGCGGACGAGAAGTCCATGCGCGTCGTCGCCGACCTCATCGCGACCCTCGATGAACAGCCCGCCGTCAGCGCCATCGAATACCGCATCGTCAAACTCGAGAACGCCCTCTCGACCGATGTCTCGATCGCGCTCAACCGCCTGGCATCGTCACTCCCGCGTGCTCAGGGCGTTCCGTCACCGTCCGTCACGAGTTCCCGCCGCGACAACACACTCGTCATCTCAGCGACCGCCGACCAGCTCGTGGAGATCGAGAAACTCATCGCCCAACTCGATGTCAAGCCCGAATCGGACCGCGTCACCGAGTTCGTTGCACTCGAATTCGCCGACGCCGCACAGGTGCGCGAAGCGCTTTCCGTGTTCTACGGCACCTTCGCCTCCGCCGCCGACACCCCCGAAGCCCGCAACGTCTCCATCACCGCCGACCCGACAACCAACTCGCTTGTCATCTCCGCCGCCGAAGTCGAGTGGCCAGGCATCCGGGAACTGATCGCCAAACTCGATTCTGAAGAGTACGACGCCTCGCGTCGGCTCGAAGTCATCGCTCTCAATCACGCCGACGCATCATCCGTCGCCGAAGCCATCCAGGCCGCGTTCGATGCGCCGCTCCGCGCCGAACTCGAACGCGAGCGTCAGCGCGCCGCCGCCAACCGTGGCCGAGGGAATCAATCGCCGTTCGGCGAATCCTTCATCGACGCCCCGGCGCTTCTCATCAACAGCAACGAAGTCGTCTCCGTCAGCGCCGAGCCGCTCACGAACAGCCTCGTCGTCTCCGCCGGCAAGCGAGACCTCGAGCGCATCCGCCAGATCATCGATCAGATCGATGTCCCCGAGTACTCCAAACTCCCTGAGCCGCGCATCATCGCGCTCGACAGCGGCAAGGCGCAGGAGATCGCCCAGTCCCTCCGTGCCCTCTTCGACAACTCCGGCAACCAGCGCGGACGCAACAACGCCCGCCGCGGCATCACCATCCTCGGTGATGCCACTTCCAACAGCCTGATCGTCCGCGCCTCCGACGAGGAGTTCGAACAGATCAGGCAGCTCGCCGAATCGCTGCAGGAGCAGGGCGACGACGCACGCACCACCGCCCGCGTCCTCGCGGTCTATCGCCAGCCCGCATCCCGCCTCGCCCAGACCATCCAGTCCACCTTCGCTTCGGCCGCGCAGCGCGACGGCGAAACGCTCTCCGTTGAGGTGGATCGCCAGTCCAACGCCCTCGTCATAGCTTCAACCAAGCGCCTGTACGACGAGATCGAAGCCGTCGTCCGCGAACTCGACGGCCCGCCGCCCGCCGACAACGACCCCGACGACGCCATGGCGCCTCTCCGGGGCCTCCCCGGTCAGGACCTCGCCATCGTTGACCTGACCAACATCAGCCCGCAGCAGGCGATCGATCTGCTCAACGAACTCGGTGTCACCCGCCCGCAGGACCTCGACCGCCCCGGCCTCGTCTCCGAGCAGGTCACCGCCGTCGCCCTCGACACCCGCAAGGCCGTCGCGATCCTCGCCGGCAAGGCCGACCTCGCCGCGGTCCGCAACCTCGTCGAGTCGATCGATCGTGAGCCGCTCGGCGCCGAACAGCGCGTGGCGATCATCCCGCTCAAGCTCGCCACCGCGGACCGCATCGTCGGCTCGCTTGAGCGATTGCTGAACCCGACCTCGTCCGACGCGCAGACCCAACTCGCCCGCTCGCTCACCGAGCAGATCCGCCGACTCAACATCGCCTCCGAGCGCATCGGTGACCCGGACCTCAAGATCGATCTCAGCGTCCCGACGCGCGTCGAAGCCGAGCAGCAGTCCAACTCCATCATCATCGCGACCTCCGAGAACAACCTCGACGCGATCACCGAACTCGTCGGCATGCTCGACCGCTTGCCGGAAGGCGACGCGGTCATCATCCGCATCTTCCACCTGTCCAACGCCTCGGCCTCGCGTCTCAGCGGCGTCCTCGACGACCTCTTCAGCCAGGGCGAGTCGCTCCAGCGTGCCCCCGGCACCCGCGATGTCTCGGGCCTGCCCACCACCGAAACCGGTAAGGCCCTCGTCGGCGAGATCGCCGTCACCGTCGATGACCGCACCAACGCGCTGATCGTCGCCGGCCGCGAAGAGGCCGTCGCGCTCGCCGAGGTGCTCATCTCCCAGCTCGACTCGTCCGAGACCGCCAACTGGATCGAGCCCCGACTCATCACGCTCCGCCACGCCGACGCCGCGAAGATCGCCGAGACCATCAACGAGGTCCTCATCGAGGGCATCGGCGACACCCCCGACGAGATCGCCCTACAGCGCCAGGTCGGTCGCCTTCGCCTCATGCAGGGCAAACCCGGCGACGGCCGCCCCGGCTCGTTCACCGAGTCGCAGATCTTCGCGCCGCTGACCCGCCTCACGGTGCTGCCCGAAGAACAGCTCAACGCCATCATCGCGGTCGGCTCGACCGCCAACGTCGAAGTCGTCTCCGAACTCGTGAAGATGCTCGATGTCGAAGCCGCCTCGCGCGACGCGCTCGTCCGGGTCTACCCGCTGCGCTTCGCCTCCGCCGAGCGCGTCTCCGGCGTCCTCGAAGATCTCTTCCAGGACCAGGTCCGCAACGAGAACATGCGCGAGGAGGACCAGCTCACCGTCCAGGCCGACTCGCGCACCAACACCCTCATCATGGCGACCAGCCCGCGCAGTTTCGCCATCATCGAGAACCTGCTCAAGACGCTCGACTCGTCCGACGTCAACCCGACCGTCGGCATCACCGTGATCTCCGCCGGCGCAAACGACGCCCGGCAACTCGCCCCGCGCATCCAGCAGATCATGCGCGACCGCCTCGAGGCCAACTCAAACGGCCGCCCCGCAGATCGCGATGTCGTCTCCATCCAGCCCAACGAAGCCAACAACTCGCTCATCGTCGCCGCCAGCGACGAGAACCTCGTCGTCATCCGCGAGCTCATCGCACTGCTCAACTCCGGCGAGGCCGACATCGAGGGCGGCTTCGAGGTCTTCCCGCTCACCTCAGCCGCGGCGGAGGAAATGGTCGACCTGCTCGAAGAGCTCTACGTCCGCGAAGCCAACCGCACACGAGGCGAGGGCTCCATCCGCGTCCGCGCCGACGAACGCCTCAACGCCATCGTCGCCAACGGCAACGCCTCCGACATCGCCGAGATCCGCCAACTCATCCAGCGACTCGACCGCCAGACGCCGACCGCCGTCCGCGACATCAAGATCATCCCGCTCAAGTCGTCCAACGCCCTCGAGATGGTCAGCCTCCTCAACAATGTCCTCAGCGGACGCAGCCTCGGCGGCGGCAACCAGTCCTCCCGCCAGGGCACCATCCTCCGCTTCGCCAACCGCCTCGCCGAAGGCCGCCTCGAAAACGAACTCGGTGCCAAGCCGACCGAAGCCGAGGTCTCCTCCGCCATCCGCGAGCAGGTCTCAATCCAGCCCGACCTCCGTTCCAACGCCGTCGTCGTCAGCGCGCCGCCGCCCATGATGCTGCTCATCGAGTCGCTCATCGACGACCTCGACTCGTCGGCCGAAGGCCTCCGCCAGTTCAAGATGTTCACGCTCGTCAACGCCGACGCCTCGGCCATGCGTGAACTCCTCGGCGACCTGTTCTCGCTCCGCCAGCAGGGCAACCTGTTCGTCCTCGTCCCCTCGAGCGCACCCTCAACCGTGGACGGCGCCGACAGCGAGAACGAAAACCAGAACGCCGACTTCGGCAGCGAGCTCACCTTCTCCACCGTTCCCGACGAACGCCAGCAGCTGCTCATCGGCGTCGATGCCCGCACCAACTCGCTGCTCGTCTCCGGCAGCGAGATCTACCTCGAGCGCGTCGAAGAGATCATCGAGCGCCTCGACGCTCTCGTCGGCACCGAGCGCGAGCAGATCGCCTATGAGCTGAAGAACGCACGAGTCGAAGACGTCTCCGTCGCCCTCCAGCAGTTCATCGACCAGGAGCAGGCCCGCATATCGCGGACCCTCGGGCCGGACCGATCCGACTCGATCATCCGCCAGCTCGAACGCGAGGTCAGCGTCGTTGGCGTCCCCGGCTCCAGCCGCCTGATCATCTCCGCCTCCCCGCGCTACATCGACAAGGTCAAGTCCCTCGTCAACGAACTCGACCGAGCCCCCGCACAGGTCCTCATCCAGGTCCTCCTCGCCGAAGTCACGCTCGACGAGGAACAGTCGTGGGGCATCGACCTCGGCGTGGGTCCCTTCGGCAACGACGAGTTCCGCGGCGCACTCACCGCCGTCGGCACCGGCGTCCAGACCGCCATCGGCGTGCCAAACCTCGCCGTCGCCAGCCTCGACTTCGACCTGCTCATCCGCGCCCTCGAAGTCCAGGGGCGCCTCGAAGTGCTGTCCCGCCCGCAGATCCTCGTCAACGACAACGAGGAAGCCCTGATCTCCGTCGGTGAAGAGATCCGGGTGGTCACCTCGTCCAACCGCACCGAGAACGGCAACCTCAACGCCAGCGTCGAGCCCCGCGAGGTCGGTGTCATCCTCGATGTCACGCCCTCCATCAGCCCCGACGGCTACGTCCGCCTCGACATCACCCCCGAGATCTCCCAGCTCACCACCCGAACCATCCAGATCTCCGAAGACTTCGCCGCGCCGATCATCTCCCAGCGACGCGCCGACACCACCGTCACCGTCCGCAACGGCGAAACCATCGTCATCGGCGGCCTCATCCAGAACCTCCTCGACACCCGCAAGTCCAAGGTCCCGCTCCTCTCCGAAATCCCACTCGTCGGCGAGATCTTCAAGACCGAGCGCACCACCACGACCAAAACCGAACTGCTCATCATCCTCACGCCGCGCATCATCACCAACGACACCGACCTCCTCGAGTTCAGCAACGAGGAGATCGACCGCCTCTCACTGCCCGACGAGACCAAGCTCCAGCTCCGGCGCAACGACATCAGCACCGATTCCACCCTCAGGTCCGGCGGCGATACCAGCACCAACGGTTCGAGCCCGCTCCCCGCCGAGCCCGTTCAGACCGACAACGGACCCGACCCCGCGCAGCGCGCCCCCGAACAGGACGGATTCGAACTCCCGCTATGACCCTCCCGCCCGCCGTACGACCGCTCGTCACCATCGCGCTGCTCCTCGTTCCCGCCGCGATCCTCGGCTGCGTCGCCGACGGCCCACAGCCGCCGCCGCGCCCCGAACCGCGCGAGGTCTCCATCCCCGAGGGCCTCAAGGTCCACACCGTCGTCCTCGCCGCCGACCAGTACCCCGCCGATGTCGACAACAACGGCTTCGTGGACACCTTCAGCGTCAACGTGTTCCTCTTCCCGCGCCCCGACGAGTTCCCGCTCCCCATCCACGCCGAAGGCACCATGACCTTCGAGCTCCTCGACCGCGACGAGCAACCCGTCATCGAGTGGAACTTCTCCGAGGCCGATGTCCGCCGCGCCCGCACCCGCCCCCTCCCCGGCCCGAGCCACCAGTTCCAGCTCAGCCTGCTCGACAAAGGCACCGACCGCTTCCGCCCGACCCGCACCCAGCTCCGCGTCACGTTCAACCCGACCGAAGGCAACCCCGTCGTCGCCAACGGACGCCCCAGCGTCAACATCGGCCCCACCGACCGACGCTGAGCCCTCCTGCGCCGAGTTTCTAGTCATCCGGACCGAAACAATCGCCGGTAGCTGCCATGCCGAAGGTCACGTTTCTGTATCTGATACCAGCATCCATCGGAATTAGTGCGCTTTGGCTGCTGATGATGAGTGCCAATCAAGCAGCGAGTCGACTTCTTCGGCGCAGCCAGATCGCTGATCAATCAGCCGTTTCGGCTCAGCGTCTAAATCCCGCACCGATTGGTCGCGTCGTGTTCGCTCAGGCTGCGGCTTGGCTAGGTGCGACGGTTGCGACGTGTTTGTTTGTTTATCTTTCTCGCGACATCGAGGCGCCCATCTATCCAGCATGGTTGGCACTGAACCTCACCATCTCAGTCGGGGCATTGTTGTTCCCGCTGCATCTGACCATATGGCGTTGTTCGTCCCGAGACTTCACACTGACAACAGTTGTGATTGCGGCTTGCTCAGTCGCGGCCTACGTCGTGTGTTGCTACGTAGTCTTAGCACTAGTTGAAATGTGACCGATCCGTCCACCTTCTCCCCTCGCGGGATAACATGGCCGCGAAGCGCACGGATGAGGGGCGGCCGGAACTTTCCGGCAATCAAATCGCCGCAAGGATCCGAGCCCGAACGCGCAAGCGTCGGGTCCCGAGCATCCGACAAGGGCATGCTGCACACAACACCGTCTGAGCCATAGAAGCACGGCTGCATCATGTGAGTGAGTACCTGAACTACGATGTTGAGATGAGATCAACCGGAGGGTAGTGAATGGGCCTTGGCGCGTTTGTTCCATGTCGTTGCTGGGAAGAAGGACGCTGCAAGCCGGCGCCTGAGGGATTCGAGATCTTCCGCGATCCTGAGACCGGCGCCTTAGATGCGGTAAACGATCGCGATCCCAGATTGGATCGCGAGGCCTTAGTCGACTGGAGGTACTCCTCCTGCGAACACGACGAAGGCGAATACGCGAGCGAGCGCATTTTGAACTGGGGTGGAGTGACTGCGTTTCGAGATGAGCTCGAGCGTCTTGCGGATCGCTTCCCCGTATTGCTGGCCGAGATTCCACGCGTCAACGGCGGAACAACATCGCCCGACGCGGCCCGTGCGTCGCTGCTGGAACTGGAGGCGTTTGAGCGATCAGAACTTGGAACCTTCGTTCGTTTACTCGCGGTGTCCAACGGCGAACTTATCGCCGAGCGGATCGATTCTCATGGCGGAGTCTTTGTTCTGGGAGGCAGATCCGGCTATGACATCGGGCTGGATGCGCGTGCCCTCTTCATCCGATCGAGAGCAACGCAGGAAGTGGTGTTCCGCTCGAAACGGCTGACGCAAACGCCTTTCGGCGAAGAAACCAAATTTACGGATGTGGAAAGTGGGCGTAGCGTCCAGATTGCTAGCGAAATGCTGGGAGGACACTTCCAATACCCTCCACCCCAGGAGTTGGAGGTTGTCACCGGGCGGCACCTTCCAAGTGACTTCGATTTCATCACTGGCGCGCTAAGGCGGATCTTCACGGTATCCGTCGAACTGCGTTCGCCGGTCATCTGGTGCTGAGGCCTTCGCTAAGCCCCAACCCCACTCCCAGCCAGCACCTTCACCGCCTCCACCAGTTTCCCGATCTCATCCATCGTCGTCGTCGGGCCGGGGCTCAGGCGGACCGCGCCGTTGGCTCCGGTTCCGATCGCTTCGTGCAGCAGGGGGGCGCAGTGGGTG
>JANSXG010000199.1 GCA_024743075.1 bacterium | reverse complement strand
TCTCGGGCTTGCCCTTGCCGATCGTGTCGCCGAGATCGATCTCGCGGATCCCGAGATCGAGCAGCTTCCGCGTTACCGCGGCCACCGCGCCCGGATCGATCCTCCCCTCGAACGGGCAGGCGACGATGCAGGAGATGTACCCCCGAAGGTCGAGCCCTTCCTCCATCGCCCCCGAAACGACCGGCTTGAACCGCTCGATCGTCTCGTCGATTGTCGCGTTCGTGTTCTTCTGGCTGAAGGTCTCCGATGCCGCCGTGAACACGCTCACCTTGTCCACGATCGTCCGTCCCGCGATCTCATTCACGGCCAACGCCTGCTCGAGACCCTTCATGTTCGGCACCAGCGCCGAGTACACCAGATCTTCCGGCTTCTCCTCAGCGACCGCCGCGAACACCTCTTGTGCATCCCCCAGTCGGGGCACCCACTTCGGGCTCACGAAACTCGAAACCTCCACCTCGTCCACACCCGTGTGCGACAGCAGATGCACCAGCTTGGCCTTCTCCGCCGTCGGGATCGGCTCGGGCTCGTTCTGCAGACCGTCACGCGGAGAAACATCGGTTATCCGGATGTACTTCTCGTCAGCCATGCTGGCGCATCCTAGTCGCCGAACCCGCGGTCTGTCAGGGTGATCCCGGTCCGCGAACCGGCTCGATCCCATCCGCTACCATCGTCCCATGCACGCCGACGAGCCTCCCCGCCTCATCCCCCTCCCCGGTCTCGGCGCGGACTTCCACCTGTTCCTCCCGCAGCTCAAGGCGTTCGAGCACTCCATTGTCCCCGCTTGGATCGAGCCGACCAGCAAACGCGAACCACTCCGCCTCTACGCCGCACGCTTCACCGAACACCTGCGCCGCGAAGGGTTGCTCGACAATCCCTTCGCCCTCGTCGGATTCTCGTTCGGCGGCCAGGTGGCCATGGAGATCGCCCGCTACCTGCTCATGCGCCGGGCCTCCGACGGCCACGAGATCACGCTGCCCAGCGCCATCGTCCTCCTCAGCGCCTGCCGCTCGCGTGACGCCGTCACGAAGAAGTTCGTCCGTCAGGTCAAACTCGGCAACCTCGTCCCCAAGCCCTTCGTCCGGCCCATCGCCAAGCTCATCACGCCGCGATTCGCCAAAGCCAACCGACTCGACCAGCAGCAGACCCGCTGGCTCCGCGAGATGTCCCGCACCCTCGACCCCGTGATGCTGCAGTGGGGCGGTCGCGCCACCGTCGACTGGAACCTCAGCGCCGAAGACGCCCGTGCCGTCGAACGCGAGATCCCCATCCTCCAGATCCACGGCGAGAACGACACCACCATCCCCGACACGCTCCGCGAGGCCGACATCACCATCGCCGGAGGCCGCCACCTCATCCAGTGGACCAACGCCGAGCACGTCAACGAGCGCATCGCCGACTTCCTCGGCGTCCCGATGCCGCAGTAGCGATCAGACCTGCAACACGCCCGTCCTGAACTCGCGGCTGTAATCCCAGTTCTGCGTCATGTCGAGCGCCGCGATCAGCTCCTCACGCGTCCGGTGCGGCTCGATAATCCGGTCCAGCCACCCCCGCGCCGCCCCGTGCCGGATGTCCTGCTGCTCGTTGTAGCTGTCGGCGACCGCCTTGAGGATCGTCTGTTTGGTGCCCTCATCGATCGTCTCGCCTTTGCGCTGGCGGCTGCGCTCCTCGATCATCGCGAGCACACCCGTCGCCTGCGCTGCGCCCATCACCGCGCACTTGCTCCCGGGCCACGCCAGCGAGATGAACGGGTCAAACGCCCGACCGCACATCGCGTAGTTCCCCGCGCCGTAACTGGCATTGAGGATGACCACGATCTTCGGCACAACGCAGTTGCTCATCGCGTTCACCATCTTCGCGCCCGAGCGGATGATGCCCTGCTGTTCCGAGTCGCGACCGACCATGAACCCCGTCGTGTCGTGCAGGAACACGATCGGGATCTTCCGCTGGTTGCAATCCATGATGAACCGCGCCGCCTTGTCGGCGGACTCGTCGTAGATCACGCCGGGCATGTTCACCGAGTGCGTCGGGCCGCCCTTTCCGCCGTGCGCCTGCCCGCCCATCACTCGCTTAGTCACCATCTTCTGGTTCGCAACGACCCCGACCGATCGCCCATCGATCGACGCGTACCCGCACACGATCGATGCGCCGTACTCGCCCTTGTACTCGTCGAAACTGTCGCCATCGACCACGCACTCGAGCACATCGCGCACGTCGTACTGCCCGCCGCCGTTGAACGCGGAGTAGATGTCCTCACCCTGGCGCGCCGGCGCTTCACCACCCTCGCTCTTGACGACCTTGGACATCCCGTCGTGCTTTTTCACAAGCGACCGTACCCGTTTGATGCACGACTCGTCGTCCTTCTCCTTGAAGTCGATCGTCCCGCTGATCGCCGCGTGCATCGAAGCCCCGCCAAGGTCCTCGTCGCTGACCTCCTGCCCGATCGCCGCCTTCACCAGCGCCGGACCGGCCAGATACAGCCCCGACCCCTCGGTCATCAGCAGAGTGTCGCAGAGAACCGGCAGGTACCCGCCGCCCGCGACGCAGAACCCCATGATCGCCGCGATCTGCGGGATCCCCTCCGCGCTGATCACCGCGTTGTTCCGGAAGATCCGCCCAAAGTCGTCCGTGTCCGGGAACACATCCTCCTGCAGCGGCAGGAACACGCCCGCCGAGTCCACCAGGTACACCAGCGGCATCCGCGCCATGTGCGCCATGTGCTGCGCCCGGATGATCTTCTTGCAGGTCATCGGGAAGAACGCCCCGGCCTTCACCGTCGCGTCGTTCGCGATGATCATGCAGGTCCGTCCCTCAACCTGACCAACCCCCGTCACCACGCCCGCTCCCGGCGCCCCGCCGTGCTCGGCGTACATCTCGTAGGCCGCCCACAGCCCCAGTTCCGTGAACCCCGCCGGGTCATCCACGAGCAGGTCGATCCGCTCCCGGGCCGTCAGCCGGTTCTTTTCGTGCTGGCGCTCGATGGCCTTCAGCCCACCGCCGAGCCGGATGTCCTTCTCGATCTGCTGAAACTCCTCATTGATCGCGCGCAGCGGGTTGATGGTCTCGGTGCTCGGCATCGTCTCTTCGGGCTCCTGAGGGCGGTTTCGGGTCAGTGCGGGCAGTGTATCGGGCCTGTCTCGCCCTCGTCCGATGCGGCGCAACGGCCGTATCCCCGCCCGGCGCACCCGCACAATCCGAACCCCGCCCGGGTTTCTCCCACGCAGCGACTTGGAATCTCCTCCCCTGAATCGGAACTTCGCAGTGCGAGCGGGGGCGGTTGGTCGAAGCCAGCCGACCGGTCGCGTTTCACGAGCGGGCGGCAGGGCGCTGTGCCGAGGCCGGGCTCCAACCACGGAAGGTATTTCTATGAAGCGGTACATCAAGACGGCTGTCGCCGCCGCCTGCGTGGGTGGCGCCGCAACAGGGGCGTCCGCGTCGGTCATCACCGGCACCACGTACCAGGTCGAACAGACGGGAGCGTTCGATGTCTCGTTCGTATCTCAGAGTGCGGGCTGGACCGGCTCGCTCTACTTCACGGGAGCCGAAGTCGGGGGCATCATGCACCCCGCCGACGACTCGGACCAGTACGGGATAGGCCAGTTCCTGTTCGACAACCACGGCACCGCGCCCGGACACACCGTTTCCATCGGAGAATTCGAGCAGGGGACCGTGCTGCATTTCGCCTACCAGGTGTTTCGCGGCAACAAGTCGAACGGAAACATCCGCTACGTGCTGCGGACGGACTCTCCCAATGACCTGAACCAGTTCGGCTGGAAGGAAATCACGCCCGTCGCCGATTCGATGCGGACCAGCACGCTCCACATCGAAGACATAGTCGGCTCCGGCAGCGACTACGACTACAACGACGTCCGCGCAAACGTCATCGCCCGCGCCGTTCCCACGCCGGGCACCGCCACTCTGGCCGGTTTCGCGCTCATCGTCGGCTGCTCGCGTCGCCGCCCCAAGCGGGCCTGATCGACTCCTTTCGATCGAATCCTGAACCCCGCACAGCACCGCGTCGCCAGACGCGGTGCTGTCGTGCGCACGCTCTCCGACGCCAAACCCGCGCTGCCCCGAGCCGTTGCCGGTAACCTCTTGCCCGTGCTCAAACACCGCCTCATTTTCGGCCCCGTCCTCATCGCACTGCTCGTCGGCGCGATTTGGCTCGACGTTTGGATGGAGAGCCAGGCCGGCCACGCGGGCATCATCCTGCTCCCGCTCATCGCGATCGGCATCCTCGGCGCCGTCCAGGAGATCGCACCGCTCATGCGTGCCCTCCGCACCGAAGCCTCGCGACGCCTGCTCTCAACCTGCGCGCTGCTCGGCCTCGCCGCCTGCACGCTCACCCCGAGCGGATTCTCCAGCCAGACCTCGATCGCGATCGTCGCCTCAGCCGGCGGCCTCGCCATGCTCGGGTCCATCATCTTCTACTCACGCAACCGCACAACCGCCGGCGTCGTGCTCGCCACCGGCGTCGCCCTCATCTGCTTCGTTTACCTCGGGCTCATGTCCGGCTTTCTGTTCCTCATCCGGCGCGAGTTCGGCGCGTGGGAACTGCTCGCGACCCTGCTGATCACCAAGAGCTACGACATCGGCGCTTTCTTCACCGGCTCTGCCATCGGACGCCACAAACTCATCCCGTGGCTGAGCCCCGGCAAGACATGGGAAGGCCTTTTCGGCG